>JADLEG010000107.1 GCA_020846275.1 Alphaproteobacteria bacterium
ACGCGCCGAACGGAAAGCTGCTGAAGACCTGGGGCAAGCCCGGCACCGACGCCGGCGAGTTCAACATCAGCCACTGCATCTGCTGCGACCCCCAGGGCTGGGTCTATGTCGCCGACCGCGAGAACCATCGCGTGCAGGTATTCAACGGCGACGGCAAGTACGAGACGCAGTGGAACAACATGCACCGGCCGAACGGCCTGTTCATGGTTCCCGGCGAGAAACCGCTGATCTATGTCGGCGAACTCGGTCCGCGCATGCCGGTCAACCGCCAGATGCCGGGCATCGGCCCGCGCATAACGGTGTACACGAACAAGGGCGAAAAGATTGCCCGGTTCGGCGACAACGGCACCGGGCTCAAGCCCGAGCAGTTCATCTCGCCGCACGGCATCGCGGTCGATTCCCGCGGCGACATCTATGTCGGCGAAGTGTCCTACACCGCCTGGCCCGAGGCCTTTCCCGGCCAGACGCATCCGCAGCCGCTGCGCAGCTTCCGCAAGCTGGTGAAGGTGCCGGCCGCCTAGGCGCGGCCGCCCGCCCTACTCGACGATGGTGCGGTAGAGCAGCCGCGCCTCGTTGTGCGTGTCGAAATCCGTCGCCGCGTGATAGGTGCAGCGGTTGTCCCACATCACGAGGTCGTTCGGACGCCATTTGTGACAGTAGACGAAGCGATCCTGGACGGCGAACCCGTTGAGGTAGTCGAGCAGAGCCCGCCCCTCCTCCTCGCCCATCCCATCCACCTTCCAGGCGTGGCACCCGACATAGATCGCCTTCTTGCCCGTCGCCGGATGCACGCGCGCCAGCGGATGGTTGACCGGCGGCGCGCGGCGGATCTCGTCGGCCGTCGCGGGCACGCCGCGGCCGGCCCGGCGCGAATACTCGATCGAGTGGATCGCCTCCAGATGCTCGATGCGGGACTTCACCTCGTCGGGCAACGCCTCGTAGGCCTTCGTCGTGTTGGCGAACAGCGTGTCGCCGCCGCTGCGCGGCACTTTGACCCCATAGAGCAGCGTGGCCATGGCCGGCTTGGGCATCCAGGACCGGTCCGTGTGCCAGCGCTTGGCCGTCTCGTCGGTATGTTTCCCGGTCGGCTTGCCGTCGGCACCGATGTTCGACAGCACGTTCACTTCCTTGCAGTCCTCGGCGGCCGCGCCCTGCATGATGTGCTCGCCGAGCGAGCCCCATTGGCGGCTGACCGACACCATGTCCTGCTTGGAAAGCCGCTGGTCACGGAAAACCAGCACCTTGTGCTCGTCCAGAGCGTGCCTGAGCCGGTCGAGAAGCGCCCGCGGCATCGGCACGGACAGGTCGGCGCCGATCACCTCCGCCCCCAGCACCGCACCGAGGGGTCGAATCTCCACCTGCGACGCCGGTTGATCCAGAGCCATCTGCACCACCATCATGACCGGCGGCCGGAGCGCCATGCCGGGGCAGTGAAAACCTAGGGTGCCGGTCCTGCCAAGGGCAAGCGCCATAAACTCACACCAGCATGACGTTATCTCACTCCGCTTCCGGCCGGTTGCGATATGGGCCGATACCGGAATGGTTGCATTGCAACGCAATATGACGATGCCCGCCGATTGAGTCACACCAGCGTGACTTTAACTCACTTGATGAACGTCCGGCGCGGGCGGTAGCTTGACTTGGCGAAGCGCCGGAGAAGCCAAGCATGACCATGGCCGGTAACGAAATTCGCGTGGATGCGCCGCAACGCGATATCCTGATCAAGCCGATCAGCCCCGTCCTCGGCGCCGAAGTGGCGGGCGTCGACCTGTCCAAGCCCGTCTCCAAGGCGCTGGTCGACCGCTTCAAGCAGGCGCTGGCGGACTACAAGGTCCTGGTCTACCGCGACCAGGAGCTGACCCAGCAACAGCTCATCGCGTTCAGCCGGATGTGGGGCCCGCTTGGCGAGCACATCATGCCGGGCGCGGTCCGCGACGGCGTCGCCGAGGTCAACGTCATGTCCAACAAGGACGCGGCGGGAAAGCCGAACGGCAGGCATACCGATTCCAGCGCCAAGCGCTGGCATACCGACCGCTCCTACATGCCGGTGCCGGCAATGACCTCGCTGCTCTACGGCGTCGAGGTCCCGCGCGAGGGCGGCGACACGCTGTTCGTCAATGCCAGCGCCGCCTACGACGCGCTGTCGCCCGAGATGAAGGCCAAGATCGAGGGGCTTACCGCCATCCACTGGGTGGAATGGTCGCGCCGGACCGGCGGCGTGGCGGTCGCGACGGACTACGAGCTGAAGAAGGCCCCGCCCGTGAAGCACAAGCTGGTGCGCATCCATCCCGTCACCAAGCGCCCGGCGATCTATGCCGGCTGCCACGCCTGGAAGATCGACGGCTGGTCCGAGGAGGAAAGCCGCCCGCTGCTCGACGAGCTTGTCCGCCACGCCACGCAGGACCGGTTCGTCTACCGGCACAAATGGCGCCCGCACGACCTCGTGCAGTGGGATAACCGCTGCACGATGCATGCGGCGACGGACTTCGACACGCACAAGGAATTGCGCGTATTGTATCGCACGATCGTGGAGTGCAATCCGGCCGACGCGGCTTCGATGTAGGCGCTCGCCGGCCGATCCAGCCGACACCGCAGCCGGGATCAACCCGGCGCGGAGCTGCCGCCCCCGCGCGGCACGGGAAAATTGGGGAGTGAGACGATGAACCGGGATTCCATCCATTCGATCACCCGTCGCGACCTGATGCGGCTGCTGGGCATTGGCGGCGGCGCCGCCATCGGCGCCGGACTGCCCGGCTTCGAGGCCTTGGCGCAGTCGCGCAAGGACACGCTGGTCATCGGGATGGATATCCGCGATACCAACAACCTCGATCCGGTGCGCGACTTGCACTACACGCCGCCGATGACGGTCCACGCCTGCTACGACACGCTGCTGACGATGGATCCGGGCGACTACATCACGCTGAAGCCCGCGCTGGCGACGAAATGGGAGCGCACGCCCGACGGCAAGGGCTGGCGTTTTACGCTGCGCGACAACGTGAAATTCGTCACCGGCAACAAGATGACGGCGCAGGACGTCAAATACTCGCTCGACCGGGTCAACTACATCGGCTACCAGGCCGCGCAGTACCTGACCAACGTCGCGGAATTCAAGGTCGTCGATGAGAAGACCATCGACGTGATGCTGAAGAATCCCATCGAACCGATCCTCACCATCCTGGCGGCGCCCAGCTTCTCCATCACCGACAGCAAGGTCGTGGCGGAAAAGGGCGGCGACGCCACGCCGCAATCGAAGGACAAGGACAAGGCGACCGAGTGGCTGAACCAGAACTCGGTCGGCACCGGGCCGTACAAGCTTGTGGGCTGGGAGCGCGGCGCCCAGATACAGCTGGTTGCCAACCCCACCTATTGGGGCGGCAAGCCGCCCTACCAGCGCGTCGTGATCCGCCATTTCGAGGATTCGGCCGCCCAGCTCTTGTCGCTGCGCCGCGGCGACATCGACGCCGCCTTCAACCTGCTGCCCGAGCAGCTTACGACCCTGAAGGACGACAAGGACCTGTGGATCAAGGAGCACGACAGCCTGGATTTCATCTACATCGCGCTCACCCATAACCCGGAGTTCAACAAGGCGCTGGCGGTCAAGGAGGCGAGGCAGGCAGTCGCCTACGCGATCGACTATGACGGCATCATCAAGAACCTGCTGGGCGGCGCCGGCATCCGTCCGCCCAATTTCATTCCGGCCGGGCTGCTGGGCGCGACCGAGCAGCTCACCAAGGAGATCGGGTTCCGCGAGGATCTCGACCGCGCGAAGAAGCTGCTGGCCCAGGCCGGATTTCCCGACGGGTTCGAGTTCGAAATCATCTACGGCAACGGCGCGATCGCCGGCACGACCTATCACGTGCTGGGCCAGAAGCTGCAGGCCGACCTGGGCCGCGTCGGCATCAAGCTGAAGCTGAATCCGATGCCGCAGGTGAATTTGCGCACGCTCTACAACGGCGGCAAGATGAGCGCGACGCTGGTCTACTGGAATCCGCCCGCCGTCGAAAACGCGCTGTGGTCCTGGGCGACGGTCCAACGCGTCGCCAAGCGCCTGCATTGGACCCCGCCCGCGGACCTGGTGAAACTGGTCGACGACGCGGCGACCGAGACCGACCCGAAGAAGGCCGAGGCGCTCTACATCGAATACCAGAAGCGGATGGTCGACGTGGCGAACCTGATCGTGCTGTTCCAGCCGCGCTACCAGGTGGGGGTTTGCAAGACCATCAAGGACCTGCCGCTGACCGCGGCCGGCTGGCAGCTCGAAGTGGGCGGCGTGAAACCGTCCGCCTGATCGTCCGCGCCGAGCGCGACAGGCGCCGTCGCCACACGGTTTGTGAAATCCGCCCGATGCAACGATGCTCCGCTACCTGACGAGCCGCACCCTCGCCACGATCGTGATGGCGTTGCTGTCCACGCTGATCGTCTTCCTGATCGCGAGCCTGGTGCCGGGCGACCCGGTGCTCGCACAGCTCGGCGACTTGGCCGCATCCAATCCCGAAATCGTCAAGGCCTATCGCGCGAAGTGGGGGCTCGATCTGCCGCTCTACGAGCAATACTGGATCTTCCTCAAGAACCTGGCCAACGGCGACCTGGGCATCTCGATCTCGACCCAGCGTCCCGTGCTGGCGGACATTCGACAGTTCGCGCCTGCCACGGTGGAGCTCGGGACCATCGCGTTCATCCTGTCCATGGCGATCGGGATTCCCCTCGGGGTTGCCGCCGCCGTCGGGCGCGACAGCTGGATCGACCACTGGGCGCGGTTCGTGTCGCTGATCGGGGTATCCTCGCCGGTTTTCTGGCTCGCCTTCATCATGCTGACGATCTTCTACGGCTGGCTGCAGATCATGCCGGGGCCGGGGCGCATCGATCCAATCGAGCTGCCCCCGCCGACCGTGACCGGCTCGTTCCTGGTGGACAGCGCGCTTGCGGGGAAATGGGAGCTGCTGCACACGGTGGCGGCCCACCTGGTCCTGCCCTCGATCGTGCTGTGCGCCGCCACGCTGGGCTTGATCACCCGCACGACCCGCGCCAGCATGCTGGAGACGCTCGGCCAGGACTATGTCCGCGTGGCCCGGGCCAAGGGCCTGAGGGAACGCGCGGTGATCGTGGCCCACGCGCTGCCGAACGCGCTGATCCCGGTCGTGACCCTGGCCGGACTCGCCTATGCCAACCTGCTGACCGGCACGGTGATGACCGAGACGATTTTTTCCTGGCCGGGGCTTGGCCTCTACACCTTCCGCGCCGCCCTTGCGCTCGACATCCCGTCGATCATGGGGATGACGCTGGTGTTTGCCGTCGTCTACCTGCTGATCAACTGGCTGGTCGACATGTCCTATGCCGTGCTTGACCCGCGGGTGCTGAAGCGATGAGCGAGCTTGCCGCCGCCGCGCCCGTCGCCGCGCCCGCCGAGCCGCGGCGGCTGACGGCCGCGCAGCGCTGGCGGCGCCGCTACGGGCTGGCGACGCTGGGCGGGGCCATCATCGTGCTGTGGATCATCGTGGCGATCGCCGCTCCGCTGCTCGCCCCCTACCCGCCCGACCTGGTCGACGTCACCCGGCGGCTGAAGCCGCCCTCGTCCGAGTACTGGTTCGGCACCGACATGCTGGGGCGCGACGTGTTCTCGCGGCTGCTGTTCGGCGCCCGGGTCTCGCTGTTCGCCGGGATCGTCGTGGTGATCCTGGGCGCGGCCTTCGGTACCCTGCTGGGCGGCATCGCCGCCTATGCCGGCCACCGCGCCGAGGAAGCCTTGATGCGGTTCACCGACCTGATGCTCTGCTTCCCGCCGATCATCCTGGCCATGGCGATCGCCGCCGCCATGGGCATCGGCACGCTCAACACCATGGCGGCGATGCTGGTCGTGTGGTGGCCGAAATTCGCCCGGCTGGCGCGCAGCCTGGTCCTGGTCCAGCGCGGCCAGGAATACGTCGAGGCCGCGCATGTCATCGGCTACGGGCCCGGCCGCGTATTGCTCAAGCATATACTGCCCAATTCGATCGGCCCGCTGATCGTGCTGGTGACGCTCGATGTCGGCCACGCGATCATCGTCTTCGCCGGCCTGTCCTTCCTGGGCCTGGGGGTCGTCCCGCCGACCCCGGAATGGGGGGCGATGGTGTCGGAGAACCGGCAACTGGTCGAGCAATGGTGGGGGGCGACGTTCCCCGGCCTGGCCATCCTCAGCGTGGTGATGGGATTCAATTTCCTGGGCGATGGCATCCGCGACTGGCTGGACCCGCGTGCGCGACGTCGCTGACGGCGCCGGCGCGCCGCCCAAGCCTGATCGCGACGCGCCGATCCTCGAGGTCCGCGATCTGCGCACCTATATCGACACCGATGCGGGGGTCGTCCGCGCCGTCGACGGCGTCAGCTTCAGCGTGATGCCGGGCGAGACCCTGGGAATCGTCGGCGAATCCGGGTCGGGCAAGAGCGTGACGGCGCTGTCCATCATGAAGCTGCTGCCCGAGCAGGGCCGCATCGCCGGCGGCGAGATCGTCTTCCGGGGCCGCGACATCCTGGGAATGACGGGCGACGAGGTACGCAGCCTGCGCGGCAGCCGGATCGCGATGGTGTTCCAGGATCCCATGACCTCGCTGAACCCGGTCCGCCGCGTGTCGGACCAGCTTGTCGAGGCCGCGATCGTCCATGGCCGGCACGACAAGGCGTCGGCGCTGCGTCGGGCGATCGCGCTGCTCGGCCGAATGGGCATTTCCTCGCCCGAGCGCCAGATCAACAGCTACCCGCACCAGTTCTCCGGCGGCATGCGCCAGCGCGTGATGCTGGCGATGGGATTCTCCAACGACCCCCTTCTGCTGCTGGCCGACGAGCCGACCACGGCGCTGGACGTGACGATCCAGGCCCAGATTCTCGACCTGCTGCGCGAGCTGAATTCCGATTTCGGCGCCGCCATCATCCTCATCAGCCACGATCTGGGCGTGATCGCCAATGTCTGCCGCCGCGTCGTCGTGATGTATGCCGGCGAGGAGGTCGAGGAAGGCACGACCGAGGCGCTGCTGGCCAGCCCGCGCCATCCCTACACCTGGGCGCTGCTCAACGCCGCGCCCCGGCTCGACCGCTACACGCCGGGGCAGCGCCGCCTGACCACGATCGAGGGCACGCCGCCCGACCCGCTCAACTGGCCGAAGGGCTGCCGCTTCGCCCCGCGGTGCCCGTTCAAGATCGAGAAATGCGCCGAGCATCCGCCGCTGCTGCCTTCGGGCGACGGGCGCTCAAGCCGCTGCTGGGTGACCCAGGGCGGCCGCTCGCTGCCGCCAGCCGCCGCCCAGGTGGCGGCGACATCGGGGCTGGTGTGGTCAAGGCCGGCGGCCACCGGCGAAACGATCCTCGAGTTAGAGGGGCTGGTGAAGCATTTCTCCGTGCCCAAGCCAAGCCTGTTCGCCCCGCGCCAGGCCGTGCATGCGGTCGACGGCGTCGACCTGACGGTGAGGAAGGGCGAAACGGTCGGGCTGGTCGGCGAATCCGGCAGCGGCAAGTCCACCCTCGCCCGGCTGATCGTCCGCATCCACGAGCCGGATGCCGGGACGATCCGCTTCGCCGGCCAGGACATCACGCATGCCAGCGGCGCGGCGATCCGCCCGCTGCGACGTCGGATGCAGATGATCTTCCAGGACCCCTATGCCTCGCTCAACCCCCGCATGACCGCGGGCGACATCGTGGCCGAGCCGCTGCGCTTCCACGGCATCACCGCCGACGAGGCGGCGACGAGCGCCCGCGTCGGCGAGCTTTTGGGCCTGGTCGGCCTGTCGCCGTCCGCCGCCGCCAAGTACCCGCACGAATTCTCGGGCGGCCAGCGCCAGCGCATCTCGATCGCCCGCGCGCTGGCCGTGTCGCCGGACCTGATCGTCGCCGACGAGCCGATCTCGTCGCTCGACGTCAATATCCAGGCCCAGATCATCAACCTGCTGATCGACCTGCAGGAGCGGCTTTCGCTCACCTACTTGTTCATCGCGCACGACTTGGCGGTCGTGCGCCACGTTTCCGACCGCATCGTGGTCCTCTACCTCGGCAAGGTCATGGAGATCGCCTCCTCCGGCAACCTGTTCGACCAGCCGCTCCACCCCTATACGCGCTCGCTGATCTCTGCCGTTCCGATCCCCGATGCGGCGGTCGAGCGCCAGCGCCAGCGGATGCACCTGCAGGGCGAGCCGCCCAGCGCGCTCGCCCCGCCCAGCGGATGCCGCTTCCGCACGCGCTGCCCGATCGCAGCACCGCGCTGCGCGTCCGAGATGCCGCCGCTGGTCGAGCACCGGCCGGGTCAGTGGGCGGCGTGTCATTTTCCCGGCCAAGTCTGACAGGGGCATTGCATGCAACGAGGCGTATTCGAGAACAACGCGAAGAAGAAGCTGAAGGCGGGCGAACTGGTGCTGTGCATGGGCATCAGCCAGATGCGCACGGCCGACGCGCCGATGATCGCCGCCGCCTGCGGGTTCGACGCGATCTTCGTCGATATCGAGCACAGCCCGGTATCGATGCCCGAGGCCTCGCAGATGTGCGTGTCGGCCCTGGCCCAGGGCATCACGCCGATCGCGCGGGTCAATTCGCAGCACCCGCACGATGCCGCCCGCATCCTCGACACCGGCGCGCAGGGCGTGATGGTGCCGCATATCCAGGATACCGCCGCCGCCGCCCGGATCGTGCAGAACTGCAAGTTCCCGCCCGTCGGCCACCGCTCGGCGTTCGGCAACGGGCCGACGCTCGGTTACCGGTCGATCCCGCAGACCGAGATCAACACGTTCCTCAACGACAACGTGCTGCTGATCGCGATGCTCGAGACGCCCGAGGCGATCGAGCATGCCGATGCCATCGCCGCATTGCCCGGCATCGATGTCGTGCACATCGGCGGGCTGGATGTCAGCAACGAGATGGGGATTCCCGCCGCCTATCGCGATCCGCGCATGAAGGCGGTGTTCGAGAAGGTGGCCAAGGCCTGCCGCACCCACGGCAAGCAGATGGGCGTCGGCGGGGCGCGCGGCGACTTCGACCTGCAGAAATACCTTCTGGAGCTGGGCGTGCGCTATCTTACCGCCGGCTCGGATGTCAGCTATCTGATGAGCGCCGCCAGGGCAGAGGCCGCGGCGCTGCGCGCCGTAAAGCTCTAACGCCGGAAGCCGAGGGGACAGTATGCAGGCACACGACAAACGCGTGAAATTCCGCGCGATCCTCGCGGGTCAGCGCTGCGTCACCGCCGGGTCGGTCTGGGACCCGATCTCGGCCCGGATTGCCGACCGGCTGGGCGTGGACGTCGGGTTGATGGGCGGATCGCTCGGCTCCTACGCGGTGCTGGGGGCGCCCGACCTGATCGTGCTTACCCTGACCGAATTCGCCGACCAGGCCCGGCGGGCCTGCCGGGCCAGCAAGGTATCGCTGCTGGTCGATGCCGACCACGGCTACGGCAATGCGCTCAACGTGGTGCGGACCGTCGAGGAGCTGGAGGCGGCCGGCGTCGCCGCGCTGACGATCGAGGATACGCTGCTGCCCCGCGCCTTCGGCGCCGGCGAGAAGCCCCAGCTTGTTCCGCTTGCCGAGGGCGTCGGAAAGATGAAGGCGGCCCTCGCCGCGCGCAGCGATCCCGCCCTGGCGATCGTCGGCCGCACCAGCGCCTCGTCCATCTCCAACGTCGACGACGCGATCGCTCGCCTCAGCGCGTACAAGGCCGCCGGCGTCGATGCGCTGATGGTACCGGGCATCAATAGCCGGGCCGAGCTGGAGAAAATCGCCGGCGCGGTCGATCTGCCGCTTATCGTCGGCGGCTCCGCCCCCGACCTGGCCGACCCGGCCTATCTGGCAAGCAACCGGGTGCGGGTCTGGAGCGCCGGTCATCAGGCATTCGCCGCCTCGGTCAAAGCGATCCACGATACGATGAAGGCGGCGCAGGAAGGCGCCAAGCTGCCGGGAGTGGCCGACAAGGACTTGATGGACTGGGTTACCCGCGCCGGCGAATTCAGCGCCCACGCCCGGAATTTCCTCGGCTGACAGGCTGACCGCCGCCGACCGGCCGCGACGGCGCCGCGAAGGGGTCTCGGCGTCAGCACTTCGCAACCCGCGCCACCGAGATCCGCGAAAACGCCGGCTTACTGCACGGCTTGCTTCGTCTCCCGATCCCTCACCGTGACCTGGGATTGCTCGCGAGCGAGCTCGGAGCGGATGTCCTTCGTCGCAAGGACCAGTTCGACGCGGTTGTGGGCGCCGAATTTGCGCATCAGGCTGCGCAAATGGCTCTTGACCGTATTCTCTTCCATCTTGAGTTCGGCACCGATGACCTTGTTGGGCTTTCCCTGCTGCAGCCGACGCAACACTGCATGCTCGGTCTGGGTCAAAGGCCTAGGGCGACCGAGCTTGTCCGCGTAGCCGCCCGCCGACTCGCCATGCGCGAGCGCGCTGATCAGTAGCGGCGACATGAAATCGCACCCAGCCAGAAGCAGGCGAACCGTATGGACCAGCGTCACTGATGGGGTTTGGGTCGAGATGTAGCCGCTGACCCGCAACTCTTTAAGTTGCTTCAGCTTGGCTCCACGAAAATTGGATACCACGGCAATGGAATGCTCGGGCAGCTGCTCAGCCGCCGTTCGGATCGTTTCCACCAGCTTGTCGCTGTCGTCGGAAGCGTCCACGAAGAGCACGACCGAGCCCGGCGGAACTGCGGAAAGATCGGCCACGGCGAGGGATGCAGCTTCCACGATCGACAGGTCCGGCGCGGTACTTCGAAGATATGCCGCGAATAAGCCCCTCAGCATGTGCTCGTCGCAGATGACGAGCGCCGCCGAGGGCGAAGACGAACGCATGTGATGCCCCTCCACAATGCATTCACTGCTAGCCGAGCGACTACCAATGCTAGCTCAGTGCTACTTGAACCAAGCTGGCATGCAAGCCACGCGCCAGTTCATTTTGAATCAGGATACTGTGCAAAATTTGCGGGGCGCAACCCAAAAGAAACAAGAAAATGGGCAATCATCCAGCGCGCTGTCAACTGGATATGGGTGGAACTACGTTATCGCGCGCCTAATCCGCTAAAGACGGCCGGTCCAGTTTGCAGAATGATGTATAGATCCAGCCACAGCGACCAGTTGCGTATGTAAAACAGATCCTGTGCCTTTTGGATGGCCAGATCGCCGTCGCTGCGTGCAGTCACCTGCCACAGGCCGGTCAGGCCAGGCGGGACGCTTTCCCGAATCCGCTGAAACTCGTGATCGAAGTTGCTGGAATGATAGTGCGGAAACGGCCGGGGGCCAACAATGCTCATTTCGCCGCGGATGATGTTCCATATCTGGGGCAATTCGTCGAGGCTCGTCCGGCGGATGAAATTGCCGATCCGCGGCAGGATGCGCGGATCACGCGTAAGCTTGAAAAAACGATGCCACTCCGCCCGCGCCTCGGGACTATCCGCCAGGTGCGCGTCCAGACGCTGTTCGGCATCACGGTACATGCTGCGCAGCTTGAGCACCTTAAGGGAGCGCCCGTCGCGTCCAACCCGAACTTGGCGATAGAAGGCCGGGCCGGGATCCACGATCTTGATTGCAAGCGCGAGCACGCCCACGACCGGCAGGCAGGCCAGGCCGGCAGGTACGGCGAGCAGAAGATCGATCGCCCGTTTCAGCCAAAGGCAATGGCGTGCATGCAGGTCGCGCCGAATCTCGATGCCCACCGCGCCGCAGATCGTCCGGGTACGCAGCCACAGGCTCTGCATGTCCATGGCGTCCTCGACCACGAACATGTGGACCGACGGCGCCCTGCCCTGGCGCACCGCCTCGTCGACCGTCCGGGTCGAGGTAAAGATCGCAACTTCGAGATCATGGCTGAGCCGGTCCAGGTCGTGGGCGGCGCCCAGGACCGGCAAGCCGAACTGTTCCTGGCCGACCGTGGGATCATCGGCCGTGTACAGGAAGCCCACCGGCCGAAGCCCAAGCTCCGGCTCGGCCAGCAGCTTCCTGGCCAGCTCGACGTTCTTCGCGCCGCATCCCACGAGTACCGACGCCGCCCCCCAATGGCCCCGCCGGATCAGCGAGCGGCGCAGGAAGCACTCGATATAGTATCCCGTGAGGACCAGAAAGACGGCGTCGAGAAACAGAAACACGCAGGCTGCGGCATTGACACCCAGCCGGAACGCAAGGAGGAGCTCGATCCCCGCATAGATCATCACGCCGATCGCGCGCAGCCGGAACCGCTCATAGGGGCTGGGGCCGACCCCGACATACATGCCAAGCACCAGGAAGAACACGATCAGCCACATGGGCGACAGGTAGTCGATGTTGATCGGCGCCGGCCGACCCGCATTGACGATCGTCTGGCTCATGCTGGTCGAAGCCAGGATCGCGACCAGGTCGCCCGTCAGCAACGTCGCGGCGACGACGATCCGACGGCCGGCACCCGCGATCCTTAGGGGGCGCCGCGCCATCCACCAGCGCGACCGCCCCGCCAGGCTGCTTGCACCCAAGGCAGGGACGGTCACGGAGGTGTCGGCCTCGTTCATTTTTCACATCCACGGCACAGGATGTCGTCGTTACCGACGCCGCAATTCGTCGGCCCGGAAGATCGCCGCCGAAGCATCAGTCGCTCGCCAAGGCGGTAACGGCCATCGCTTCGTCCTTCACCCGTCCGGCGATCCACCGGTAGGTAGGGACGATGCCCTCGCGCAGCGGCATGCCCGGCTCCCAGCCGAGCACCTGCCGCAGCCGGCTGTTATCGCTGTTGCGTCCCCTGACCCCCTGCGGCTTCGTAAGATCGTGCCGCCTGACCACCGACTTGCCGGCCGCGTTTGCCGCGATATCCACCAGCTCGTTGATCGTGACGAGTTCGTCCGTCCCCAGGTTGAGCGGGGATGCATAGTCCGATTGCATGATCCGGTGGATCCCTTCGACGCAGTCGTCCACATACATGAACGAACGCGTCTGCTCGCCATCGCCCCAGATGTCGATCGTGTCGCCGTCGCGGCAACCCGCGACCTTGCGGCAGATGGCGGCGGGCGCCTTCTCCCGACCGCCATCGTAGGTGCCAAGCGGTCCATAGACGTTGTGGAAGCGCACCACGCGGGTCACGAGGCCCCAATCCTCGTGCGCGTACTGGCACAGCTTCTCCATGTACAGCTTCTCCAGGCCGTATCCCTCCTCCGGCTGCGCGGGAAACGCGTCCTCCTCGCGCAAGGGCACGACGTCGGGGCTTTTCTGCAGATGCAGCGGATAGATGCACGCCGACGAAGAGAACAGGAACCGGTCGACGGCGGCCTTGCGGGACGCCTTGAGCATGTGGGCGTTGATCAGGGTGTTGTTGAGCGCGATCGCGGCGTGCGATCCGGAGATGTAGCCGATGCCCCCCATATCCGCGGCCAGATGGTAGACTTCGTCGACGCCCTGCACGGCAACGCGGCAGTTCTCCTCGTTCCGCAGGTCCATCTTGAGGAAGTCGTGGGCCTTCGACCGCTCGTACTCGGGGAGCTTGATATCGGCTCCTCGGACGAAATACCCCTTGTTGACCAGATACGAGACCAAGTGGTGTCCGATGAAGCCGCCCGCTCCCGTAACGAGTGCTGCTTTCTTCGGCATAGACCTCTCCTTACCTATCGATGCACATACCTAGGCTAGCCAATCGACGTCGACGCACCGCGCCCGTCATGCGGAGGCCCGCGAACCCCAAAGCTGGCCCAGCGCCAGGACCAGGAAGGCCGGAACGATCTTGAAGTAGCGCCGCCACAGGCGCCGCGGCTCCGACAAGAGCCGAAACAGCCATTCCAGGCCGCTGCGCTGCATCCAGCGCGGCGCCTGCCTCTTCGTACCCGCCAGGAAATCGAACGCCGCGCCGACCCCGATCAGCACCGGCGCATCGATGCGGCCGACATGCGCGGCCATCCAGTATTCCTGCTTGGGCGTGCTGAGGCCCACCCAGACGATGTCGGGCCGGGCGGCATTGATCCGCCGGACCGCCTCGGCATCCTCGCTGGCGGAGACCGGGCCAAAGGGCGGGGTCAGCGTGCCGACCACCGAAAGCCCAGGATTGGCGCGGCGCAACGACTCCTCCAGCTTCTCCGCGATGCCCGGACCGCCGCCGTAGTAGAAATGCCGGATGCCGCGCTCGGCCGGCAGCGCGCTGACCGCCCGCATCAGATCTGGCCCGTAGACGCGCCGCGTGCGCGAGAACCCCAGCAGGCGCGCCATCCACACCAGCGGCATGCCGTCGGGCGTGACCAGCCCCGCCTGGTTGTGGATCCGGCGCAGCTCGGCGTTGGTCCTGCTTTCGATGACGCCATGCACGCCGGTGATGCAGACATAGTTTGGCGTCCGCGCCCGGATCCACCGCTCGACCGATCCGACGGCGTCGGCCACGGTGATGGCGCTGACCCCCACCCCAAGGATGTCGACGCGCGGGTGTTCGCGGGTCGACGCGCCGTTCAATTGACGGCCCTCCGGCTGAAAGCCTGCACGGTATCCACCGCGCGCGACAGGCGCTGGTCGTTCTTCGGCAGAGGCCGATTCTCGATCCTGGATGCCGAGCCGGTCAGGTCGATGACATGCTTCGTCATTCAAGGCCTCGCGGCCAGGACGACCACCGGCAACTTTTCGTCGCGCTGGTACTCATGGAAAAAATCTTCGCCCAGCGAACCTGATCCCGCTATTGAGCAAGAGGAGCATCTCGCCAATTGCGCGAGCGTTTTTTGAAGTACCCCATTGGAGCGGCGCGCTGACCTCGACCTAACGACTTGCCGACGCTCGCAAAGCGTCGAGCCGTCCCGCTCGCGCGCGCATATCGGGCGACATCACGCCATTCCCCCAAGGGGGTACCCACGATGATCGACGGCCCTATGCTTCGCCGGGCCAGCGATCGAGCGCCGTGATCGGTATGATCGGGCCCATGACCCCTGGACCCAACGCAATGCATGCCAGAATGAATACTCAGCCAGCCGCCCGGGTGCGTCGCTCGCCGCTCCGTCGCGCCATTCTTCTCTGGGCCTTGATGGCGGCATGTCCGCTTGTGGTTGAGCGCGCCGCCGCCCAAGGAACAACCGGGGCCCAGGGCATCTACCGGCTGGCTCCCGGCGACAGGATCACCGTCACCGTCTTCGGCCAGACCGATCTTTCCGGCGATTTCCTGATCGACACGGCCGGCAGCATTTCGCTGCCGTTGATCGGCGCGGTCCAGGTCAGCAACTTGACGCTCCCGGAGATCGAGGGGCGGATCACCGAGCGGCTGGCCGACGGCTACCTGCGGCGCCCCTCCGTGAGCGCCCGCATCATGGAGCTGCGGCCGATCTACGTCGTCGGCAACGTGAAGGCGCCGGGCAGCTACCCCTACCGCTCGGGCATGTCCGTGATGAGCGCGATCGCGCTGGGCGGCGGGCCTGGCTCGGCCAAGGCCCTGGACAGCGTCGCGTTGGCGGATTTCCTCACATCGGAGGAACGTGCAAGCACGCTCGAGGCGACACGCCGCGCCTTGCAGGTCAAGAAAGCGCGCCTTGAGGCCCAGACCAAGGGCGCCCGCAGCTTCGATGCTCCCGCAAATGGCGACGGCGACCGTGGCTTGGCCGCGCTCGTGGCCAGCGAGCGCGAGGTCATGGAGTTTCAGGTCAAGTCGCTGGACCGGCAGCTCGAAATTCTGCGCGCACAAATTCCGCTGATGTGGCGCGAGATGGATGCGGTCCGGGGCCAGGCCGTGGCGGAGAAGCGGCAGCTCGAGATGATCCAGCTGCGCCTCGACGACAACTACAAACTGCTGAACAAGGACCTCGCCGTGCGCTCGACTGTCCTGGCGATGGAACGTGACAAGGCAAACAGCCAGGTGAACCTGTCGAAATTCCAGGCCGAGGCTGCCCATCTCGAACAGACCATGGGCACGATCGACATCCGGATTCTCGAGGCCCAGAACCTGTATCACCAGCGCGTCATGACCGAGCTGCAGGAGACACGGACAAAGCTGCAGGAGATCGAGTCGATGCTGCCGACCGCGCGCGAGACCCGCTCGGTCAAGCTGAACCAGATCAGCGATGCCGATGACGCCGACGATGTGGACCGCAGCATCGTCGTGGTCCGCACCACCGGCCGCCAAGTCGAGATGTTGCCGGCAAGCGAATCTACGCTGCTGGAACCGGGCGATGTCGTCCGCATCACGAAGATCCAAACCGGTTCGCGCTCCTTCCCCGGCATGCAGACGCGAACGGCTCGCGAACGCGGCCCGGCACAGGCTGCCACCTCTCAGCCGCTCGACTAGGAGCGTGGAGCCCACCGGTGTTTGAAGACGCTCGACGACTAGCCGACAAGACCAGCATTGAGGCCGATATCTGCGTGATTGGCGCCGGCGCCGCGGGGATCACCATCGCCTCGGGGTTCGTCGGCACCGGCCGCCGGGTGTGCGTCATCGAGAGCGGCGGGCTCGACTTCGATTCGAACGTTCAGCGGCTGCACAAGGGAATCAACACCGGCCTCTACTACGAGCCGCTGGATCTGTGCCGCGTGCGCGGCTTTGGCGGCAGCACCGGACCGCAGGGCTGGGGCGGATGGTGCAAGCCGCTGGCGTCCATCGACTTTTCCGATCGCCCCTGGCTCTCGATGCCCGGCTGGCCATTCGGCCGCCAGGAGCTCGATGCCTACTACCAGCGCGCCTTCTCGACCCTGAGCCTGCCCCCGGAGACCGAACGCATCGCGCAGGCCGCGGAGGGCGGCAGCGAGGTCTTGCAGCTTGCCAATACGGTCTGCCGGACCGAGTTATGCGCGCTCAGTCCGCAACCCCACCTGGGCCATGTCTCGCGCGATCTGCTTCGCGCGGCGCCCAACGTGCGGGTCCTGCTTTATGCCAACGCGACATTGATCGCGACCGACCCTGCGGCGCGCGCCGTGACGAGTGTTCAAGTCGCGACGCTGGCCGGCAATACGCTCGACGTCACGGCGCGGTTCATCGTGCTGGCGGCCGGCGGGATCGAAAACCCGCGCCTGTTGTTGCTCTCGGACCAGGTGAACTCAAGGGGGTTGGGCAATCATGCCGACCTGGTCGGTCGATGCTTCATGGAGCACCCGCGGTTTTCCTGGGGATCCGTGACGGCGACCCATCTCGCCCCCCTGCTGTTGCGATACGATCCGGGTTCCGTGGTGCGCCAGCGAAAGATCGGCGCCAGCCAGCCGGCATCCGACCTGCTGTTCGGTGCCGGCGTGGCGCTGGACGAGGCGACGCAGCGGAACCAGAAGATCCTGAACGGACGCTCCTGGATCGTGCCCACGCCGGAATCCGGCGAGCACGAGAGCGGACGCGAGTTCAAGGAAATCGTGTTCTGGCTGAAAAAGAGGCGCATTCCCGCCGATCTCGGACGGCGCCTCGGCAGGGTCGCCCGCAACATGCCGAACGTCGCGGCAACCATCGCCCTGCATCTGCGCGGCCGCGTAAAACGGCCGCGTCGGTGGCAATTCATCACCGTCATGGAGCAGGATGCCTACCCCGATAGCCGCGTCACGCTGGATCGCAGCCGCGACGCGCTGGGGCTGCGAAAGGTACGCCTGCACTGGCGCATCGGTGCGCTGACCGAGGAATCCTTCCGGCGCACCCGCCGGCTGCTGGTCGCGAACATGAAGGCCGCCGGCGTCAATTGCGAGATGAACCTTGCAGCCGCCGAGGCAGAGCCGGTCGATGAGCCGCGCTGGGTCTGGCACCACATGGGAACCACCCGGATGAGCCGCCAGGCCGGCGACGGTGTGGTCGATCCGAATTGCCGGCTGCATGGCATGGAAAACCTATATGTCGCGGGCAGTTCCGTCTTTCCGACCGGCGGCAACGACATGCCGACGCTGACCATCGTGGCCTTGGCCCACCGCTTGACCGACCACCTGCGCTCGCGCCTGGCCGAATAGCGGCACCCCGTCGCATCGAAGCGGTCCGTATCCGCCACGCGGCCAATATCGGCACAGCACTGCTTGTACGGATTACTCCGTCTGAAGTGGGGAATACTCCTTTTCAGGCCCGATTCTCGCAAGTTCCCCAGTCTATAGTTCATCCGCCGGTTTGCGGCAGTCTAGGGCTGCATCCAAGCAAAAGAGCGAAATGATCCTCGCGGATTGCGTAGAGAGGAGACGACCGTGTCAAAATCGATCCGTCCGCTGGTCATCTGTGGCGGGGCCGGAACACGGTTGTGGCCGCTCTCGAGAAATTCCCTTCCCAAGCAGTTCGTTCCGCTGCTCGGAGAGCATTCCAGCTTCCAGGAAACGGTGCTGCGCGTGCGCGGGCCCGATTTCGCCGAGCGGCCACTGGTGTTGACGAACCGCTCCCACCGTTTTCTCGTCGAACGACAACTGGCGGAGATCGGCGTCCAGGCGGACATCATCCTCGAGCCATGCCGGCGCGAATCCGGTCCCGCAATCCTTGCCGGCTGCGTCGTGACCGATTCCGAAGAGCCCGACCAGCCCGTCCTGGTCGTCGCGGCCGACCAGGTGATGCGCGACGCGGCGGCGTTCCGCGCAGCCGTAACCTCCGCCATTCCGGCCGCGCAAGCCGGGCACCTGGTCATGTTCGGGATCACCCCGACCCATCCGGCGACCGAATACGGCTATATCGAGCCGGGACCGCGAACGGTCGGCAATGCCTTCATCGTCTACCGCTTCGCGGAAAAGCCGGAAGCGACCGCAGCGGCGAACTACATCCTGTCCGGATATGTTTGGAATTCCGGCAATTTCCTGTTCATGCCGCGCATCCTGATCGAGGAATACAGGCGCCTTGCGCCCAAGACGGTCGAAATGGTCTGCCAGTCGGTTGCCGACGCCGAGGACGAGGGCGGAGCCACCGCGATCGACGTCAAGTCCTTCGGCCAGGCGGAATCGAGATCGATCGACTACGCGGTGATGGAGCACACGTCGCTGGCGGCGGTGGTTCAGCTTTCCTGCGGCTGGTCCGATGTCGGGAACTGGAACTCGCTATGGTCGCTGAGCGAACGCGATGAATGCGAGAACGTCCAGCACGGCGATGTCGAGCTGCTGGATGCGCATCGCTGCTTCGTATCGAGCGACGGGGCCTTGACCTCCCTGCTCGGCGTTTCCGACCTGGTGGTCGTGGTCAACCGCGACGCCATCCTCGTGGCGGATCGCAATCGCACCGCCGAGGTCAAGCACGTGGTCGAGTCGCTGCGCTACAAGGGCCGGTCCGAGGCCGAAACCCATGCGCGCGTCTACCGGCCCTGGGGCTGGTACCAGGTCATCGACGGTGGCGACGCTTTCCAGGTGAAGCGGATCGTCGTGCTGCC
Source organism: Alphaproteobacteria bacterium (assembly GCA_020846275.1). Lineage (GTDB taxonomy): Bacteria > Pseudomonadota > Alphaproteobacteria > JAEULC01 > JAEULC01 > JAEULC01. The sequence goes on from JADLEG010000107.1 coordinate 19,214, forward strand.
GCAGGGCCGCCTGTCGCTGCAGAAGCACCAGCATCGATCCGAACACTGGATCGTCGTCAGCGGGACCGCCCGGATCACGGTCGACAGCACGGTCAGAGCCGTATCCGCCAACGAGCATGTGCATATACCGGTCGCTTCCATTCATCGCCTCGAGAACCCGGGCGACGAGCCCGTCGAGCTGATCGAGGTGCAGAACGGCACCTATTTCGGCGAGGACGACATCATCCGGCTTGAGGATGCCTACCACCGTGCCTGAACGAACGGGCGATCACGGAGTATGCCGGGAGTACTCCAAAAGCGCTCTTTACTGCCCCCGACATTACCGATCCAATTGCCGGTGAACGGGGCAGAGCAATGAAAATCAACGACGTACGCCGCTCACGCGCATCCAGTGCGCGACCGAGGCCGCCATGCGCCTGATGTCGATCGAAAGCGATCTGCCCGAGGAGGGCACGCTTCGCAGCCAGTACGGGGCCGTGGCCCTGGGCACGCTGACGAGCCTGTGGCGCCTGAAATGGCTCATCATCCTCATGGCGGCCTGTGGCCTGTTGCTCGGGCTGGGCGCCTTCCTGGTGGCCGGCGCGCGCTACACGGCCGAGGGCCTTGTCCAGCTCGATCCGAACGGCGACGCCGGCGGGCAGGCTGCCAAGGGCCCGCCCCGGACCACGATCGACGGCGCGCTGATCGTCGAGGGCGAGGCGCGCATCATCCGCTCGCGGCCGTTCGTGCGAAAGGTCGTGCAGACCCTGCAACTGGACCTGGACCCGCAGTTCCAGCCCGGCAAGTCCACGCTCCTGCGAATTGCCGAAATGCTGCACCTCCCGACCGGAGCGGTGACGCCGGAGGCGATGTCGCCTGTCGATCTGGCCGCGACCGAGATCATGAAGTCGCTCAGCGTCACCAACGACATCCGGTCCTACCTGATCAATATCGCCTTCACGTCGCGCGATCCCGAAATCGCCGCGAAGGTCGCCAATGGCTTCGTCGAGGAATACCTCAAGAGCAAGACCATGCAGCGGCTGCTGGAAAGCGAAGCCGCGGCCCGGGCTGAGATCGCCGAGCTTTCGATCATCTATGGCGAGAAGCATCCGCGGATCACCCGCGCGATCGCCAACCTGGCCGAAACCAAGGCGCGCCGGCTCGAGGAGCAGCAGAACCAGACCAATGACGGCCGCTTCCGCTATGTCGGCGAAGGGCTGACGCAGGCGCCGGCCATCGCAATTCCGTCCGGCCCCCGGCTGCCGACGGCCCTGGCCCTGGGACTGGGCGGCGGAGTCATGGCCGCCATTGTCCTGATCATGTTGCTGGAGCGTCGCGACGGCGGTTTCCGCACCGACCTGCCCGTGCTGCAGGAAACCGGCGTGCGCTGCCTCGCCATGTTGCCGCGCATCACCGGCCGGCGAAGGGACAAGGCGACGATGGCGCGGCTGACGGAGGCGGTCCGGATGATCTGCCTGGGAGCCGGATTGATCGGCGACAAGCGCCCGACCCGACCGGCACCGGCCAATGGCCGCGTCGTCCTTATCACATCGGCGGTTCCCAACGAGGGCAAGTCCTTCACCATATCGGCCATCACGCGCTTCCTGACCGATGAGGGTCACCGTGTCCTGACGCTGGACATGTCGCCGCGCGCCCGCGGTGAGAAACTGCCCGAACTGGAAAACCTGCTGTCCGACAACGGGCGACTCGATTCGTTCATCGAAGACAGCCGCACCGGTTGCCTTTCCCAGCTCGGTCGCACGTCCGGCCTGAAGGACAGCCAGCGGATCTTCGCGTCGCCGGATTTCCAGCACCTGATCCAGCAGGCACGGCTTGCATACGATTTCATCATCATCGAGGCCCCTGCCCTGCTGCTCGTGTCGGACGCCGTCTTCCTCGGCCGCCGCGCCGACGTGGTGCTGCATGTCGCGAAATGGGGAAGCACGCCACGACGCACCGTCAAGGCCGCGATCCAGCGCTTGCGCGATCTTGCGGTCCAGGTCGACGGCGTCATCCTGACCCAGGTCAACCTGCGGCAGCACAAGGGCTTTTCGATCGAGGATCAGGCCCACTACTTCAACAAGTACAAGCGCTTCTACGAAAACGCTGCGTAAAGCGGCGACCGGCACCCGGTGGAGCAGCCATGAAAAGGCGAATTCTCATCACGGGCGGAAACGGCTATGTCGGCCGGGAAGTCACGCGGCTGCTGTATGGCGAGCACGAGGTCTGCGTCGCCGACAATTTGCGAACCACCGCAAGCCGCTTCCGGTCCGACGAGCGCCAGCGCTTTCGCTTCGCGCGCGTGGACATCGCCGACACGGGCGCGATCAAAGCGCTGATCGACGACTTCGCGCCGGAGATCGTGATTCACCTGGCGGCCATCCACTACATCCCGGAATGCGAGGCCGAGCCCGGCCAGACCGTGCTGACCAACGTGACCGGCACGGTCAACCTGCTGGAAGCATGCCCGCCGGAAGTGCGGGTCGTGTTCGCGAGCAGCGGGGCCGTCTACAAGCCCGACGACCGGCCGCACCAGGAAGCCACCGGCGCATTGGAACCGAACGACGTCTATGGCCTGAGCAAGCTGCACGGCGAGCATTACGTGCGGTACATCGCCCGCCAGCGCCATCTGTCGGCGGTGATCGTCCGGCTGTTCAACGTGATCGGCCCCGGCGAGACCAATCCGCACCTGCTGCCCGAGATCGTGGCGCAGCTAAAGACCGGGCGGAAGGTGGTCCGGCTTGGCAACCTGTGGCCGCGGCGCGACTACATCCATATCCGCGATGCGGCCCGCGGCTTCGTGGCGACGGCGCTGAAGCACGAGGTCGCCGCCGGCGATGCGGTGACGGTGAACCTCGGCACATCGCGCCCCTACTCCGTCGCCAACGTGATCAGCAAGCTGCGCGCGGTTGCCGACATCGATTTTGCGCTGGAGGAGGATCGCGGTCGGGTACGGCGCGTCGACCGGCCGTTCCTGGCCGCGGACAACACGCAGATCCGTCGCCTGTTCGGCTGGGAGCCGACATTGACGATCGACGAGGCGCTGTCGGACCTCTGGCGCGAGCCGGACCTGTCCGACGCATTGCTGGCGAAGTATCAATAATGCGGGTGCTCTCGGCCATCGTCGTACCGCCGCACCTGTCGGTGAGCGGCGGCGCGCGCGCCGGCGAGCGCCTGAGCGCGGCCTTGACCCGCCATTGCGACGTGACGGTCGCCAGCATGATGAACGCGGCGAGCGCGCAAGGCGTGCTGGCCGGCGATCGCCCGGTCCGCCGAATTCCGGTCGATACCTGGCTGCCACCTGTCATTCCCTGGTCGAAGCTGCCCAATCGCTACAGCACGCTGTTCTACCGCTCCGCCCTGCCGGAGATTATCGCCCAGGGCAACTACGACCTGGTGCATCTGCACAATCCTATGCCCGGGCTCGAATTGGCGCGGGCCGCCACAGCCTGTCAGCGACGCGGGGTTCCTTATGTGATTTCGACGCACGGCTTCAACGAAGTCGCGCGGGGCAACGAGATCTACGGCTTCGATCCCCTGCGACGCGCCGTCTGGTCGCACCTGGTCAAGCGTCCGGTGTCGCGCGCCGTGCGCAAGGCGACCGGGATATTCGCCCTGTCGCCGGCGGATTTCGGCATCGTGCGCGCGATGGGATATAGCGGGCCCGAGCCCATCGTCGTCCCCAACGGCGTCGACCCGCCGGCTGCATCGATGCCGGCGGCGCGCGCCGGGGCACTGGAGCGCTTCGGCATTTCGCCCGACCGCACCCCCGGCCAGGTCACCTGCCTCTTTCTGGCCAATCACACGCCGAACAAGGGATTGCCGGTCCTGCTGAAGGCGTTCGGTCAGCTCAAGCGCCCCTACCTGCTGATCGTCGGCGGCGAGACGCGGGGGGATATCGACTACCAGAGCCACGTCCGTTCTTGCGGGGAAGGCCAGCGCATCGTCGTCACCGGCCGCCTCGCCGACGACGAAGTGTCAGCCCTGTTCAGGCGGGCGGACGTCTTCGTGTTCCCGACGCTTGCCGACACGTTCCCGCTGGTCGTCCTGGAAGCGATGGCCCATGGCGTAGCGGTCGTGGCCTCGCGGGTCGGCGGCATTCCCTATCAACTCAACGACCTGTGCGGCACGCTCGTCGCCGCCGGAGATGCCGCGCAGCTTGCATCCGTGATCGACCAGCTTGCCGACGCGCCGGACCGCCTCATCGCGATGGGGCGGAACGCACGCCAGCGCGTCGCGGCCGAGTTCACCTGGGAGGCCGCGGCCGCGCGGGCCTATGACGGGTACAAGCGTGCGCTCAATCGCCGTCCGGCCGCGCAGACCAGCGCCGTTCTCGGCGCACAAGCGATATAGCGGTCAAGGAGCGGATCTTGTCATGGCCCCAGGAAGCACCCCTCGGCTCGCGATCATCGGCTGCGGCGCGCTCGTCGACCACCACCTGAGCCTGGCGCTGGGCCGGATCGGATGGCTGCCGCGGGTGCTGATCGACACCTCGCCGCAGCGCATCGAGGTGGTCGCGCGCAGGTTCGGCAGCCGCTGCAAGGGTGCGATCAAGGCCCCGGCGTGGCAGTCCGTCGCCGACGAGTTCGACGCGGCGATCGTCGCGGTTCCGCCATCGCTGCACGGAGGGATCGGCGCCAGCCTGGCCGAGGCCGGCAAGCATGTGTTCATGGAAAAGCCGTTGGCCACCACGGCGGATCAATGCCGGGCGATGATCGCCGCCGCGGAACGCAGCAAGGTCACGCTATCGGTTGGCCTGCTGCGCCGCTACCTGCACATCGCACGCTGGACCAAGTCGTTGATGGACGCCCGGATCCTCGGCGACATCACCCATTTCGAGGCGCGCGAGGGCTTCGTCTTCAACTGGGACATCAGCACCATCGGGATGATTCAACCGCAACTGGCCGGCGGCGGCGTCCTGGTCGACACGGGCGCACACACCATCGACCTGCTGCGTTGGTGGCTGGGCGAATTGGCCCTCGTCGACTACCGCGACGACAGCGGAGGCGGTGTCGAGGCGGACTGTGTCGTCGATTGCCGGCTGCCCAACGGCGCGACGGGAAGGGTCGAGCTTAGCCGTTCCCGGGACCTGAGCAACACCCTGCGCGTCGAAGGCACCAAGGGGTTCGTCGAGGTTCACCTCTACAAGAACGAAGTTCGGGCCGCGTCGCCCAATGTGCTGGCATTCCGGGCCGATGGCATCGGCGCCACCGACATGAAGCAGCAGTTCTTCGCCGAGTTGTTCGACGCCGAATTGAAGGACTTCCTGACCAGCGCCTCGGGGACGTTCAGGGTCGGCGTGGCCGGCCGTGAGGCGGTCGGCTCGGTGGCATTGATCGAACAGTGCTATGCGGCGCGCAAGCCGCTGTCGATGCCCTGGGAAGGCCCGGCGGCGACGCCCGCCGCGCCGCGATCCGAGCGACCCGCCCTTCCCGCCGGCAGCAAGGTGCTGATCACCGGGGCGACCGGATTCATCGGTGGCCGACTGGCCGAGCAACTGGTCCAGCAGCACGGGGCACAGGTTCGCTGCCTTGTTCGCAATCTCGGCCGATCGACCCGCCTCGCCCGCATGCCGGTCGAACTGATCCAGGCCGACCTGGCCGACGCTGCCCAGATCGACGCGGCGGTCCGCGGCGTCGACTACGTTTTCCACTGCGCCTACGACGTCCGCTCGCGCAAGCAGAACGTCGATGCGGTGGCGAACCTGCTGCAATCCTGCAAGCGACACCCGGTGCGGCGCTTCGTCCATGTCAGTACCTTCTCGGTCTACGAGCCGTTCCCGGACGGCGTTCTCTCCGAAGCGACGCCGGACGGCGACCGGGCATGGGTCTATGTCAACACCAAGCTCGACCTCGAAAAGGCCGTGCTCGATGCCGCGCGCTGCGAAGGCGTGCCGGCGACGATCATCCAGCCGGCGATCGTCTATGGGCCGTTCTGCCAGCCTTGGACGAACGCTCCCGCCGAGATGCTGATCTACGGCAATGTCGTCCTGCCCGAACGCGAGGATGGGCTGTGCAATGCCGTCTATATCGACGATCTGACGGACGGCATGTTGCGCGCTGCCATCGACGAGGCGGCAATCGGCGAGCGCTTCGTCATGTCCGGCCCGCGGCCGGTGACGTGGAGCGCGTTCTTCACCGAGTTCGCCAACGCCTTGAATACGGCGCCGCCGCGGTTCTGGCCCCGGGAGAAGATATCCAAGTCCAACTACGGGTTCGTCCACGACGTGCGCATGGTTCTGTCCAATCCGAAGATGATCATCCAGATCATCGTCCGCTGGCCGCCGGCGCGCCGCGCGCTGCAGGCCGGCCTCGATGCGCTGCCGCCGCCGCTGCGCAAGCTGGTGATGACCCGCTATTTCGGCGGCGGCGGTCGCCGCATCGGCCAGGACTTTTTGCCCGACAAGCAGAAGCTTGCCCTGTACACGGCCAAGCCGGTCGTGTCCAACGACAAGGCGGAAAGGCTGCTGGGCTACCGGCCACGCTTCGATTTCAAGGACGGGATGGCCCTGACACGGCGTTACCTGGAGTGGGCCTATGGCGACACGAGTCGCTATGTGAAGGCCCAGCGCACGCCCGTGCCAGCGACCGCGATAAGCCCGGCCGCGGGCTATGCCAGTGCAGATTAAACGCACCTTTCTTCGCGCATCCTGGACCCTGGTCGATCAGGGCATCGCCAGCCTCGGCGTTTTCCTGGCCAATATCTGCCTGGCGCGGCAGCTCGTCGCCGAGGAGTACGGCACCTTTGCCCTGCTGTTCGGCGGCGCGCTCGGGCTGCAGGTCGTCATGTCGTCGCTGATCTTCTATCCGCTGTCCGTGCGATTGGCGGTCGCCGAGGGCGACCGGCATGCCCGGCTGACCCATGCCAGCCTGGTGCTGGCGCTCGGGGGGAGCCTTCTCTTGGCCGGCGTGCTGGGGCTGGTACTGCTGGCCTTTGGCCGCGGCGACCTCGCCCCCTTCGCTGCGGTCTGGTTCGTGCTGTGGCAGACGCAGGAGACGATGCGGCGCTGCCTGTTCGCCAATTTCCGCCACCAGACGGCGATCATCGGCGATTTGGTCAGCTACCTCGGCCAGGTCGCGCTGATCGTCGCGCTGAGCGCGAAGGGCATGATCTCCCTGCCCAACGCCTTGGCGGCAATGGCCGTATCGTCAACCCTTGGCGCCCTCATCCAATTCCGTCAGCTCGGCCTTGCCGGGCGCGGATCGCTGAGCTTGCCGGTCGTGATCAAGGACTATTGGTCGCTCGGCGGCTGGTCGCTCGCCAACAACCTGATGTCCCTCGTACGCGTCCAGTCGCTGCCCTGGGCGCTTGCAGCATCCCAAGGCGCGGCGGCCACCGCTTTGTTCCAGGCGTCGCTGAACGTCGTCAACTTGGCCAACCCGATCATTCTCGGCCTGTGCAACGTAATCCCGCAGGCGGCGGCGCACGCCCATGTCCATGGCCGGGAACGCGCGTGGCAATCGGCGCGCGTCTACGCATTCCTGGGGGCGGTGCCCACTTTCACCTACTATGCCGCTGCGTTGATCGTGCCCGGGATCATCTTGCGGATTTTCTATGGCGGCCAGACGGCGTATCTCGGCTTGGACATGCCGGTCCGCCTGCTGGTAGCGGCATGGATTCTCGCCTATGCGGTCGACATGATCTGCTCGTACCTGCACGGCATCGAGGCGGCGCGGTTCGCCCTCGCCATCAACGCCCTGGGCATGCTGGCAGCGGCCCTGCTGGCGTGGCCGCTCACCCACGCATTCGGCCTTGTCGGCAGCTGCATTGCCTTGCTGGGCGCCAACCTGGTGCGCTTCGCCTATTCCCAACTCACCCTGGCACGGATGACGAGCGATGAACGACCTCGCCTCGCTTAGGCTGCGCGACAATGCGGTGGCCCAGGCCGGCCGGGAGCCGACGCCGCCGCTCGACATCCGCCACGTCATCATCGGCCACTGCAAGGGCCATCCGTTGCAGGCGAATGGCGTCTACAAGGTGGCGCGGCAGCTTGCGCGCGAGCAACTCGGCGCGGGCGAGAACGCCAAGCTGTTCTACCTGCGCAATGGGCCGCCGGAGCCGGGCGACCAGCCGATCGACGTGCCGTCGCAGGTGCTGCCGCTGAGCGGCGTCAAGCTGCGCGGACATGCCGTCACGCTCGCGCCCAAGGTGATGGCGGCGCTGCTCTCGGGAACGACGCCGAACACGATCTTCCACATCCACGGCGGCCGCGAGCCGGTCCTGCTCCATCTGACCGCGGTGCTGCGCAAGCACCACGTACCCTATGCGCTCACCGTGCACGGCCGCTATTCGCATATCTTCGACCGGCAGGCGCGGACCACCCGGCGCGTGCCGGCGCTCTATCTCCGCCTGATCGAGCGACACGTCCTGCAGCACGCGCGGTTCGTCCACGCGGTTTGTCCGCAAGAACGCGAGATCATCAAGGCCGTGGCGCCGGGTGCCCAGGTCCAGATCATCGGCAACGCTGCCTATTCGAGCCGGCTGGACGGAGCGCCGGCGTCGCCCCGCCGCACCGGACCGTCCGCGCAGTTCCCGCGCTTCGGTTTCTGCGGGCGCTACGAGGTCGAGCATAAGGGACTTGATCTGCTTATCGAAGGCTTTGCCGAGTATCGCAAGGCCGGCGGCAAGGGAACGCTCGAGTTGATCGGGACCGGTCCGGCGCGCCAGGCCCTCTTGGCCTTGGCCGAAAGGCTGCAGCCCGACGGATCGATCATCGTGCGCGGCCCCGCTTTCGGTGCGGAAAAGGAACGGGCCCTTAGCACCTGGGACTTCTTCGTGATGCCCTCGCGATTTGATGTCATGCCGACCGCGGGACTGGAAGCCGCGCTGTTCGGCTTGCCGCTGATCGTCTCGCTACCGACCAATCTGCAGGACGAGGTCAACCGCTTCGGGGGCGGTTTGCCGATTTCCGCCCTTTCGCCGGCGGCCGTCGCGCGCGCGCTATTCCAGGCCGAGCGTCTTGGTGCCGAGGAATGGGCGCGCATGTCGCACGCGGCCTTCCAAATGGCGGCGTCGATCGGCGATTGGAGCGCGGCCTCCGATCGCCTGCGCGACCTCTATCGACCACGCGACGCATGGCCCGGCGCGGGTGGCCAAGGGAGCCGATGATGGCAGCCGAAACCAGAAACGACATTCAGTGGCTGCGATGTATCGCCGCGCTGGAGGTCGTGGTGTGGCATTCGGATCTCATCGTCAAGCACTTCTCCAGCAACCTCATCACCCAGACATTCTGGGAGCCGCTCGGCGGCATCGGGGTCGAACTCTTCTTCATTGTCTCCGGCTACGTCATCTGCATGCGCGCGCCGCACTATCGAACGGGACTTGCTTTCCTGCGATCGCGCATCTATCGGCTGTTCCCGCTCTACTGGATATTCACCAGCCTCGTGATCCTTGCGTATTTTCTGAATAGAAAGTGGAGCCTGCACGGACTCGAGCTGAACCCGGAATCTGTCCTTAGCTCCTATCTGATCCTCCCGCAGCAACGCCATCCCATCCTCGGCGTGGGTTGGACCCTGGAGCACGAGATGGTGTTCTACGCGTTCGTCGCCATCCTCATGCTGCTGCCCTTGGGTCTGACAATGCGCTCGAGGTTCGGATTCGGTCTGGTGTTGTTAGCGCTGGGCCTCAGCGGGTTCTTTCTCGGGACAGGGCCGAACGGCGAGACCTGGGATTTTCACCTCACCAGCCCCTATTTGCTTCCTTTTGCCTTCGGCTGGCTCGCCCGATTGGTGAACGAGTCGGGCTCGGGGTCGGGACGGCGGAGTGCTGCGTTACTCGGGTCGTTCCTCGCGGTCGTCGCCCTTGGCGCACGATTCGGCGACCAGCAGGAGAACCTGCTGGCTGGACGGTTCGCCCTTACCGCGGCCTTCTTCTTCGTCTTCTGGAAGGCGGAACGCATCTTCCGGATTGACAACCTGGTCAACCGATCGGCGGCAACAATCGGCAATGCGTCCTACAGCCTCTATCTTTCGCATTGGTTCGTCCTGTCGATCGCCGGCAAGGTCCTGGGGCAGCTGCCCTTGTCGCCAAGCCTCGGCATCGTCGTTCGCCTGCTCGGCATCCTCTTGTGCGTCGTCGTAGGGCAGGTGCTTTTTACCTACCTAGAGAAGCCGATCGACCGCATGCTGCGTGGCCGGGCCGGCAAGCCGGCCGCGCGGCTGCGCGCTGGCAGGCACGCGCCCAGACTGCCGAATTGGGTCAGGGGATTCGGGCGGGCGGCAAGCGCCGCTCCGGTCGCGAAGCGCTGAGGGACCCTTGTCTTCCGTTCCGGCATACGCACTCGAGCCGACGGCAGAGCGTCCCAACGCGCTGGATTCGTATTTCTGGCTGCTATGCCTTGCGCTGGCCGGCTATGCTTTCTTTGGCAAGGGGTTCGCGTATGCCGGTATTCCGCCGATCCTTGTCGGCGAGGTTCTCCTCGTCGCCGGCGTCGCCGTCATCCTCAGGAGCGGCTGCAGCTTCGCCGTCTTGACGACGGTTCCGAGCCTGCTGCTGTCGACCATGATCGTGCTTGTGGCCTATCGCGCGGTCGGTTCCGTCGGTGTCCATGGCTTGAACGCGTTGCGCGACAGCGTCATCGTGACCTATGGCATCTTTGCCTTCGCCATAGCTGCGCTGCTACTCGACAAGCCTGTCCGCATCCGATGGGCCATCTCCGCCTATAGCAAGTTCGCATTGATCTTCGGCGTGATCGGCGGAACGCTGACCCACTCGACACAGCAGCTCCGCGACCAGATCCCCGTTTGGCCGATCTCGGGATCGGCGATGCTCGACGTCCGGGCGGGCGAAGCCGCCGTGCATCTTGCCGGCGCGGCTATTTTCGTCCTGCTGGGGTTCCGCAAGGCCTCCCTCGCCTGGCTGCTGGCGCTAATCGTCGGGATCGCCATGATCACGCCAAGCCGCGGCGCAATGCTGTCCTGCGTCATTCCGATCGCAATCGCCGTCGTCGCCAGCAGGCAGATCCGCCGCTTCGTGCCGGTGATGCTTGTTGCCGCGACGCTGTTCATCGCCGCCTACGCGGCGGGCCTCAACATCGAGCTCGGCGACCGCAGCCTGGGCCCGAAGCAGATGCTCGACAACGTCGAAAGCCTGATCGGCACGAGCAATGCGTCCAACCTGGACGGCACGAAGATGTGGCGCCTGCGCTGGTGGGAAACCATCAAGGACTACACGTTCAATGGGCCGTATTTCTGGACCGGCAAGGGGTTCGGCATGAGCCTTGCCGAGACCGACGGGTTCCTGGTCGGCCTCGAGTTCGGCGGCCCCCCTCTGCGCAGCCCGCACAATGGCCATATGACAATCCTCGCCCGCATGGGCGTGCCCGGGCTGGTGCTGTGGACGCTTACCGGCATCGCGTGGTTCGCGATGATGGGAGGCAGCATGTTGATGGCGCAAAGCCGCGGCGACCGGCAATGGTACAACCTCTTCCTGTGGATCGGGTGCTACCTGCTGGCGATCGTCATCGACGCGACGTTCGATGTCGCCCTGGAGGGTCCGATGCTCGGCATCTGGTTCTGGTGCCTGTTCGGCTTTGGGATCGGAACGACCATGGTCTATCGCGCGATGGTTACCCGCAGCCGAGTGGCGTCGAAACGCACGCCCGGCGATCCGCTCCTGCGCATGCCGCCGGGCATGCTGGGCCCGCGGGATCCGGCGCAGGCAAAGCTCTGAACCATGGACCGGCCGCGCCGACGCGCCGCGATGTTCAAGGCGTTGCTCGGCATTGGAGCCATGGCGACCATGACCGGCATCATGGCGTCGGCCGGAGCGACGTGCCCTGCCGATGCCATCCGGGTGCCGGTCGGCGCCTCGTTGCAGGCGCAGGCTGAGCGCGCCGGTCCGAACGCCGTGTTCTGCATCGAGGCAGGCGTGCATCGCATGCAGACAGTGCGGGCGTTGCCTGGACAACGCTTCTACGGAGAACCGGGAAGCGTGCTCAACGGCGCCCAGGTTCTGACCGACTTCAAGCGCGAAGGCGCTTTCTGGACGACTGCTTCGGTGCGGCTGGACCCAACCAGGCGCGGCGAGTGCCTCCGCGGTCGCGAGTCCTGCGCCGTCGCACACGGCTTCTTCATCGACAACAAGCCGCTGGTGCAGGTCCTACGCGAGGGCGATGTGGCCGCCAACCGCTTCTTCGTCGATTTCCCCGCCGGTCGGATCAAGTTCGCCGACGACCCCCGGGGAAAGCTGGTCGAGCTGGCGACGGCCATTTTTGCCGTCCACGGTCGCGCGCCCAACATCCTGGTCAGCGGCCTGGCAATCGAGAAATACCGCAATCCACCGCAGGAAGGCGCCGTGCAGGGCGAGGAAGCGGAGGGGTGGAAAATCGTCGACAGCGAATTTCGCTTCAACAGGGGGGCGGGCGTCTCGGTCGGCGACAACGGCGCGATCACCGGCTGCGACATCCATCACAACGGGCAACAAGGCGCCACGGCCGGCGGAACGAACATCCTCGTGGAGAACAACACGATCTGGGAGAACAACATCTACGGCTTCGATCCGGAATGGGAAGCCGGCGGGGTGAAGATAACAGAGAGCGAGCGGATCGTCTTCCGCGGCAACCGGGTCTTCCGCAACGGCGGCCCGGGCCTGTGGTGCGACGAGAGCTGCCGCGACGTGCTGTTCGAGCGCAACACGGTCGAGCACAACACCGGCCCCGGAATCTTCTTCGAGATTTCGTTCCGCGCGACTATTCGCGGCAACACGTTGCGCGAGAACGGGCGCGGCCAGCCCACGTGGTTCTGGGGCGCCGACATCCAGATCGCGGCATCGGAGTTCGTCGACGTCTACGAGAATACCGTGACGGTCCGGCCCGGCGGCCGCGCCATCATGCTGATCGATCAGAACCGGCGGATCGCGGCGGGCGGATACTACAAAACAAGGTCAAACCGCGTGTACCGCAACGACGTCACTTTCCTGGGCGATGGTGCCGCCGGCGGCGCATCGGACGCACGGCGAGGCGCCGAGAATTTCGGCATCATCCAATCCAGCGGGAACGCGTTCGACCAGAACACCTATCGCTATTCGGGCGCACGCGCGCCGCGCTTCGTCTGGGGCGAAGGCGCCGTCGACTTCGAGGGATTCCGCCGCGCCGGGCAGGAACGAAGCGGCGCCCTGATGCCGGCGCCGGTCAACTAGAGCGTGCACCCGATCCCGGCCGCATGACCGGCATGTGCCAGGATCCTCGCCCTTGGAGACGAAGCGTCACGCTCTTTCGCTGATCGGAACGAATTCCACGACATTGTCCGCCGCGCGCGACTCGCTCTTCACAACAGCATCGCTGTGCGTCGGGCTCGCATCGCCCAGATTGTGATGGGCCCAGATCGCCGCCTGCGTCCGGTTCTTGGCCGAGATCTTGCGCAGGATCGCCTTGATATGGACTTTCACGGTTGCTTCGGCGATGTCGAACTTGCGCGCGATCAGCTTGTTGGGCTCGCCTTCCATCAGGCATTTCAGGATTTCGGATTCCCGGTCCGACAGCCGATGCCTGCCCGGGTCGGTCGCCGGGTCGTCGACCGGCAAGCCGCTGGCGGTCACCTTCTCTTCGAGGGCGAGAGTCTTTGGCTCGTCCATCAACGCGACCAGCCCCACCGGCAGCATCGTCTGCCCCAGCATCACCAGGTCCAGCGACTTGATCAGGGCTTCGCGGCTCATATCCTTCAGGAAGTACCCGTTGGCACCCGCCTGGAACAAGGGCCGAACCTCGGTCAGGTCGCAGCGGGCGGCCAGGACGGCCACCCGCGCGTTCGGGTTTTGCGACTTGAAGCGACGAACTTGGGGGGCTGTTTCCTGCCCCTCGCCGTCGGCGCAGATCAATAGGAGAATTTGGCGCGACTTGGGCAGCGGCTTTTTCTGGATATCGTCGATCGACGCCCCCGTTCGCAAGACGCGAAACGGGGTGTCGTTCAAGATGAGCTGGAGACCTTCTCGAAACAGCGTGCTGCGATCGACAATCAGTGTCGTAACGACGTGCTCCATGAACCGCCCCCCGATTCGTCATGGCACAGCGTGGCGTTGATTGGTCTGTCCACTCCTGTTACCCGCCAGGAGTATAGGCACCGGAATCAGTGCCCCTACATTACGTAATCGGTTTGATGCACAGCACAAACGTGTGGCCTCAAAATCTTTAGTGACACGTGTACGTCGAAAGGTGGCAGTGGCATGGGCGGACCAACTGGCTAGGGTATCCACGGACCTGAAGATTGGACGATGTCCGGCGATGTTCCTGTACTTTAAAAGATACACACCTTTTTTAGCCATTACGGCAATACTCGTATTGTCGCTGATCCCGGGCCAGTTTCAGGTACGGACCGGCGCTTCGCGGCACCTGGAGCACTTCGCCGCCTACTTCGCCGTCGCGGGCGTGCTTGCCCTGGCCTGGGGAAAAGCTCCGCTGAAGCTGTTTTGCGTGGGCGTGCTGCTGATGGGGTTGGCGGCGACGATGGAGATCGCGCAGGTTCTGGTACCGGGGCGAACGGCGCGCCTGTCGGACTTGGCTGCGAGCGACCTGGGCGTCGCCAGTGGATTGGTCGCGATGTGGATCCTGCTTCGCCTGCTGCCGCTGATGAACCGCGCCATGGCGCCCCGCCCCAGGGCGAAGCCTTGATCGGTGCGTGGCGTCAAACCCGCGCTTGAACTACCCTCCGGCGTCGGCCGTTCGCAGCAGCGACGACACATGCCGCGCGGGCGGCCGTTTGGGGGAGGATGGAGTGCAGCGAGACTTTCTCGGAGAAATCGCGGATTGGCCGCTCGACAAGAAATGCAGGACGGTCGCGCGCTTCTGGTCGCAGCAATGGGGAGCGATCCAGCTGACCATCCTTCGCGAGAAGGGCGAAGGCGCGCTCGCCGACTTCAAGTTCAAGATCCTGAACCGCCACCAGCGCACCCATTTCCTGAGCGGCGTCGACCGTCTCGGGATATCGCGCGATCTCCCGCCGGCGGTGATCGCCGGCCGGTATCACTATCTCTCGAACATGATCGGCGGCCTGGCGATGGAATACATCGAGGAGACGCCGAAGAAGGTCTGGGTGCGCTATCTGCCGCCCGCCTGGAGCTTCCCCGGTCTCAGCATCTGCGCCGTGCCGTCTTCGGCGCCGCGCCGGATGTTCGCCGGCTGGCACCCCTACAACGGGCCCTCCCTGGGAACGAACCGGCTGGCGTTCGTCGTGACCAAGACGTTCCAGGACGGCGAGCCCTACGACGAGGGCTACTTCGAGGAGTTCGACCGCGACCTGGCGCCCGATGAGCGCCTGCAGTTCCGCGTCGTCACGCGCTCGCCGGATTTCGACCCAGCGGCCGCGCCGAAGCTCGATCCGAAGCAATGGCCGGCTGACCGCCTGAGCAAGGCGTTCCGGAATTTCTCGCGCGGCTACCTGCGCGATGGCGTGCTGACGTCGCTGGAGCTGTTCGGCCTGCACGCGGCGGCGGGGATCATAGGCCAGGCGGTACGGCTGTGCGCCCTGCAGCACGTGCTCGATTTCGCCTCGGCCTTCGGCATCCAGGGCCGGTCGGCCGCGGACCTTGCCCGCTGCTTCGCGCTGCTGTGCTATCTCGGCGAGGAGCAGCCCAGCCTCGCGAGCGACCGGCCGGGTCGGTACATCCTGCGCCGTCGACCCAAGGCGTTCGAGCGCGACGAGATCGCCGACGAGATATGGCAGGCCCTGTTCGCCTATCCGCTGATGGCGGCGAAAATCTTCAGCGCGCGCATTCGCGTGACCCGGTCGGCACCGGACCGGCTAGCAGGCGACGAGGAATGGATTTTCGAGGACACGCCCGACCGGCTGTTCTGAGCCGGCCGGCAAGATTCCATGGTCGCTCAGCCTCGCGAGGCCGCCAATCCGCCCACGTGACTGCAACGTGCGCCACCGTTCGTCACAAGGACACCAGGCGGGCGCTTCGAGCGCCTTGGAAGGGAACCTAGAGGGAGATGGTCGTGGGCTAGGCAGTTGAGCGGCGATAGACGACTTTGCCTTCCCGGTGGATAGCCTTGAAGACCTCGCTGTCTTCATCGTCTGCGAGGTAAATGTCCTTGACTGTGATCCCGAGAAGCGCCGTCAGTTCAGCACACCAAGCCCCCGAGCGTTCGATCAACTCCGCCAGATCCTCTCCGTCGCGCGTGTCGAGGCCTACTGCAAGGTCAAGGTCCGAGTCTGGGCGCGAATCGCCACGCGCACGACTGCCGAACATCAGCAACTCGCGGATGACCGGGTGAAGTCTAGCCCATAAACATAGCCGGTCGACTATCTGCGACGGCAGGTTTTCATGCGCAGCTTCCATGCTGGCAACGGCGGCGCTATTGAGCGAAACGCTTGGATAGTCGGGCATAGCGTTCCAGAACAACTCGCCCAGCTAGGTTGACCTGAAGGACCAGTGAGTATCTCCGAGCGGTCTTGAATCCATTGAGCGTGCCAAGTTCGTATGCCGCCTTCACGCGGGTAGTAGCGTCAATTTCCACGTTGTTGGACACCTCGCCAAGATAGTCCTCAAGGTCGGGGGCTAGCTCGTGGGGCGCGGGAAAGCGATTGTCTATGAAGTAGTTCTCCAGAAATGCGGCCATCTGCCGCTTGCCAAAAATCCAAAACAGGAGCCAAGACCACAGCGCGGCCTTGAACCAGTAGAAGAAATAGATCGCTTGAAGGACCGCGAGAATGATGAAGAAGCCGGACCACCCACTGTCAGTCAACCGAGCCGCCGCCCAGCCCACAACGAGGTCAGGTACGAACGCCAGGATCAAGTTAAAGGTTAATGTGTGTCCTCGTGGCCCTATGCCGCTGTGTGTCATGACCGTCCCCCCACGAACGGGCTTGGGGCTTTGGGCACAAAAACGGCAAGCTGATCCTTCAACTTGGGCCCCTCCAGAAACTGGACAACGCGATGGAAGCCGTCGACTAGGATTAGCGCCCCGTCTTCAAGATCAATGCCAAAGGTGATCGGCTCGATCTCCCCTGCTTCCGCTTCGGTCCGAAGCCAACCGTTGCCAGCGCCCCACCGTGCGAAGTCATCCATACGAATGCGCCTTGCCGCATCCTGTGCGTTGCCCTTCATTCCCCACTGCGATCCAACCCGATCCTTCGGCCAAAGCTCCTTGGTAAAGTGCGCGACGCCATCCCAGTAAAGACACAGGCTTCCACGGACTTGCGCATGAAGCTGCCGCAAAATAAGCCGATGCGCAGACGTCAGGTGATCGAAACAGCCTCCGCGCACTTTGTGGGCTATCATCGGGCCCGCACCAAACGCGTTGTAGACGTGGCTAAACGCTGGCGACGTTAGTTCTGTCCAGGCCCATCGCTCCATAACTTCTGTCACGCTGACGATATTGCCTGCAATCACGTCTTCGTCCTGGCTTGCCACGTCTCGACCAAGAACGTCGCCATCGTGCCTGCGAGGTTGACCGCGAGGTGTGCGTGACGCGCGCTAGGCTTCACCGGTTTGCCGCCCTTGCCGTGCGCGTCTCCGATCTTGTTCCGCAGCGTGCCAAGACGCTCGACTATCTGCTGGCAGCTTCCCAGGATCACCTTGAACGACTCCTCGGTATGCCGCGACGGAGCAAGATTGAGCTTCCTAGAGACGGTGGAGTAGAGCTGCGGCAACTCCGCTCCCTCTTCATAGGCGTCACCGAGCCCGTCGAGGATACGCTTGCAGACCGTCTCCAGCAGCGTCCTCGCCATCGTGATCGCGCCCTCTGGGTCCGCCTGCCGGCGCTGCAACGCCTTTCCCCACGCTGCGTGGACGCCCTCAGAATCGAAAGACGCAAGTACGTCAGAGATGGGGTTGTCCGCTGGGGCACGGTTCGCGCCTTCGAGGTCATCCAGAAGCGGCCGAAAGGCTGCATAGATCATCTCGCGGCGCTCTCGATAGGTCGGCTTCTCGTACTTGATGAAGCCCCAGAACTGGGACAAGTCGCGACAGGTGCGCACGAACTTCGGCAGCAGGCGCGCTGTCGCCTCGGCGCTCATGAAATCGGAGCGAAGGAACTTGTATGTTGCATCGTCAGCGGCTCCGTCAGTCGCATGCGCGATGAGCATGTTCTGGAGCAGTTCAGCCCGCTCCAGCGGGTTCTCCGGTAGGTCCGGAGGCCTAGCTGGCTTCATCATCATCACTCGGCTTAAACGTGTGCTCCCAGCGTGCCCTACCAATCCGAGGAGCCCCCATAATCATCTGAAACCAAATAGAAAAAATGGTTGGGGCGCCAGGATTCGAACCTGGGAATGGCGGAATCAAAATCCGCTGCCTTACCACTTGGCTACGCCCCAAGCGCGCGCACCATAGCCTCGGGCGGTCGAAGCGGCAACCGGCCGGCCTTGATCCTGGCCGGCAGCTAGGCCTGCGGCTTCACCTTGTCGACGTCGTCGACCAGGCGTCCCGGCGCCACCCACCATTTCGCGTGCGCGCGGGCCAGCGGCGCCGCGGCGGCGATGGCGGCTTGCGGGTCGGCGAACAGGCCGAAGCAGGTGGCGCCGCTGCCCGACATGCGCGCCAGCAGGCAGCCGGGCAGGCCCGCGAGCTTCGCCAGCATCTCTCCCACCACCGGCAGCAGCGCCGTCGCCGGCCGGGTCAGGTCGTTCTTGCGCGACGCCAGCAGATCGGCGAGCTGGCGCGCATCGGCCACGCCGCGGCTCGGCAGCGGATCGGTCGCGGAGAACGGTCCCTGGCGCGCCTTGAACACGGGCGGCGTCGCCAGCGGCACGCCGGGATTGACCAGCACGATCCCCGCCTCGGGCAGGCGCGGCGCCGGCATCAGCTTCTCGCCGATGCCGCCCATATGCACCGCGCGACCTCCGAGGCACACCGGCACGTCGGCGCCGAGGCCGAGCGCGAGGCGATGCAGATCGCCGGCCGCCGGGCGCAAGCCCCACAAGGCGCTGAGCGCGCGCAACGCCGCCGCCGCGTCCGACGAGCCGCCGCCGATCCCCGAGGCGACCGGCAGGCGCTTGATCAGGCGCAGCTTTGCGCGCGGCTTGACGCCGCCCAGCTCGGCGAGGCGCCGCGCCGCGCGCAGCACCAGGTTGTCGGCTTCCCCCGCAAGCGACGCGCCGAAAGGCCCGGACACCTTGAGCGACAGCGCGTCATCCTCGAGCGCGATCACCGTGTCGTGGACGTCGGCGAAGGCGACCAGGCTGTCGAGCAGGTGATAGCCGTCGGCGCGCTTGCCGACGACATGCAGGTAGAGGTTGATCTTGGCCGGCGCCGCCGCCCGGTAGCCGCTGCGGGTCTTGACCGGAACGCGCGACGCCCCGGCCGGCGCGGCCGTGGGACTGGACGAAGCCATGGGGCAGGTTCAGCCGCCGCGCTGGCCGGGAGCGGAAGCGGTCAATCCGTCCTTCAGCTTCTTCTCGAGCTGCGAGGCGAGTTCGGCGTCGGGCTTCAGCCCCTGCGCGCGTTTCCATTGGAAGCGCGCCTCCAGCACGCGTCCGACCTTCCAATAGGCGTCGCCCAGGTGGTCGTTGATGGTGGGATCGACCGGCCGCAGTTCCACCGCGCGCTCCAGATGCTCGGCCGCCTTGTCGTAGTTGCCCAGGCGGTAATGCGCCCAGCCCAGGCTGTCCACGATGTAGCCGTCGTTGGGCCGCTGCTCGACCGCGCGGCGGATCATGTCCATGCCGCGGTCCAGGTTGATGCCCTGATCGATCCAGGAATAGCCGAGATAGTTGAGCACATAGGGCTGGTCGGGCTGCAACTCCAGCGCGCGCAGAAAATCCGCCTCCGCGCGCGCCCATTGCTTGGACCGCTCGAGCGCGATGCCGCGCGCGTACAGCAGCGACCAGTGCCGCTTGTCGATCTTGTCGACGCGCTTCAGCGTATCGTCGTAGACCGCGACCGCCTCGGCGAAGCGCTCCTTGGTGCGCAGCATCCCGCCAAGCTGCGCCAGGGCGTCGACGCGGTCCGTCCGCTCCTTGCCCATCGCGCGCAGCAGGGCCTCGGCGTCGTCGAACTTCTCCATTGCCTCGAGGTTCGACGCCACCCGCAGCCGCGCCGACCAGCTGAACCACGAGCCGGGCGCGATCGACTGGTAGACCTTGTTGGCGTCGACGTTGCGCTGCTGCTGCTCCAGGATCCCCGCCACCAGCATCTGCGCAGCGTCGAGATCGGGGCGCAGATGCAGCGCCAGCCGGGTCAGCACCAGGGCGAACTCCGCGCTGCGCTCCTGCTGCAGCGCGCTCGCGAAATGGAACAGCGCCTCGGCCAGGCCGTCGCGCGCGCTGGCCACGATCGGCGGCGTCGTCTTGCCCTGCGCAGCGCGCTCCAGCAGGATCTGGCCGATCGCGCTCTCCGGATTGTCCTCGGCATAGTCCTGGTAGAGCGGCTTCGCCTCGGCAGCCTTGCCGGTGCGCTCGTAGAACCCGCCGATCGCCTCGACCATCCTCAGCGGCATGCGCGGCATCGCCTGCAGCGCGGCGGCATAGAACTGGCCGGCCTGCTCCGGCCGCTTGGCCAGCTCCGCGACCAGGCCGCAGTGCAGGTCGCGCAGAATTCCGTTGCCCTGCTGCTCGCCGACCGCCTTCAGCGTTGCCAGCGCCTCGTCGGTCTTGCCGGCGCCAGCCTGGACCCAGCCAAGCACCAGCGGTACGAGGAAGCGATTGATGTTGCTGCGCGACAGCTTGGCCAGGCGCTGCTCTGCGCCGGCCCAGTCGCCGGCCCGCACGCGCTCGATCGACAGCAGCAGCGCGGCCACCGTCGCGTCGCCGCCTTCGCTCGACGCGGCGTCCGCATAGTCCACCGCTTCGGTCGGCTGGCCGGCTCCCAGCAGCACCCAGAACAGCCGCCGGCGCAGCTGCTCGTTCTGCGGATCGTCCTTCAGCGCTTCCTTCAGGTAGACGGCCGCGGCCTCGCGGTCGTTCGCCGCCATCGCATGGCGCCCGGACAGATAGGCGCCGACCGTCGATTCGGCCATGAGGTCGGGGGCCAGCTTCGGGGTGTCGGCGGTCGCGGCTGCCACGCCCAGACAGAACGAAAGCCCCGCCCCGGCCAGCGCGGCGGTAAGGCTGGTACGAACGGCCATCCAGGCTCCTTCATGCCCCGGGGCGGGCCGCCAAGGGCCTGGCCGCGCGGGCTCGGTCGATGCTGCGAAGGCGAACAGTCTAGCCCAGGCCGGCGGGCGGGCCAATCGCCGCCGCGCCGGCGGACCGGTCACATGTTCGGATAGTTGGGGCCGCCGCCGCCCTCCGGGACCGTCCAGTTGATGTTCTGGGCCGGGTCCTTGATGTCGCAGGTCTTGCAGTGCACGCAGTTCTGGGCGTTGATCTGCAAGCGTTTCTTGCCCGCCTCCTCGACCACGTCGTAGACGCCCGCCGGGCAGTAGCGCTGCTCGGGCGAGCCGTAGACGGCGTTGACCTCGTCAACCCAGCGCTGCGGGTCGATCACCTTCAGGTGCGCGGGCTGGTTTTCCTCGTGGTTGGTGTTCGAGATGAAGACCGACGACAGCCGGTCGAAGCTGACCTTCCCGTCCGGCTTGGGATAGGCGATCGGCTGGCACGCCGCCGCCGGCTTCAGCGCCTTGTGGTCGGGCTGGTGGTGGAGCGTCCAGGGCGCCTTGCCCCGGAACAGATAAGTGTCGATCGCCGCATTGGCCAAGCCGGCGAAGAGGCCGCGATGGAATCCCGGCCGCACGTTGCGCACCCGGTAGAGCTCGTCCCACAGCCAGGACTGCTTGAGGCGCTCCGGGTAGGACGTCACCTCGCCGCCATCCGTCCCGTCCGTGAGCGCGTCGAACACCGCCTCGGCGGCCACCATGCCCGACTTCATCGCGGTATGGCTGCCCTTGATCTTGGGCACGTTGAGGAATCCGGCGGTGCAGCCGACCAGGAGTCCGCCGGCGAAGGTCAGCTTGGGGATGGCCTGGAACCCGCCTTCGTTCAGCGCCCGGGCGCCATAGGCGACGCGCTTGCCGCCCTCGAACACCGGGCGGATCGCCGGATGGGTCTTGAAGCGCTGGAACTCCTCGAACGGGTTCAGATAGGGGTTGGCGTAGTCCAGCCCGACCACGAACCCGACCGCGACCTGGCACACGCCGTCGCGCGGGGCCAGGTGATAGAGGAAGGAACCGCCATAGGTCGCGGTGTCCACCGGCCAGCCGATCGTATGGGTGATCTGACCCGGGTGGTGCCGCGCGGGCTCGACCTCCCACAGCTCCTTCAGCCCGATGCCGAAGGTCTGCGGGTCGGCCCCCTCGCGCAGCTTGAAGCGCTGGAACAGGGTCTTGGTCAGCGAGCCGCGGCAGCCCTCGGCGAAGACGGTCTGCTTCGCGCGCAGCTCCACCCCGGGCTGGTGGTTGGCGGTCGGCTGGCCGTCCTTGCCGATCCCCATGTCGCCGGTCGCCACGCCGACGACCCGCCCCGCCTCGTCGTACAGCACTTCGGCGGCGGCGAAGCCGGGATAGATCTCGACGCCCAGCGCCTCGGCCTGCTGGCCGAGCCAGCGGCACAGGTTCCCCAGGCTGATGATGTAGTTGCCGTGGTTGTGCATCTGCGGGGGGGTCGGCAGGCGGAAGGCACGGCTTTCGGTCAGGAACAGGAAACGGTCTTCCGCCGCCGGCGTATCGAGCGGCGCGCCCTTGTCCTTCCAGTCCGGGATCAACTCGTTCAGCGCCCGCGGCTCGAACACCGCGCCACTTAATATATGTGCGCCGATCTCCGAGCCCTTCTCGACGACGCAGACCCCCAGTTCGCGGCCGGCCTCCGCCGCGCGCTGCTTCAGCCGGATCGCGGCCGACAGGCCCGACGGCCCGCCGCCGACCACCACCACGTCGTATTCCATCACGTCGCGCGCCATCGCTTGTTCCTTCTTGTCTCGCCCCGTCCGCGTCGGCGCGGATTAAAGCAGGAAGCGCCGTACCGGCATAGACTTGGGCGCGACGGCGTCTTGAGCGGCGGCGACTTCCGCCTATAGTCCGGAGCATGGAGCATCTGCACCGGCCATGACCAGCACCGGATCGACCCTCGCCGCGCTGCGCTGGTATGTCGACATGGGTGTCGACGAGGCGGTGGGCGAGGTGGCGCCGGATTGGCTGGCGCCCCGGCCAGCGGCCGCCAAGATTCCGGCGGTGCCGAGCGCCTCGCCTGCCGCCCCGCCGCCGGCCGTGTTCGCCGTTCCAACGGCTCCGGCGCGGACCCGGGCCATGTCGGCGCCGGCCGCCATCCCGGCCGCCCAGGACGCCCATCGGCTGGCCCAGGCCGCGCGCGACCTGGCGGAATTGCAGGACGCGCTGCGCGCTTTCGACGGCTGCCAGCTCAAGCAGACCGCCACCAACCTGGTGTTCGGCGACGGCAATCCCAAGGCCAAAGTCATGCTTGTGGGCGAGGCGCCGGGCGCCGACGAGGATCGCCAGGGCAAGCCCTTCGTCGGGGTCAGCGGCCAGTTGCTGGACCGCATGCTCGCCTGGATCGGCCTCGACCGTTCCGCCTTCTACATAACGAACCAGGTCTATTGGCGGCCGCCCGGCAACCGGAAGCCGACCGACGCCGAGGTCGCGTCCTGCCAGCCCTTCGTGATGCGGCACATCGAGCTTGTGCTGCCTGAGGTGCTCGTTCTGGTCGGCGGCGCGGCGACGCGCACGCTGCTCGGCCGCGCCGATGGCGTCATGAAGCTCCGCGGTCACTGGTTCGACTACGCTTCCGCCGGCCTGCCGCGGCCCATCCCGACCATGGTCATCCTCCATCCGGCGTTCCTGCTTCGTACGCCTTCCTTCAAGCGCGAGACCTGGCGCGATCTGCTCGCGATCGAACAGCGACTCAAAACGTTGCATTAAAGTCACATTTTTTGCCAATGCGTTAGCAATTGGTTAATAGAACTATTCCAGATTAACCATTGATTCACATTCCCGTGGGTTGCCGGGGTGGATGTTTTCCGTTAGAGCGCTTCCCCGGGGGACACGACCGGGCTGGGGATTCCATGCACTGGGCTTTGGAGCCGCGACGGCTTTTTGCCGCGGCTGTGTTCTTTTCGTCGGTTTCGGCGCCTGCGGTCGCGGTTGATCTGCGGCCGCTGACGGCTGCGATCGTTCCCGGCGCCCTCGAACACGATTCCAGCCTGCCCAAGTTCCTGACCGACACCGACGCGACGACCTATCGCACGATCTTCCGGCTGCAGGACTACGGCAACTGGATCGAGGCCGACCGCAACATCGCCCGGCTGAAGGACCGCCGCCTGCTGGGCCATGTCCTGGCCCAGCGCTACCTGGCGCCGAACTACCGCAGCCGGTACGACGAGCTGTCGGCCTGGCTCGATCGCTATGCCGACCACCCGCAGGCCGGGCGGCTGTACGGGCTGGCCCTGCAGCGCATGCCGCAAGGCGCCAAGACGCCGCAGGCGCCGAGCGGGGCGCCGGCCGGGACGGGCCAGGGCGAGAGCTCGCTGGCGCCGGCCGAGGACGACGCCACCGAATTCAGCGACCAGCCCTCGCCCGGCCTCGACCAGGCCGAACTGGCCGATACCGACCCGGGCGGCGACGAGGACGCGGCGCAATCCACCCCGGCGCCGGCCGCCAAGCCGGCGACGAGCGGCGCCGGCCGCGCCTGGGCGGGCGGGCTTGCCGCCTGGCGGGCGCAGCGCTACGCCGAGGCGGCCAAGCTGTTCGAGCAGGTCGGCGGCGGCGCCAGCGTCAATCCCTGGGTCAAGGCCGCGGGCTACTACTGGGCCGCGCGGGCCTATCACGCCGGCAAGCAGCCGCAGCGCCACACCGAGATGCTGCAGCAGGCGGCCCAGCACCCCCGCACCTTCTATGGCATCCTGGCGCGCCACGTGCTGGGCTGGGACGACGGGCTCAATTTCCAGAAGCTGAAGCTGGCGCCGAGCGAGATCGACGCGCTGGCGCAGCAGCCGCGCATCCAGCGCGCCATCGCGCTGTCGCAGGTCTGGCAGTTCGACCGCGCCGACCACGAGCTGCGCCGGGCGGCCGCGATCGGCGGCGCAGGTCCCAGCCTGCCGCTGGTGGCGCTGGCCGAGCGGATCGGCACGCCGGCGTCCTCACTCGACCTGGCGCAGCGGCTGATGCGCGAGGAAGGCGTGGCCGTGGACACGGCGCTCTACCCGGTGATGCCGTGGTCGACCGCCGCGGCCAGCGAGAACGGCATCGACGCCGCGCTGCTGCATGCGCTGGTGCGCCAGGAATCGGGCTTCCGCCCACGCGCCAAGAGCCATGCCGGCGCGCGCGGCCTGATGCAGCTCATGCCCGCCACAGGCAAGTTCATGGCGCGCGAGACCAACATCGCGCTGAGCTCGCACGAGCGGCTGTTCGACCCGCCGACCAACCTGATGCTGGGCCAGGCCTATGTCGGGCACCTGCTGCGCGACGAGGCGATCGGGTCGAACCTGTTCAAGATGACCGCGGCCTATAACGGCGGGCCGGGCAACCTGCGCAAGTGGGAGCGCCGCAGTGACCATCGCGACGACCCGCTGCTGTTCATCGAGAGCATCCCGTCGCGCGAGACGCGCGTGTTCATCGAGCGCGTGCTGGCGAACATGTGGATCTACCGCATCCGCTTCAACCAGAGCACGCCGTCGCTCGACGCGCTGGCGGCGGGCGAATGGCCGGGCTACGATCCGCAGAACGGCATCGGCGTGGCGCAGGCGGTCGAGCGCGACTGACCCCTTCCGCGCCGGTTCCCGCGAAGGAAGGCGCTTCCACCCATGTTCCGCATCGACACCGACCGTCCGTTCCTGCCCGTCAACATTGCCGTGCTGACCGTCTCGGACACGCGCAGCAGCAGCGACGATCGTTCCGGCCAGACCCTGGTCGAGCGCATCCAGGCGGCCGGCCATCGCGTCGCCCAGCGCAAGATCGTGCGCGACGAGGCGAAGGACATCGCGGCGCAATTGAAAGCCTGGATCGCCGATCCGCTGGTCGACGTGGTGATCGCGACCGGCGGCACCGGCGTCACCGGCCGCGACGTCACGCCCGAAGCGTTCCAGAGCGTGTTCGAGAAGGAGATCCCCGGCTTCGGCGAGCTGTTCCGCATGCTGAGCTACCAGAAGATCGGCACTTCGACGATCCAGAGCCGCGCCACGGCCGGCGTCGCGGGCGGAACCTATCTCTTCGCCCTGCCCGGTTCGCCCGGCGCCTGCAAGGACGCCTGGGACGAAATCCTGGTTCACCAGCTCGACAACCGACTTCGCCCTTGCAATTTCGTCGAACTGATGCCGCGCCTGCAGGAGCACCTGAAGACCAAGGCGGCCGGCTGATCCCAGCGCCCGCGTGGCGAACGACGCGAAGCCGCCGACCGCGATGACCGATCCGACCGCGGTGGCAGCCGCGCTGCGCACCCTGCCCGGGCTCGCGGGGCTGCAGCCGGCACAGCTCCAGCACTACCCGACCAAGGGGATCGCGCACGAGCATTGGCGCATCCTGGGGCGTGGCTTGCTGGTGCGCGTGCCGAGCGCGGGCCAGTTCGCGATTCCGCCGGAGGATTACATTCCCTACCAGGCGGCGAGCTTCGCGCGCGCGCAACCCAGCGGCCACGTGCCGCGACTGGTCGCCGCCCTGCCGCCGTCGGCCGAGCTGCCGATGGGTGCGCTGGTGGTCGAGGAGATCGAGGGCCGCACGCCGCGCGTGCCGGAAGAGCTGCCGCTGATCGCCGAATGCCTGGCGCACATCCATTCCCTGCCGGTGCCGCACCCGGCCGAGCGGCCGCCGCTGGTCGATCACGCCGATCCCGTCGCCGGCACGCTTGGCTTCATCGCGAAGCAGGCGGCGTTTCTCGACAAGGCCGGCGTGATCGGCGCGGCGCGCGCGATGATCATGGACGAGATCGCCTGGGCGATCCGCTTCGGCGCGGAGAGCAAGGGCAAGGATCAGCCGGTTGCGCTGGTCGCGACCGACACGCATCCCGGCAACTACCTGGTCGATGCCTGGGGCAAGGCGATCCTCGTGGACATCGAGAAGATGCTCTACGGCTCGCCCGCGATCGACCTGGCGCACGCGACGCTCTACACGTCGACCACCTGGGACATCGATTGCGGCGTCGCGCTGTCGCGCGCGGACATCCTGGCGTTCTATCGCGACTACCTCCGGCGCATCGACGCGACGCTGGCGGCGCGGCTCAAGCCCTGGCTGCTGCCGATGCGCCGGCTGACCTGGCTGCGCACGACCACCTGGGCCTGCCGCTACCTCGTCGAGACGATCTACCGCGGCAAGGCCGGCGATCCCGCCTCGGCCTATGTGCAGCACGTCAAGGCGCGCATCGCCGATTTCCTCGACGAGCGGACGATCGAGGTGGTCCGGCAGGAATGGCTCGACACGCGGCCGCTCACGTTCTGACGCGGCTTTTTTCGTCCATTAGTTCTTGATTTGTTCTCATCGCTGCGTTAGGCTGCGGGATGATCCCGAAGCTGCCCGACCGGCCGCCAAACCAGGCTTTGGCCGACGCCCTCGTTCCCGACCGCCCGGCCAAGGGGCGCGGCGCGGTCAGCAACCGCACGGGGCGCTACGAGGCGCAGGAGCGCGTCGCCGTCGCCGACGGCTGGGAGCAGGCTCCGGCGCCCGCCGCGGCGGAGGACGACCCCGCGCCGTCGCCGCGCACGACGGTTTCGCTCGACACGACGCGCACCATCATCGCCCGCAACGATTCACCGGACATCCCGTTCGACCGCTCGATCAATCCCTATCGCGGCTGCGAGCATGGCTGCGTCTACTGCTTCGCGCGTCCCACCCATGCCTATCTGGGCCTGTCGCCCGGGCTCGATTTCGAGACCAAGCTGTTGATGAAACCCGACGCGGCGAAGCTGCTGGAGCGCGAATTGCGCAACCCGCGCTATCGCTGCGACGTGATGGCGATGGGCACCAACACCGATCCCTACCAGCCGGTCGAGCGCGAGCACCGGATCACGCGCCAGATCCTGGAAGTGCTGAACGCGTTCAACCATCCCGTCGGCATCGTCACCAAGTCGGCGCTCGTCATGCGCGACATCGACATCCTGTCGGACATGGCCAGGCGCAACCTGGCGAGCGTCGGCGTGTCCGTCACCTCGCTCGACCGCGACCTCGCGCGCGTGATGGAGCCGCGCGCCTCGACCCCGCCGCGGCGCCTGGCGGCGATCGCCGCGCTCGCCGC
Organism: Alphaproteobacteria bacterium; assembly: GCA_020846275.1. Lineage (GTDB taxonomy): Bacteria > Pseudomonadota > Alphaproteobacteria > JAEULC01 > JAEULC01 > JAEULC01. Next base: position 47,236 of record JADLEG010000107.1, read on the forward strand.
CGCCGGGATTCCCACCAGCGTGATGGTGGCGCCGATCATCCCGGCGCTGAACGACAGCGAGATCGAGCGTATCCTGGCCGCCGCCACCGCGGCCGGCGCGCGCTCGGCCGACTACGTGCTGCTGCGCCTGCCGCTCGAGATCAAGGGCCTGTTCGAGGAATGGCTCGAGACGCATGCGCCGCTGAAGGCCAAGCGCGTGCTGGACCTGGTGCGCGAGACGCGCGGCGGCCAGCTCTACGATGCGACCTTCGGCAAGCGGATGACCGGCACCGGCCCCTTCGCGCAGCTCATCCGCAACCGCTTCAAGCTGGCCAGTCGCAAGCTCGGCCTCGACCGGCGCAAGCTCAACCTCGACGTCACCAAGTTCCGCGCGCCGCCCGGCGTGGGCGACCAGTTGAGCCTGGGGTTGTAGCGACGCCGGAGTTTCTCATCCTTCGAGACGGCCGCTTCGCGGCCTCCTCAGGATGACGCGATTCTTTTTTTGTTCGCCAAACCATCGTGTCATCCTGAGGAGGGCCGCAGGCCCGTCTTGAAGGATGAGAAGCGCGAGACGGCCGGCCTCGCCGAATCACTGGATACCCCCATCCGGCGCGCGCTAGATTCGGCGCATGCCGAGCCTCACCTTCGAGCGGTCCTGCGGTGCCATGCCCGTCTGCGGCATCGACGAGGCGGGGCGCGGGCCGTTGGCGGGGCCGGTGGTGGCCGCCGCCGTGGTGCTGGACCTGGCGAAGCCGCTGCCCAGGGGCATCAACGATTCCAAGCAGCTCGACCGCCCGACCCGCGAGCGCCTGGCGGACAAGCTGCGGGCCCGCGCGCTGATCGGCGTGGGCGCTGCGACGGTCGAGGAGATCGACCGCATCAACATCCTGCAGGCGACGATGCTGGCGATGCGCCGGGCGGTGGACGCGCTGGCGGCGGTCCTGGGCCGCCCGCCCGCCCATGCGTTGGTCGACGGCAACCGCGCCCCCACCCTGCCCTGCCCGGTCCAGACCATCGTCGACGGCGACGCGCTCTGCCTGTCGATCGCCGCCGCCTCGATCATCGCCAAGGTCACGCGCGACCGGATGATGTGCGAACTTGCCGCCCTGCACCCGCATTACGGCTGGGAGCGCAACGCCGGTTATGGCACGCCCGAACACCTGGCCGCGCTGGAACAACACGGCCCAACCCCGCATCATCGCACCAGTTTCCGCCCGGTCGAGCAGTTGCGGTTGAATCTTGCCGGCGGATTTGAGGACTAATTCCACCAGATCAACGAATCACTTGCGAGTCTTGCTACAATCTATTGTGATTCCAGAAAAAATTTGACTGTGCAGAATCGGCGACTCACAGTGGCGCATGGATTATGCACAAGGCCGCCCACAGAATTCTCCCCAGCCGAGCGATAGCGAGGATCCGGCCCTGCCGCCGCTCGACCGGGTGCTGGTCGGGGATTGCGTTCAGCTCATGGCGCGGCTGGCTTCGGGGTCGGTCGACATGGTTTTCGCCGACCCGCCTTATAACCTCCAGCTCCAGGGCGAGCTGCTGCGGCCGAACCACTCCCGGGTGGACGGGGTGGAGGAGGACTGGGACCGCTTCGCCGATTTCGCGACCTACGACAAGTTCACCCAGGATTGGCTGACCCAGGCGCGCCGGGTGCTGAAGCCCGACGGCTCGCTGTGGGTGATCGGCAGCTACCACAACATCTTCCGCGTCGGCGCCAAGCTGCAGGATCTCGGCTTCTGGATCCTCAACGACATCGTCTGGCGCAAGACCAACCCGATGCCGAATTTCCGCGGCAAGCGCTTCACCAACGCGCACGAGACGATGATCTGGGCCGCCAGGGGAGAGAAGGCGCGCTACACCTTCAACTACCAGGCGATGAAGGCGTTGAACGAAGATTTGCAGATGCGCAGCGACTGGCTGATCCCGATCTGCGGGGGGCCGGAGCGCCTGCGCGAGGAGGACGGCGCCAAGGTCCACCCGACCCAGAAGCCCGAGGCGCTGCTGCACCGCGCGATCCTGGCGGCCAGCAAGCCGGGCGCCACGATCCTCGACCCCTTCGCGGGCACCGGCACGACCTGCGCCGTCGCCAAGCGCCTGGGCCGGCACTGGATCGGCATCGAACGCGACCCGAAATACGCGGCCTGGGCGCGCGAGCGCGTCGCCGCGATCGAGCCGGGCGCCAGCGACGCCGTCGCCACCACCGCGTCCAAGCGCGAGGAACCGCGCATCCCCTTCGGCTGGTTGATCGAGCATGGGCTGTTGAAGCCCGGCCAGCTCCTCTACGGCCCCGGCCGCCGCCACACCGCCAAGGTCCGCGCCGACGGCAGCCTGGTCTCCGCCGACGCCACCGGCTCGATCCACCGCATCGGCGCCCAGGTGCAGGGCGCGCCTGCCTGCAACGGCTGGATCTTCTGGCACGTCGAGACGAAGGGCGCGCTGGTGCCGATCGACACGCTCAGGCAGCAGCTCAGGGCGCGTTTGAATTAGACAGCCGGCAGTTCAGCTTCCGAATGGTCGCTGATCCTCGGAACACCTATGATAGGTCATCTTCCATCATAGGTGCACCCCATGGCCGAACGCGACTCGTTTCCAACCCTGGCTGATCGAGCCCGCGTCCTTTCGGCCAATATTGCGTTCTTCTACTTAATTTTTATTTTCGCAGCGAACCGTTGGCTACCCACGGGCGGTCTAGAAAGTGTATGGCTGCTAAGCGCTTTCGCTCTGTGGTTCTTGAACCTATTGTCAGCGCCATGGTTCGTGCCCCCGAGAGACGCGCTGGCCAATTCGATCGGCGCGATTTGCATCCTCGTCACCGCGGAAATAGTAACAGCGCAAAAGTTTCAAGCCGAGCTGGAGATCATTCGTTGGGCGTCAGTTGCTTATTGCGCCGCAGTCGTAGCCCTCTCGCTATTGGCGCTTTTTTTACATGACCGCAATGAACACCCGGTGCTAGCGCGCGTCGTATTCCGTTTAACAGCGACATTTGGCACTGGTGAAGTGCTTTACACACCGCCGGCGCTAGTCAGCATCATCGGCGCTTACCAAGGAAGCCCCATTACAACCGCTTGGCTTCTCGTCATGTGGACAATCTTCGTCATTGCGGACCCGTTCCGCCAAATGCTTGCCGCCAGGAGGTATTGGCAAGGCAGTTCCGTGGCCGCAAATAGCGCTTCAATGGTAGGCACTATCGAGCGCATTGATCACCCCAACATTGTTCGAGTGCGACTGAAGAAGGGTGCCAGTTGGAAGCGCGGCACCTTGCACACCGCCTCGATGTCCGATGGTGATCAGAGGTTCGTCATTAGTCTATTCACGCAAATGCAGGGCGTAGACGTCGTCGGCACGGGGCTATGCGTTGCGGACGTAGCCGAACGAGTCGAGGCAAGCCCGGGCCAAGTCTTTGCCACACACGATACCGACAAGACCAATAGCTTCATCGAAATACTTAGCGGCGCAAGAGGGTCAGAGCTGATTGGGTTTACAGTTGAAAATTCGACAATCGGACAGATGCGATTTGAGATAGCCGCGTCAGCAGAACTCTCTGAAGGCGATGTCGTCTTCGCGAAGATCGGCGGCAATGATGTCTTCTATCAGATTTTAGATGCAGAAACGGCGGAAGAGAGCTTCGATCAAAATCCCCGTGGAACGCATATTGTGCGCGCTGCGCAACTTGGCGACTACGACTCGGCTAAGGGTTTCACCAAGCACCCCTGGTTGCCTGCAATGAATACCCCACTATTTTGGGCCAAAAGTAGAACTTTCCCTCCACCAACTCTTGCCGAAGACGACTTCATAATCGGCAGAGTGCCTTCAACAAACATTGGTGTTGTCGCCAAGATTGACGATATCGTCAAATTTCACACAGCTATTCTGGGCGTAACCGGCACCGGGAAAACTGAACTTGCGCTCGACGTAATCCGAGAAGCCGTACGGCGAGACGTCAAAGTTTTCTGCGTAGATTTTACTGGCGAGTACAGGGCAAGGCTTGCAGATCTTGCACCCACCTTTCCGTCGCCCACGCCGCAGCAGATCGTCGGTCTTGAAGCAAAACTGCTCGCCGTGGAGACCGGCACGTATGGCGCGCCAACTGAAAAGGCTGCGCTAGATGCCTTCTTGAAAACATTGCGCACTCACATCGATACTCAGATAGCGACATTTCTGACTAGTACGACCGACAGCCTAGGAATTTTGGAGCTCACGGAAATTTCCAATACCAAGGCAACGCTTCGTACCACCGAACAGTACCTGTCTGCCATTATGGCGTGGGCACGACAAAACAGGCAGGCGCGACGAATTCTTTTGGTCCTCGAAGAGGCCCACACAATAATTCCTGAGACTTTCGGTTCGGGCTTCGACAAAGACACGCAGTGGGTGGTTAGCCGTATAGGTCAGATTGCCTTGCAAGGCCGCAAATATGGCGTGGGCCTTATGGTGATCACTCAACGTACCGCCCTCGTCAGCAAGACGATATTGTCTCAGTGCAATACTTTTCTGACCCATAGTCTGATCGACCAGACGAGTCTCAATTTTCTGGAGAGCGTCTATAGCAGCCAACATGTGAAATCGATTCCGAACTTGGGACAGTTTGAGTTCCTCGCGTTTGGCAAGGGCTTGCGCGTAGAGCGGCCGATTCTTCTGCGACGCGAATTTAGCCAAGCCAAGAAGGACGCTAGTGATCGATTGCGTAGGCCATTGCCGGCAGTCGCCCCGGCCGCTGGAACGACAAAATAGCCAAGCGATGCATGAGTCATGCGCTGCTGTCGGGCAATGTGGACTTCGTCAACACCGGCACCGGCAACCTGCTGCTGCTGTGGGACCGCACCAAGGGCGGAGTGAAAGGCGTCGTGGCCTCGTCGGCGGGGCCGCTGCACTTCATCTCGCGCAACCCCAAGATCAAGACGCTGAAGGACATCGGCCCGGACGACAAGATCGCGGTGCCGACGGTCAAGGTCTCCACCCAGGCGATTCTTTTGCAGATGGCCGCAGCCGAGATGTTCGGGCCGGACCAGTGGGCCAAGTTCGACCCCAATACCGTGCAGCTCAGCCACCCCGACGCGGTGATGGCGCTGAGCAACCCGGCGCACGAGGTGGCCAACCACTTCGCCGCCCCGCCGTTCCAGTTCATCGAGCTGAAGACCGTGCCGGGCGCGCATATCGTGATCGACTCCGCCACGATCATCGGCGGGCCCTTGAGCCAGGGCCAGTTCTTCGCCACGACGAAATTCGCCGACGCCAATCCCAAGGTGATCCAGGCGGTGCGCGACGCGTCGAAGGAAGCACAGGACTTCATCCGCTCCAATACCAAGGAGTCGGTGGACATCTACAAGGAAGTCACCGGCGACAAGGCCAGCGCCGCCGACCTGCTCGAATGGCTGGGCCAGCCCGGCATGATGGAATACAACCTGCAGCCCCAGGGCACGATGAAGTTCGCCCAGCACATGCACAAGGTCGGCATCCTGAAGACCTTGCCGGCGAGCTGGAAGGACTACTACCTGCCGGTCGCGCACGATCTGGCGGGGAGCTGATGTTTCGTCGTGCTTCAAGACGACCCTTTCGGGGCCTCCTCGGCATAGAAGAACGTCCTTCGACAGGCTCAGGACGAGGAGAACGAGCAAACTTGCCCTTTCTTCCTCATCCTGAGCTTGTCGAAGGATGAGCCTCCCGCGTCAAAACCCCGGCAGTTCCAAGACCGCGCGCAGGCCGCCCAGCGGCGAGTCCTCCAGCTCCACGCTGCCGCCGTAGAGGGCGGCGAGGTCGCGCACGATCGACAGGCCAAGGCCCGTGCCGGGCGTGGATTCGTCGAGGCGCGTGCCGCGCTGGAAGAGCTTCGCGCGTTGGTCGGCCGGCACGCCAGCGCCGTCGTCGTCGACGGTGATGCGGATGCGCCCGCCCGCGAGGCTCGCCTGCACGAAGACCTGTCGGCGCGCCCATTTGCAGCCGTTGTCCACAAGGTTGCCCAGCAGGTCCTCGAAGTCGTGGCGCTCGCCGCGGAACGCGATGCCGTCGGGGCATTCGCAGGTCACCGCGACCGCGCGGTCCTCGTGGATGCGTTCAAGCGTGCGGCACAGCGCCTCCATGACCGGCTTCAGCTCGGTGCGCGCGCCCAGCACCTTGGCCGAGGCGGCGGCGCGCGCGCGCGCCATGTGATGGTCGACCAGGCGCTTCATCAAGCCGGCCTGGCGCTGCACGGTCTCGGCGAAATTGGACTCCGCGCCGGCGCCAGCAACGACCGTTGCCGCGTCGGCCTCGTTGGTCAGCACCGCGATCGGCGTCTTCAACGCATGGGCCAGGTTGCCGACATGGGTGCGCGCGCGGCGCAGCACCTCGGCGTTGTGGTCGAGCAGCTGGTTGAGCTCGACCGCCAGCGGCGTGACCTCGGTCGGGAAATCGCCTTCCAGGCGCTCCGCGCGGCCCGAGCGGATTTCCGCCAGCGCCGCGCCGACGCGCCGGAGCGGCCGCAGGCCGAAGCGCACCTGCAGCAGCACGGCCAGGATCAGGCCGGCGCCCAGTCCGCCCATGGCCCAGCCGACCGTGCTTTCGAACCGCTCGATGTCGGCCTGCGCCTCGCTCTTGTCGCCGGCGACCTGGTAGAAGAAGCGGCCGCGCGCGCCGGGAAGCTGGATCGCGCGCTCGACCACGCGCAGCTCCTGGTCGGTCGGCCCTTCGGCATCGTAGCGCAGCACCGCCCCGCCCTCCGCGCGCAGCGGCTTCAGGTCGCGGTCCCACAGCGAGCGCGAGCGCAGCACGACCTCCTTGGCGTCCGCGATCTGCCAGTACCAGCCGGAATAGGGCACGTCGAAGCGCGGCTCGCCGGCGCTGCGCGTCAGCGTGAGCTGGCCGCCGCCCTCGACCTCGCTCAGGGCCACCAGGCCGTCCAGCAGCGTCTCGAGCCGCTGGTCGAAATTGCGCGCGACGTAGTCGCGGAAGAGCCCGGTGAGCAGGAAGGCGCCGGCGGCCAGCGCGGCCGCGATCCACAGCGTCGAGATCAGGACCAGCCGGAAGGCAAGGGAGCGTCCCTTCATGCCCCCGAAGGCGCGCGCGCCCAACGCCCCCAGCAGCTTCATCCGCTCTTGTCGCCCTTGGGGTCCGGCTCGTTCAGGCGGTAGCCGAGACCGCGCACCGTCTCGATCACGTCGACGCCCAGCTTCTTGCGCAGCCGCCCGATGAACACCTCGATCGTGTTCGAATCGCGGTCGAAGTCCTGGTCGTAGATGTGCTCGGTCAACTGCGTGCGCGAGACCACCTTGTCGCGGTGGTGCATCAGGTAGGCCAGCACCTTGAACTCCTGCGCCGTCAGCTTGACCAGCTCGCCATCGACCTCGACCCGGCTGGTCGAGGTATCCAGGCTGACCGGCCCGCAGGTGAGCGCCGGGCTCGCATGGCCCGCCGCGCGCCGGATCAAGGCGCGCAATCGCGCCAGCAGCTCCTCCATGCGGAACGGCTTGGTGACGTAGTCGTCGGCGCCGGCGTCGAAGCCGGCCACCTTCTCGCTCCACCCGTCCCTGGCGGTCAGGATCAGCACCGGCGTCTTCTTGCCGGCGCGCCGCCATTTCTTCAGCACGCTGGCGCCGTCGAGCACGGGCAGGCCGAGATCGAGCACGATGGCGTCATAGGGCTCGGTATCGCCGAGATAGTGCCCCTCCTCGCCGTCCGCCGCGCTGTCCACCGCATAGCCCGCCCCCGCGAGCGCGGCCTTCATCTGCCGCGCCAGATCGGGATCGTCCTCGACCACCAGGATCCGCATCTATTCCACCCGCATCACTTGCCCACTGCGTCCGTCGACCAAGACATGCGCGACGCGGCCGTTGGCGGTGAGCACCTTCACGCGATAGGCGCCGCCCACCACCTGCACGTCGAGCACGCGGCCGGGCACCGTGCGGTGCACCGTCGGCAGAACACGGTCCAGCGGCACCATACCCTGCTGCACCGTCATGCCGGGACGCGGCGAGGCGAAGCCCTGCACGATCATCGGCCCGCCACGCCCGTCGGCGTTCGCCGCCGGCATCGAGAGTGCCAGCGCGAACAGGACGAGGATCATGGACAGGACGGCGCGCATGCTCAGTTGCCTATCATAGCCATCTGAACATCACATGAATACCCAAGCAATTGCGGGCACTTGGCATTCAGGCCCGGTTCAGCGAGGCCGAGCGAAGATGCGCCCATCGAAACCGGGGATGCCCTTCAAGGGCCCGGTTGGCAACCGAACGGGAGAACCACCATGAACAGGATCGTTCGCGGCACCCTGATGTCCCTCGGCCTGGTGACGGCGCTCGTCACCGGCATCGCGGCGGCGCCCGCGCAGGCCGACACCTACTACGATGGCCGCACCTATTACGGCCACCAGCCCTATGGCTACCAGGCCCCGTCCGTGGCCTATCGCGCGCCCCTGGGCGAGCGGCAGATCGACTGGCGCCTGCAGCGCCAGGGCTTCCGCCAGGTCGGGCCGCTGCGCTACGAGCGCGGCGTGATCCTCACGCGGGCGGTCGACAACTGGGGCCGGCACGTGCGTCTGACCGTCTCGCCGGTCACGGGCCAGGTGATCGGTACCCGCTTCATCCGCTAGCACGACCTATCCGACGGGCTCGCGCGCCGGACCTGGCTTCGGGCCTAACGGCCCGCTAGGGCATGGCGCGCGAGTTTTTTCATGAGGGTCGGCAGCGCCTGCTCGCCCAGCCGGTCGACCGCGCACCACAGCGCGCCATCGGGCGGCTTCGCCGCTTGGCGCACGCGGCCCAGCAGCACCGTCAGGTCCAGGTCGAAATGCGTGAAGCCGTGGCGCACGACGCCCGGCAGCGCGCGGTAGCGCGTCGCCAGCGGCGCCGCCTGGATCGCGGCCGCTTCGCTCCAGGGCGCAGCGCGCCACTCGGTCGAGGGCACTTCCATCATCCCGCCCAAGAGGCCGCGCTCGGCGCGGCGGCGCAGCAGCACCGATCCGTCCGGCCGCTCGACCCAGAAGGCGACGCCGAGCCGCTTCGGCTTGTCCTTCTTCGCCGCCCGGCGCGGCAGTTCGTCCTGCAGCCCCTGCCGGCGCGCCCGGCAGGGCTCCGCGATCGGGCAGGACAGGCAGCGCGGCCGCCGCGGGGTGCAGATCGTCGCGCCCAGGTCCATCATGGCCTGCGCGAAATCGCCCGTGCGCCCGGCCGGTGTCAGCGTCGCCGCCGCCGCACGGATCGCCGCCTTGCCGCCGGGCAGCGGCTCGGCGATGGCGAACAGACGCGCGACCACCCGCTCGACATTCCCGTCCACGACCGTCGCGCTGCGGTCGAAGGCGATCGCCGCCACCGCGGCGGCGGTGTACTCGCCCAGGCCGGGCAGCGCGCGCAGCCCCTCGACCGTGTCGGGAAAGCGCCCGCCATGCGCGGCCACGACCGCCCGCGCGCAGGCATGGAGGTTGCGCGCGCGGGCGTAGTAGCCAAGCCCCTGCCATTCGTGCAGCACGTCGTCCAGCGGGGCGGCCGCGAGGCTCGCGATGTCCGGCCAGCGATCGAGGAAGCGCAGGAATCGCGGGCCCACCGTCGGCACCGTGGTCTGCTGCAGCATGACCTCGCTGAGCCAGACGTGGTAAGGGTCGGCGCGATTGCCCGCCGGCGCGCGCCACGGCAGCACGCGGCGATGCCGGTCGTACCATCGCAGCACGGCGTTCACGATCGCGCTAGGGTTTGGTGACCTGTTCGCCATCGCCGCCGGCCGCCTGTAGAATGCCCGCCACTATAGTCGGCCTTGATCCTGGGAAAACAGCGTGGCGATCGATCGCGAAGCAGACAGGCAGGCCAGGATGCGGCCGCTCGCCGCCGCCCTGCCCAACATCACCCGCGCGGCCCTGGGCAAGCGCGGCTTCGCGCTTGCCGCGCTGCTGGCCGAATGGGAGGCGATCGTGGGGCCGCTGCTGGCCGGCTCGGCCGCCCCTCTGCGCCTGATCAAGGGCCGCGACAACGAGGGCGCCGTCCTGGAACTGCGCGTCGAAAGCGCCGTCGCGGTCGAACTGCAGCACAACGAGCCCCGGGTGATCGAGCGCATCAACGCCCATTTCGGGTACAACGCGGTCCAGCGCCTGAAATTGCGCCACGGTTCGGTTGCCCCGCCGCCCCGCGCGGTCCCCCCGATTCGGCGGATCGGCGCCGCTGAAGAGCGGACGCTTTTCGGGCAATTGGAAGGGGTTGAGGACGATTCCTTGCGTGACGCGTTGGCCGGCCTCGGGCGGGTGGTCATCGGTTCGAAGCGCCCATGAGTAATCCACAGGATTGAATCTCCTGGGAAAATAGAGCATGCCGGCGCGTTTTCTTGATGCCGGGTAGCTCATCGGTATCTTGATCGTTGAACGGAGGGTTATGTGGTCGCCTCTAAAGGCCTGATCTTGGCAGCGGTTGCGGTCGCCGTCGGCGCGGGTGCCGCCGGCTATTGGTTCCTGGGAGGTCCCGGCCGGACGCCCGCCATCGCCACCCAGGTATCCAGCCCCGCCGCAGCGAAGAGGGTCGCCCAGGAAGGCGGGCTGATGCCCGAGCTGCTGCCGGACGACATGGTGCTGGGCTCGCCGGATGCCAAGGTGACGATCGTCGAATACGCTTCCCTCACCTGCCCGCACTGCGCCCATTTCCACAAGGACACCCTGCCCAAGATCAAGTCGGAGTTCGTCGACACCGGCAAGGTGAAGCTGGTCTACCGCGACTTCCCGTTCGACGAGGCGAGCCTGCGCGCGGCGATGATGGCGCGCTGCGCCGGGAAGGAGCGCTATTTCGGCTTCCTCGACGCGCTGTTCTCGACCCAGGAGGCCTGGGCCAACCCCAACGGCTGGAAGACCGGTCTGGCGCGGATCGGCAAGCTGGGCGGCATGTCGCAGGAGACCTTCGACAAATGCCTGGTCGACAAGTCGGTCGAGGACGCGATCCTGGCCAAGCGGCTGGAGGGCAACCAGAAGTACGGCGTCGATTCCACGCCGACCTTCTTCATCAACGGCGAGAAGGTGTCGGGCGCCTACCCGTTCGAGCATTTCGCCGAGGTCATCAAGCGCAAGCTGCCGGCCTCGTGAGGCCGGACGCCGCGCGCAACAGACAGGGAACCAACGGCCCGTGCACTTCAATCGCCTCCGCCTGACCGGCTTCAAGTCCTTCGTCGAACCGACCGAGCTGCGGATCGAGCCGGGCCTGACCGGCGTCGTCGGGCCGAACGGCTGCGGCAAGTCGAACCTGGTCGAGGCGCTGCGCTGGGTCATGGGCGAGACCAGCGCCAAGAAGATGCGCGGCGGCGAGATGGACGACGTCATCTTCGGCGGCACGTCCGAGCGTCCGGCGCGCAACCTGGCCGAGGTGATGCTGGAGCTGGACAACACCGCGCGCGACGCGCCCAGCGCCTTCAACGACAGCGAGGAGCTGGCGGTGGCGCGGCGGATCGAACGCGGCGCCGGCTCGATCTACAAGGTGAACGGCAAGGAAGTGCGCGCGCGCGACGTGCAGCTGCTGTTCGCCGACCAGGCCACGGGCGCGCACTCCACGGCCCTGGTCAGCCAGGACCGTGTCGGCGCCTTGATCAGCGCCAAGCCGGCCGAGCGGCGGCTTCTGCTGGAGGAGGCCGCCGGCATCACCGGCCTGCACTCGCGCCGCCACGAGGCCGAGCTGCGGCTCAAGGCCGCCGAAAGCAACCTGACCCGGCTGGACGACGTGCTGACCGCGCTCGACGCCCAGTTGCAGAACATCAAGCGCCAGGCGCGCCAGGCCACGCGCTACCGCAACATCGCCGGCCAGATCCGCTGGAACGAGGCGGCGATCCTGCACCTGCGCA
>JADLEG010000108.1 GCA_020846275.1 Alphaproteobacteria bacterium
TTCCATGTTCAAAGGCTCGTTCGTCGCCCTGATCACGCCGTTCCGCGACGGCAAGGTCGACGAAAAGGCGTTCCAGTCCTTCGTGGACTGGCAGATCAACCAGGGCACCCATGGCCTGGTCCCGGTCGGCACGACCGGCGAATCACCCACCCTCAGCCACGACGAGCACAAGCGCGTGGTCGAACTCTGCGTCGAGGTCGCCAAGGGCCGCCGGCCGGTGATCGCCGGCACCGGGTCGAATTCGACCGAGGAGGCGATCAGCCTGACCAGGCACGCCAAGAAGGCCGGCGCCGACGCCGCGCTGATCGTCACGCCCTACTACAACAAGCCGACGCAGGACGGGCTCTACGCGCATTACAAGGCGATCGTCGACGCGGTCGACCTGCCGGTGATCATCTACAACATCCCCCCGCGCAGCGTGATCGACATGAGCGTGCAGACCATGGCGCGGCTGGCGAAGCTGAAGAACATCGTCGGCGTCAAGGACGCGACCAACGACCTCAGCCGTCCCTGCCGCACGAAGCTTGCCTGCGGCGAGTCTTTCAGCCTGCTGTCGGGCGAGGACGGCACGGCGCTGCCCTACCTTGGCGGCGGCGGGCACGGCTGCATCTCGGTGACCGCCAACGTCGCGCCGCGGATGCTGGCGGACATGCACGAGGCCTGGCAGAAGGGCGACGTGAAGACCGCGCAGCGCATCAACGATACGCTGATGCCGCTGCACGAGGCGCTGTTCTGCGAAACCAGCCCGGCGCCGGTGAAGTTCGGCGCCAATCTTCTGGGCTTCTGCGAGGACTTCGTGCGCCTGCCGCTGGTGCCGGCAAGCGAGACGGCGCGCCAGCGCGTGCGCGAAGCGATGCTCCAGGCCGGCCTGCTGAACGAGGCGGCGAAGCGGCGCAAGGCGGGGTGACATGGCCGCGGGCGGGAACGCCGCGGACCGGGAGAATGCCCGCCGGTTCGCGGCGCAGAACCGTCGCGCGCGTCATGACTACCAGATCGATTCCACGCTCGAGGCGGGGATCATGCTGCTCGGCACCGAGGTGAAGTCGCTGCGCGCCGGCAAGGCGTCGCTTGGCGAATCCTGGGCGGGCGAGAAGGATGGCGACCTCTACCTTCTCAACGCCAACATCCCGGAATATGCCGCCGCCAACCAGTTCAACCACGAGCCGAAGCGCCCGCGCAAATTGCTGGTGCACAAGCGCGAGCGGGCGAAGCTGATGGCGGCGATCAAGCGCGAGGGCATGACGCTCGTGCCCTTGAGCCTCTATTTCAACCCGCGCGGCATCGCCAAGGTCGAGCTCGGCCTGGCCAAGGGCAAGAAGAAGGGCGACAAGCGGGAATCGTCGAAGCAGCGCGACTGGCAGCGCGACAAGGCGCGGCTGTTGCGCGCGAAGGGGTAGCGGCGCCGCGGCGCCGGATCGGGGGACAGATGAACATGAAAACGATCGGCATCGTTCTGGTCGTGGCCGGCCTCGTGGCCGGCGGGCTGCTCTATTCCAACCGCCCGATGGAGGGGCTGGAATCGACGGTCACGCGCGTCGTCCAGGGCCAGGACCGGTTCCTGAAGCCGCCGGTCTACTACACCGGCATGGCCCTTTGCGCGGCCGCGATCGTGCTGGGCGTGGTGGCGCTGGTCAGGAAATAGCGAGCCGGCTCTTCACGTCCTCGAACACGCTTTCGAACATCGCCGGGGTCAGCCGGCCGGTGTTCGTGTTGTAGCGCGAGCAGTGGTAGCTGTCGGCCAGCAGCAGCCCGTTCGAAAGCTCGTGTTGCGCGCCATGGCGGAACTTGAACGCGGAGGGGCGCAGCCCCAGGGCCGTCAGCACCGCGCCATGCGAGATGCTGCCGAGCGACAGGATGACCTTGAGGCGCTTGAGCCCGGCGATCTCGGCCTTCAGGAAGCTCCGGCAGGTGGCGACCTCGCCGCCGGTGGGCTTGTTCTCCGGCGGCACGCACCGCACCGCGTTGGTCACCCGGCAGTCCACAAGCTCCAGGCCGTCGTCGGGCCGCTCGTCATACGTGCCGCGCGCGAAGCCGAATTTCAGCAGCGTGGCGTAGAGAAGATCGCCCGCCCAGTCGCCGGTGAAGGGGCGACCCGTGCGGTTGGCGCCGCGCAGTCCCGGGGCCAGGCCCACGATCAGCAGGCGCGCCTCGTCGCCGCCGAAGGACGGGACAGGTGCGTTGTGCCAGTCCGGATGCTCGGCGCGATTGCCGACGCGGAAGGCGACCAGGCGCGAGCAGAGCGGACAGTGCGCGTCCGGGGCTTCGATGGTGGCGGGCACAGGCGCTGGCGGACGCGTCAGCCGCGTCGGAAGCGCCCGCCCTGGCCGCGGTTGGGGTAGGACACGCGCTCGGCGCCGCCGTAGCCGCCGCGATCGCCATAGGGGCGCTGCTCGACATAGCCGGCCTCGTCCTCCATCGCGACGTTGCCGACATTGTCCTCCTCGCCGTCCTCGTAGTCCTCGCCGCCCTCATGGTCCTGCTCGGGCTGCATCGCTTCGCGCTGCGCGTCGCGCTGGGCCTCGCGGTTGGGGTCGCGCGCGCGGGCGATTTCCGGCGCCAGGTCCTGCAATTCGATGAAGACGTCGGCCTGGCGGCGCAATTCGTCGGCGATCATCGGGGGCTGCGAGCGGATGGTGCTGACCACGGTCACGCGCAGGCCCTTGCGCTGCACCGCCTCGACCAGCCGGCGGAAGTCGCCGTCGCCCGAGAACAGCACGACATGGTCGATGTGCGGCGCCATCTCCATCATGTCGATCGCCAGCTCGATATCCATGTTGCCCTTGACCTTGCGGCGGCCCATGGAATCGGTGAATTCCTTCATCGGCTTGGTGACCATCATGTAGCCGTTGTAGTCGAGCCAGTCGATCAACGGCCGGATCGGCGAATACTCCTGATCTTCGGCCAGCGCGGTGTAGTAGAAGGCGCGCACCAGCCGGCCCTTGCTCGACAGCAGCGCCAGCAGGCGGCGGTAGTCGATATCGAACCCAAGCGAGCGGGCCGCCGAATAAAGGTTGGCCCCGTCGATGAAAACGGCAACGCGTTCGGCCTGATAGAAGCTGAGCTGCATGGAGCGGTCCTGTCTCCGTTCGTGGGTTTGTAGATCGGCGCCAAAGCGCCGGCGGGCGAAAATCCAGGCCGGCGATAGCGGCCGGCCGGGCCGCCGATCCTAGGATGGCGGCCCAGTCAGGTTATGCAGGGGCGTTTATCACGATTCGACAACGTGTTAACAGCTTTTTCTTGCTCGCCTAGTAAGCTTCGGCAGGGCTTGCCAAGCGCGGGCACGCTCCCTATATTCGCGCGCCTTCCGAAAGTCCCGCGGTGCAATCCGCTTTGCGGCGCCAGCGACGGTGCCCGGGCGGGGCGGCAGCGACCCGCGCCGGCCCGCCAAGCCGATGGCCCCCAGCCGATGGAGCGTTGAGAACCAATGGCCCGTGTAACCGTCGAAGATTGCGTCCTCAAGGTCCCGAACCGGTTCGAGCTGGTCATGCTCGCCGCCCAGCGCGCGCGCGACGTCGCTTCGGGCGCCCAGATCACGGTCGACCGCGACCGCGACAAGAACCCCGTGGTGGCCCTGCGCGAGATCGCCGACGAGACGATCGACCTGGAAATGCTGCGCGACGGGCTGATCCGCGGCCTGCAGAAGCATGTCGAGGCCGACGAGCCGGAAGAGGACGCGATCGACACCCAGATGGGCGAGAACCTGCTTGGCTCGATCGCCGAAAACCCCGCGGCGGCCGGTGTCCGCAACGAGGAACTCGACGAGGAAGAAATGCTGATCGACGGCGCCGATGCCGGCGAGGAAGCGGCGCCCGAAGTCAAGGAATAGGCGAGAGCCGCCTCCGGCCAGTCCCCTTGCGGCTGGCCGGCCTTTACCCGCTATGCGCCCCGCGCGGCCGACCCCCTGGCGGCCGCGGTTTGTCAGATCGCCGGTTCGTGCCTAAATTCCTGAAGAGACAGGAATTGCATGGACCCGGCATGAGTTCATGATTCGGCAGTACGAGCTGGTCGAGCGGGTCAAATCCTACGACCCCGGCGTCGACGAGGAGGCGCTCAACCGCGCCTATGTCTACACCGTCAAGGCGCACGGCACGCAGCGGCGCGCCTCGGGGGACCCGTACTTCTCGCATCCCGTCGAGGTCGCCGGCATCCTGAGCTCGATGAAGCTCGACAGCGCCTCGATCATCACCGGGCTGCTGCACGACACGGTCGAGGATACCGAGGCGACGATCGAGGAGATCGAGGAGCTGTTCGGCCAGGACATCGCGCGCCTGGTGGACGGCGTCACCAAGCTGTCGCGGATCGAGCTGCAGTCCGACCAGAGCAAGCAGGCGGAGAACTTCCGCAAGCTGGTGCTGGCGATGTCCGAGGACATCCGCGTGCTGCTGGTCAAGCTGGCGGACCGGCTGCACAACATGCGCACGCTGCAGCACCTGAAGGATGCCGACAAGCGCAAGCGCATCGCGCGCGAGACGCTCGACATCTACGCGCCGCTGGCCGAGCGCATCGGCATCCACGAGTGGAAGGACGAGCTCGAGGACTTGGCCTTCGGCGAGATCAACCCGGAGATCCGCCAGTCGATCCTGGCGCGGCTCGACTTCCTGCGCGACAAGAGCTCGAACCTGGTGCAGCAGACCGTCGACGAGCTGAAGCGCACGCTGGCGAATTCCGGCATCGACGCCTGGGTGTCGGGCCGCGAGAAGCGGCCGTATTCGATCTGGCTGAAGATGCAGCACAAGGCCGTGGAGTTCGAGCAGCTCTCCGACATTGTCGCGTTCCGCATCGTGGTCAAGACGGTGGAGGACTGCTACCGCGCGCTGGGCGTGATCCACAACGCCTACCGGGTGGTTCCCGGCCGGTTCAAGGACTACGTCAGCAACGCGAAGTCGAACGGCTACCGCTCGCTGCACACCGCGGTGTTCGGGCCGCAGGGCCAGCGCGTCGAGGTGCAGATCCGCAATACCGAGATGCACGAGGTGGCGGAGTTCGGCGTCGCCGCGCATTGGCGCTACAAGGCCGGCGACATCAAGACCGACGGGCGGCAATACGCCTGGCTGCGCGAGTTGCTGGACATCCTCGAGCATGCCGCCGGGCCGGAGGAGTTCCTCGAGCACACCAAGCTCGAGATGTTCCAGGACCAGGTCTTCTGCTTCTCGCCCAAGGGCGAGGTGTTCGCGCTGCCGCGCGGTGCCACGCCGGTCGATTTCGCCTACGCCGTGCACTCGGCGATCGGCGACAGCTGCGTCGGCGCCAAGATCAACGGCCGGTTGGTGCCGCTGCGCACCCAGCTCGCCAACGGCGACCAGGTGGAGATCGTCACCTCCAAGGCACAGACGCCCAACCCGACCTGGGAGCGCTTCGTCGTCACGGGCCGCGCTCGGGCCCGCATCCGCCGCTATGTCCGCACCCAGCAGCGCCAGCAGTACCTGTCGCTCGGCCGGGAAATCCTCGACAAGGCGTTCCGCCAGGCCGGCGAGCAGATGACCGAGAAGGCGCTGGACGGCGTGCTGAAGGCCTTCAAGTGCCCGTCGGTCGAGGAGCTCTACGTGCAGGTCGGCGAGGGCCATGTCACCGGCGCCGCCGTCGTCAATGCCGTGTTCCCCGGGCGCAAGGAGAAGGAGACGGCGGCCAAGCCCGTGCGCGCGCCGCGCCGGGGCGCGAAGAGCGCGGACAAGAAGACCTCGCTGTCCGTGCCGGTGCGCGGGCTCATTCCCGGCATGGCCGTGCACTACGCCGGCTGCTGCCACCCGCTGCCCGGCGACCGCATCGTGGGCATCGTCACGACGGGCAAGGGCGTGTCGATCCATACCATCGATTGCGAGACGCTGGAGCAGTATAACGAGCAGCCCGAGCGCTGGATCGACGTGGGCTGGGAAGAGGACGCCGTCGACATGCCGCGCGTCGGGCGGATCGACGTTGTGATCGCCAACGAGCCCGGCAGCCTGGGCAACCTGACGACCGCCATCGGCAAGAGCGAAGGCAACATCCACAACCTCAAGATTACAAATCGTTCACAGGACTTCTTCGAAATACTGGTCGATATCGAGGTGCGCGACGTGAAGCACCTGACCAACATCATCGCGGCGCTGCGCGCGACGCCGAGCATCAACTCGGTCGAGCGGGCGCGGGGCTAGGAAAGGAAACTGCACATGCCGCATCGTTCCCTGCGCCTGGGCGTCAACATCGACCACGTCGCCACGATCCGCAACGCGCGGGGCGGGCCGCATCCCGACCCGGTGCGCGCGGCGCGCCTTGCGGCCGACGCGGGGGCGGACGGCATAACCGCGCATTTGCGCGAGGACCGGCGGCATATCACCGACAGCGACATCGAGCGCCTGATGCACGACATCGCGCTGCCGCTGAATTTCGAGATGGCGGCGACGGACGAGATGCTGGGCATCGCGCTCAAGCATCGTCCGCACGCCGCCTGCCTGGTGCCGGAGCGCCGCGAGGAGCGTACCACCGAGGGCGGGCTCGACGTGGCGCGCGGCCAGGCGCATCTGCGCCCGTACGTCGAGGCGCTCGGCAAGGCCGGCATCCGCGTGTCGATGTTCATCGAAGCCGACCCGCGCCAGCTCGATGCCTCCAGGGCGCTGGGCGCGCCGGTTGTGGAGATCCACACCGGCGCCTATTGCCATGCGGCGCTGCGCTCGGCCGCCGAGGGCAAGCGCGAGCTCGATCGGATCGTCGCCGCCGCGGCGCATGCCGAGCGGATCGGGCTGGAATGCCATGCCGGCCATGGGCTCGGCTTCGACACCGTGGCGCCGGTCGCCGCCATCGCCTCGATCGCCGAGCTCAATATCGGCCATTTCCTGATCGGCGAGGCGGTGTTCAGCGGGCTGGACAGCGCGATCCGCCGCATGCGCGCGCTGATGGACAAGGCGCGCGCCGACTCGGCCGGCGCCCGCAGCGCCTGAAGTCCGATCGGGCGGCGCGATGATCATCGGCATCGGCAACGACGTGATCGACATCGTGCGGATCGAGGAGACGCTGACCCGCTTCGGCCCGCGCTTCGTCGAGCGCATCTTCACGCCCATCGAGCAGGCCAAGTCCGACCGTCGCGCCAACCGCGCCGCCAGCTATGCCAAGCGCTTCGCCGCCAAGGAGGCGTGCTCGAAGGCGCTTGGCACCGGGCTGCGGCGCGGGGTGTTCTGGCGCGACATGGGCGTGGTCAACCTGTCGACCGGCCAGCCGACCATGGAACTGACGGGCGGTGCGGCGCGTCGTCTGGCGGAGATCACCCCGCCGGGCATGGTCGCGCGCATCCACCTGACCATCACCGACGACCACCCGACCGCGCAGGCGATCGTGATCATCTCGGCGGAGCCGGAAAGCGCCGATCATCCTTGACACTGCCGGCAATGCGCGCCTAGATCAACCCGCCCCAGGATGCATTGAATGCCAATAAATCAAGATTTTTCAATAGGTTCGAAGGACAGCGCCATGTCACGCAAGAGCGCCGGCGGCTGGACGGAGACGGTCAAGACCGTTCTTTACGCCGTCCTCATTGCCGTGGTCGTGCGCACTGTCGCGTTCGAGCCGTTCAACATCCCCTCGGCCTCGATGGTGCCGACGCTGCTGATCGGCGACTACCTGTTCGTCTCGAAGTATTCCTATGGCTACAGCCGCTATTCCCTGCCGTTCGGCCTGCCGCTGATTCCCGGGCGCGTTTTCAGCGCGCTGCCCGAACGCGGGGACGTGGCGGTGTTCAAGCTGCCGAAGGACAACAAGACCGACTACATCAAGCGCATCGTGGGCCTGCCCGGCGACCGCATCCAGGTCAAGGGCGGGATCCTGTACATCAACGACCAGCCGGTGGCGCGCGAGCGCATCGCGGACCTGGTGGAGAGCGACGGCTTCGGCAACGAGCGGCGGCGCTTCCAGTACATCGAGACGCTGCCCAACGGGCGCAAGCACCGCATCATCGAGATCAGCGACCGCGAGCCGAACTCCGACGACACCACGGTCTACCAGGTTCCCAAGGACCACTTGTTCGCGATGGGCGACAACCGCGACAACTCGCTGGACAGCCGCTACATCGCCCAGGTCGGCTATGTGCCGATCGAGAACCTGGTCGGCCGCGCCGAGATGATCTTCTTCTCCACCGACGGCGGCGCGGCGTGGTGGGAGTTCTGGCGCTGGCCGTTCTCGATCCGCTTCGGCCGGCTCTTCCAGGGAATCCAGTGACGCGGCGGACGGTCAAGCCTGCCGACGACCTTTCCGCGCTCGAGTCAGCCCTGGGCCACCGCTTCGCGGACCGGTCGCTGCTGCAACTCGCGCTGACCCACGCCTCGGCCGGGGCCAGCCGGCTCGGCGACAACCAGCGCCTCGAATTCCTCGGCGACCGCGTGTTGAGCCTGATCGTGGCCGAGCTGCTTTATCAGCGTTTCCCGGGCGAGGAGGAGGGCGCGCTTGCCCGCCGGCACGCGGCGCTGGTGCGCCAGGAGGCGCTGACCGAGGTCGCGCGCGCGATCGCGCTGGGCAGCCATCTGCGCTTCGCCGGCGGCGAAGCGGCGGGAAAGCGGCGCGAGGGCGGCGCCGGCGCATTGGCTGACGCCTGCGAGGCGCTGATCGCCGCGCTCTATCTCGACGGCGGGCTCGCGGCCGCGCGCGCTTTCGTCGCCCGCGCATGGGAGGGCATGATCACCGCCGATCCCACGCCGCCCCGCGACGCCAAGACCGCGCTGCAGGAATGGGCCCAGGCCCGCGGCGAGCCGCTGCCGCGCTACGCGATCGTGGGCCGCGAGGGACCCGACCACGAGCCGCTGTTCACCGTCACCGCGACCTTGAAGGACGGACGCCAGGCCAAGGCCTCGGGCGCCAACAAGCGCGCGGCGGAGCAGGCGGCGGCGGCGGTGCTGCTCGAGCAGATCGGCGCTCCGCAGTGAAGGCCGCGGCGCGGCCGGATGGGGGAACGCGCTGCGGCTTCATCGCCGTGCTCGGCGCTCCCAATGCCGGCAAGTCGACCCTGGTCAACCGCCTGGTCGGCGCCAAGGTGTCGATCGTCTCGCCCAAGGTGCAGACGACGCGCACGCGCGTGACCGCGATCGGCATGGTGGGAAGCGCGCAGATCGTCTTCCTGGACACGCCGGGCATCTTCCAGGGGCCGCGCAAGCGGCTGGAGCGCGCGATGGTCGATGCGGCCTGGCGCAGCACGAAGGACGCCGACGTGCTGCTGCTGGTCGTCGACGCGGCGCGCAAGCGCATCGATCCCGACACGCGCCAGATCCTCGACGCGCTGAAGGCCAAGGGCCTCAAGGCCGTGCTGGCGCTCAACAAGATCGACCTTGTGCGCAAGGACACGCTGCTGGCAAAGGCCGACGCGCTCTACCAGAGCGGGGCGGTCTCGGACGTGTTCATGATCTCGGCGACCGAGGGCGACGGGGTGGACGCGCTGAAGTCGCATCTCGTCGCGCGCCTGCCCGAAGGCCCCTGGCACTATCCGGAGGACCAGCTCACCGACATGCCCGAGCGCCTGCTGGCGGCCGAGATCACCCGCGAGAAACTCTTCCTGCGCCTTTACCAGGAAATGCCCTATTCGATCGCGGTCGAGACCGAGACCTGGGAGGAGTTCAAGGACGGCAGCGCCAAGGTCAGCCAGGTGATCTATGTCGAGCGCGACAGCCAGCGCCCGATCGTGCTGGGCAAGGGCGGCGCCACCATCAAGGCGATCGGCGAGGCGGCGCGCATGGAATTGCAGGACATACTCGGCCGCAAGATCCACCTGGCGCTGCGCGTCAAGCAGCGCGAGGACTGGTCGGAATCGCGCGAGCTTTTCCGCGATTGGGGCCTGGAGTGGGACGCCTGACGCGGGCCGTCGGCCGCGTGATAGAATCGACCCATGGACTGGATCGACGAAGGCATCGTGCTGGGCGCGCGGCGGCACGGCGAGAGCGGCATGGTGGTCTCGCTGCTGACGCAGGCGCATGGCCGGCACGCCGGGCTGGTGCGCGGCGGGGCGGGACGCCGCGGCCGCGCGCTCTACGAGCCGGGCAACCGCCTGCGGGCCGTTTGGAAGGCGCGGCTCTCCGAGCATCTCGGCAGCTATGCCTGCGAGCTGATCGCGGCCGATGCCGCGACGCTGCTCGATGACGCCGGGCGGCTGGCCGCGCTGTCCTCGGCCTGCGCCCTGGTCGAGGCGGCCCTGCCCGAGCGCGAGCCGCACCCCAGCGTCTTCGCAAGCCTGGGCGCGCTGATCCGATCGCTGAGCCTGCCGAACTACGGGACCTTCTATGTCCGATGGGAACTGGCGTTGCTGGCGGAGCTGGGGTTCGCGCTGGACCTGGAGAGCTGCGCCGCGACCGGGGCGAATGACGATCTCGCCTATGTGTCGCCGAAATCCGGCCGCGCCGTGTCGGCCGCGGCGGCGGAGCCTTATCGCCGGCGCCTGCTGCCCCTGCCGCGCTTCCTGATCGCGCCGACCGAGCCGGGAGCCTTGGAGCTTGTCCAAGGGTTGCGTCTCACCGGCCATTTCCTCGACGAGCATGTCTTCGCGCATCGCGCCGGCGGCATGCCGGCGGCGCGGGTGCGGCTGGCAGAGCGGTTGGCACGAAACAGTACGGAGCGGCCCTAGTGTCCCGATTCCGAAGTTCGTCCGTGTTTGCGACGCCCGCCGTACGAACTTCGGAATCGAAAAGGACACGAGCAACTGTTTCAAGTCTAGTGCCCCTTTGGAACCCGACGTTCGCCGCCGGTCTTGCGATCGAGAGAGGGCGAACTTCGGGTTCGGGGCCCTAGTTGCGTGCGATACGGTGTCGGCTGGCGCAGTCCGGCTTGAGCTCGAACGCGGGCATCACCGGCAACTCCAATTTTAACGCGTGGCTTTGGAAGCAAGGGGGCTTGCAGTTGTACACCAATATTGCTGCACGGATTTTGAACTTCGCTGCTGGTATAACAATAGAAATTTGTGAATGCCAAAATCACTCAGTCAAAGCAGACTATTACCAAATATAACTTTCGACTAGATATGCTCTGTCGCTACATTTGACTCTTGAAAATTGCGCTGGAAAACGGGAATAATTAGCGGGTGCAAGGTATGACCAATCAATTGGCAACTGAGCTGGAACAAAGAGTGGGGGGCGAAGAGGCTGATCCAAGGAGGATCGGCACTCGTACTTAGCCATCGGTATCTCGCCCGGCTCCTTCCGGGACGATGTTGCAATTCCAATTCCCGGGCGGACAAGGAATCGTTGGCGCGCATGACGCCTCCGGAAAAGACCAAGACATCGGTGCGGGGATGGGCGGCGCCGAGCGCCGACGACGACGGCATGCAACTGTTCGGCCAGCTGGCGACCGCCGCTTATGTGCTGCAGGACGACCGGATCGCCATCTACAACCGGACGACGATCGAAGTGCTCGGCCATCCGCCCGAACGGCTGGATTCCGCCAACTACTGGGAGATCGGCGAGGGGTGGGCGCAGGAGGAGATTCGCGACCGGGGACGTGCCTGGCTGCGAGGGCATCCGATGGAAGCCCACAGCGTCTGCCCGATCGTCACCGAGCGCGGCGAGCGCAAGTGGATCGAGGTGTTCCGGCGGCGGATCGAATTTCGCGGCGCGCCCGCGCTGCTGATATCCGCGCTCGACCTGACCGAGCGCTGGGCATGGCTTGAAAGCGCCAAGCGCCTGATGGCCCGGCATGGCAAGTTGCTCTCCGGCGATGCACGGCAAGAGCTGGCCGGCTATCCCGCGCACGGCGACGAGGATCACGGCCCGGCGATCCGCGCGCTGACGCGCCGCCAACGCCAGGTCCTGGACCTGATCGCGCGCGGCCGGTCCAACAAGCAGATCGCCCTGCAGCTCGGCATCACCGAGGGAACGGTGAAGCTCCATGTCTTCACGCTGATGCGCGGATTCAAGGTGCCCAACCGCACGCTGCTCGCGCTGATCGCGCACAAAGTCCGATAGGCCGGGCGCCGCGGCGACCGGGCCGCCGCATTGCGCGCCGGCGCGCGAGCGGCTATGCAGCGCCATGGCTGATCGGCAAATCCGGATGGCGCTTTGAGCGCCACGCGCGAGCAGCGGCTGACGGCGGCGTGGCAGGACCTGGCCGCCGGCCGCGCCGGCGCGGCGGAAGCGGGTGCGCGCGCCCTGGTGGGCGAACGCGCGGACGACGCGGGCGCCCTGCATCTGCTGGCGCTGGCCTGTCATCGCCAGGGCCGCGGCGACGAGGCGATGGCGCTGTTCCAAGCGGCCGTGGCGGCGCGCCCGATGGACGGCGAGATCCTCAACAACCAGGGCTGCATGCTGATGGAGCTCGGCCGTCGCGCCGAGGCGGCAGACGCTCTCCAGCGCGCGCTCGCGCTGCGGCCCGGCGACGTGATGACCCTGCGCAACCTGGGCAGCGTTCTCGGCGCGCTCGGCCAGTTCGGCGCCGCCGCGCGCTGCCTGCAGCAGGCGGTCGAGCTCAAGCCGGATTTTGCCGACGCGCATCTGGGGCTGGCGCGGGTCCTGCTCGAACTCGGGCGGCCGAACGAGGCGCTTCCGTATGCCCAGCGCGCGGCGCAGGGCCAGCCAAATCACGCCCAGGCCCATGCCGCGCTGGGATTGGTGCTGCACGAACTGGGGCGGCCGAACGAGGCGGTGGCGGCGCTGCGCCGGGCGCTTGCGATCGATCCCGAGGATGCCGAGGCGCGCGCCAACCTGCGCGTGGTCTACGCGGCGATGGTGCCGGCCTGGCACTTCACCATGCTGAACGACGATGCGCGCAACGACGCCTATGACCGCGCGATCCGCGCCGCGGTCCGGCCGGGCGACAATGTACTGGAGATCGGCACCGGCTCGGGCATCCTGGCGATGATGGCGGCGCGCGCGGGGGCCGAGCGCGTGACGACCTGCGAGGCCAACCCGGCCCTGGCCGACGTGGCACGGCGCATCGTCGCCGCCAACGGCTTCGCCGAGCGCGTGTCGGTGGTCGCCCGCAAATCGACGCAGATCGAGGTCGGGCGCGACCTGCCGCGCCCGGCCGACCTTCTGATCATGGAGATATTCGACAGCGCGCTGCTGGGCGAAGGCGTGTTGCCGAGCCTTGCGGACGCGCGCGCCCGGCTCCTCAGCCCCGCGGCGCGCGTCCTGCCCGAGCGGGCGAGGGTCTACGCGGCCGCGGTGGAGATCCCGGGCTTGCGGCGCGTCAACCCGATCCGCCGCGTCGCCGGTTTCGACCTGTCGCCGTTCTCGGTGTTCAGCAACCCCGCCGGGCAGATGGTCGAGCTGGGCGCCGAGCCGCACCGGCTGCTGAGCGAACCTTTTGCGGTTTTCGACTTCGACTTCCGCGCCCCGGTGCCGAACGCGGGCGAGTATCGCGTCGAGGTGCCGGCGATCGCGGCGGGAACCGTGCACGCCGTAGCCGTGTGGTACGACCTGTTCCTTGACGACCAGACGATCATGACCACCGCGCCGGGTATCGAGCGCAACCACTGGAAGCAGGCGGTCGACTTCCTGCCGGCCGACATCGCCGTCGCGGCCGGGCAACGCCTGGTGGCGCAGGCCCGCTATGCCGGCACGCGGCTGAAGGTGGAGATGGGGCCTGCCTGACGTGTATCGGCGCCGATCCGTGATCGCGCTGGCGCTGGCCCTGGCATGGCTGCGCGGCGCAGCGGCCGACGACGCGCCGCCCGCCCGCCCGCATCCCTACGAGGGCCGCAAGGACCTGGGCAACACCGAGCCGGGCGACGGCGCGCGCTTCGCCGGCCGCGGCTATCTGCAGCTCGTCGGGCGCACCAACTACCGGCGCTATTCGACCGTCGCGGGCGTCGACCTGGAAGCCGAGCCCGATCGCGCGGCCGAGCCGCCGATCGCAGCGGCCATCCTGGCGGCGTTCTTCGCGGAGCGGCAAACCCCGATCATGGCCGCGATCGAGCGCCGGGATCACCGCGCGATCCGGCGCATCGTCAATGGCGGGCTGAAGGCGCATCGGCAGATCCAGAGCCGCGTGCCGATCTACGAGAAGGCGCTGCGCGCGCGGCGGGGCGCCGGGGCAAAGCTGCGGGTTGCCGGCGTCTCGAACCCGGACTGGCTCGCGATCCACGTGCCGGCGATCCTGCAGGCGCTCGACCGCGCCGGACTCAACGACATCCGCCTGCGCGCCTACATCCTCGCCTCGGCCGAGCACGAATGCGGGCAGGGCCAGTTCCTGTGGGAGCTCGCGCCGTAGGTCAGGCCGGGGCGACCCAGCGCGCATCGGCGTCGAGCGGGAAGACCGGCCGCGGCAGGCGCTTGAAGGTCAGCCGCGAAAGCATCGGCGTGGTCAGGCCGGGGCAGTCCACCTCGATCACCCGCTCGGGCGCGAAGAACTCGTCGAACCCCGCGCGGAAATGGCCGCGCGATTTGACCACCACCGAGCGCGCGCGCCCGATATCGAGCCCCATCATCTCGAAGAAGATCGGGTCGGCGCATTGGTTGCGCTCGGTGCCCACCACGACCGTGACGCCTCCCAGGTCGAGCGCGGCGCAAGGGCCCATCTCGATGCTGGCGCCGGCATAGAGGCCGCGCCGGCCCACGCATCGGCCGTCGTGAAGGCTGACGATGCGCGCCCTTGCCGCATACCGCTTCGCCACGTCGCTCTCGCCGGCGCGGTTGAACGCGGCGTCGAACCGCGCGCCGACTCCCAGCTTATGCGCCTCGGCCGCGAGCGCGGGGTCGATGAACACGCCGAACAGGGCGCCCTTGACGCCCGCGTCGCACAGCGCCTTCAAGAGCCATGTCGTGTTGCCGCCCCCGCCGCCGCCCGGATTGTCGGCCACGTCGGGGAAGATCAGGGCGGGGCGCTTGGGATCGTCGCCGCAGGCCTTGGCCATCGCCACCGCATCCGCCAGCGGGGTGAGCTTTGGGCTGTAGCGCTGGCGGTCGGCCCAGGCGGCCTCGGCGATCTGCTCGGCGAGGCGTCGCGCCGGGTCGGGGTTCGATCCGCGCGCGGTGACGATGATCGCGAGCCCGTTCTTCGGCGTGTCGGAGAAGGCGAAGCCGCCCAGCACCGTCACGTTCATGATGTCGGGCGTCTTCAGGCGCTGGCCCATGGCGATCAGCTCGGCGTAGGGCCCCGTGGCGGTCAGCAGCGTCACCGTGGGCGCCACGATAGGCAGGCGGATGAAAGCCGTGCTGGTCTTCACGCCGCCCATCATTTCGCGCAGGGCCCGCGCTGCCTCCGCGCCGCGCTCGCGCATGTCGACATGCGGGTTGGTCAGGTAGCCGATCAGCACGTCGACGCTCTGGACCATGCGCTCGGAGGGGTTGCAGTGCAGGTCCACCGTCGCCGCCACCGGCACCGACGCACCCACCACCGACCGCACCATGGCGTAGAGCTCGCCATCCGGGTCGGGTTCCTCGGTCGTGGTCATGGCGCCGTGGTTGGTGATGTAGACCGCATCGAGCGGCAGCGCGGCCTTGAGGCCCTCGCGCATATGGCGGAGGCAGTCCTGGAAGAAGCGGTGCTCGGCCGGCCCGCCCGGCTCGGCGCCGGTGATCAGGATCGGCACCGGCTCCCAGTCGCCGCTGCGGTCCATCTCGGCCACGAAGCCCGGCGCCTCCATCGGCCAGTGCGGCGCCGCGGCGCGGGCGTTCTTCATGATCGCCTCGCCCTGCTGGAAGCAGCGCCCACGGAAATCCGCCGCGGTGGTCACCGGCGCGAAAGCGTTGCTTTCCAAATGCATCCCGAGTATGGCGACGCGCGGCTTGCGGGCAGGGGGCATGCGGGGCTCCGCTCAACACGTTGACGTCCGGCAGCAGCCGGCTACTATATCCAGTAGTTCTCCGGAGGCATTATGGCAAAGTCCACGGCTCTCGCCGAGATTCGCGATACGCCGCTGACCGAGGCGTTGGGGCAGCGGTATTTGAGCTACGCGCTGTCCACCATCATGGCGCGCTCGCTGCCCGACGTGCGCGACGGGCTGAAGCCGGTGCACCGCCGGCTCCTGTGGGCGATGCACGAGCTGAAGCTCGACCCCGCCCAGGGCTTCAAGAAATGCGCGCGCATCGTCGGCGACGTGATGGGCAAGTACCATCCGCATGGCGACCAGGCGATCTACGACGCGCTGGTGCGCCTGGCCCAGGACTTCGCCGCGCGCTACCCGATGGTCGACGGCCAGGGCAATTTCGGCAACATCGACGGCGACAACCCCGCGGCCCAGCGCTACACCGAGGCGCGTCTGACCGAGGCGGCGCAGGCGATGCTGGCCGGCCTCAACGAGGACGCGGTCGACTTCCGCGAGACGTACGACGGCGAGGGGCGCGAGCCGGTCGTGCTGCCGGCGGCGCTGCCGAACCTGCTCGCCAACGGCGCCGCGGGCATCGCCGTGGGCATGGCGACCAGCATTCCGCCGCACAACGTGGGCGAGATCTGCGCCGCGCTGCTGCACCTGATCAAGTTCCCCAACGCCACGATCGGCAAGCTGGCCGAGCTGATGCCCGGTCCCGACTTCCCGACCGGCGGCGTGCTGGTGGAAGCCCGCCAGGCGGTGATCGACGCCTACGCGACAGGGCGCGGCGGATTCCGCGTGCGCGCGCGGTGGGAGGTCGAGAAGCAGAAGGGCGGTACCTACCAGGCGGTCGTGACCGAGATCCCCTACCAGGTCGCCAAGTCGAAGCTGATCGAGAAGATCGCCGAACTGTTGCAGGAGAAGAAGCTGGCGATGCTCGCCGACGTGCGCGACGAGTCGACCACCGACGTGCGCATCGTGCTCGAGCCGAAGAGCCGCAATGTCGATCCGGCCGTGCTGATGGAATCGCTGTTCCGCCAGACCGACCTGGAATCGCGCTTCCCGCTCAACATGAACGTGCTCGACGCCGACGGCATGCCGCGCGTCATGTCGCTGCGCGAGGTGCTGCAGGCCTTTCTCGACCACCGCCACGTCGTGCTGCGGCGCCGCACCGAGCACCGCCTGGGCAAGATCGCCCATCGCCTCGAGGTGCTGGAAGGCTATCTGATCGCCTACCTGAACCTGGACGCGGTCATCAAGATCATCCGTACGGAGGACGAGCCCAAGCCCGTGCTGATGAAGCGCTTCAAGCTCACCGACGTGCAGGCCGAGGCGATCCTGGACATGCGCCTGCGGTCCCTGCGCAAGCTGGAGGAAATGGAGATCCGCGGCGAGCACAAGAAGCTGACGGACGAGCAGAAGGACCTGCGCGGGCTGATGAAGGACGAGCAGCGGCGCTGGAAGGCGATCGGCGAGGAGATCGCAGACATCAGCAAGCGTTTCGGCGCCAAGACGCCGCTGGGCAAGCGCCGCACCGAGATCGGCGACGTGCCGTCGGAGGTCGTCGTGCCGCTGGAGGCGATGGTCGAGCGCGAGCCGGTGACGGTGGTCTGCTCGTCCAAGGGCTGGATCCGCGCGATGAAGGGCCATCTCGCCGACGCGTCGAGCATCGCCTACAAGGAGGGCGACAGCGAGCGCTTCGTCTTCCACGCCGAGACCACGGACAAGCTGGTGATCTTCGGCACCAACGGCCGCTTCTACCTTGTGGGCGTCGACAAGCTGCCGGGCGGGCGCGGGCACGGCGAGCCGCTCAGGCTGATGATCGAGCTGGGCAACGACCAGGACATCGTCAACGTGCTGGTGCGCAAGCCCGGCCGCAAGCTGCTGGTGGCGTCGAGCGACGGGCGCGGCTTCGTGGTGCCGGAGGACGAGGCGCTGGCCCAGACCCGCGCCGGCAAGCAGGTGCTCAACGTCGCCCCGCCCGTGGAGGCCAAGGTCTGCGCGCCGGCTGAGGGCGACATGGTCGCGGCGATCGGGGAGAACCGCAAGATGCTGCTGTTCCCGCTCGACCAGTTGCCCGAGATGACGCGCGGCCGCGGCGTGACCCTGCAGAAATACAAGGACGGCGGCCTGTCGGACGCGAAGGTCTTCGCGCTCGCGGAGGGCCTGACCTGGAAGCTCGGCGACAAGGTGCGCACCGAAACCGGCCTCAAGGACTGGATCGGCGAGCGCGCCCAGGCCGGCCGCCTGCCGCCGCAGGGCTTCCCGAAGGGAAATAGGTTCGGGTGATCGGCCGTTGCCCTGTTACAGGATCGAAGGTCTTCGCCGCGCTCCGACGGACCCAGCGCCCTGGCGCCGGCCGGCTCGCCGATGCTCGGGCCGCCGCAGGCCTCGGCCGCGCCGATCGTGTACGACGTCAATGCCGGTTCGTTCGTGACGCTGCCGGCGGCAGTCTTTCAGACCACGGACTATACGGGCGTCTACCAGTCGCCCACCTTCAATGTCTCGGCGACCCAACGAAGTGGACATCGTCGGCGTGCCCGCGCCGGCGGCGCTGCCGCTGCTGGCGCTCGGGCTGGGGCTGATCGCAGCCGCCCTTGCGACGCGCCGCCGCCGCACCGCCTAGCGCTTCGTCACCGACCCGTCGACCTGCGGGACATAGCCGCCGTCGAGTGCCGCCAGCGTTGCTGGCGGCGTCAGCGTTTCCACCGTTGCCCTGGGATCGAGCGTGGTTTCGCCGTCATAGCCCCCGGGCGTCCAGCGCCGCAGCGCGCCGCGCCAGCGAAGCCATGCACCGTCCTTGCCGGGCAGTACCGCCATCGCGCCGTCCGGCAAGTCGCCGAGTCGCGCGCGCATCAGGCGCTTGCGCCCGCCGTCCAGACGCTCGGCATGCAGCCGCGTGTCGAGGTCCGGCGCGCTGGGCGCCTGGTCGCCGAACGATAGCGCGGCAGCGCGGACGAAGGCGAGGAAGTCCTGGCGCCGGCAGAAGGCGCAGGGCCGGTGGCCGGCGGCCAGCGCGGTTGCCTCGTCGAGGAAGAACAGCTCGGTCCACCGGCCGGGCGTCATGACCTGGCGGCGGTAGTCCTTGAACCGCAGGCGGCAGACCAGCCAGGCCTTCGACCGCCAGCGCGCCTTGCCGAGCCGCCCCTGGTCGTCGTGCAGGCAGCCGCGATTGCCGGTCCAGGCGCCGCGCTCGGGCAGGGCCAGGATCTCGCCGAAAGGGGTGACGCGGTTCTGGCGGGGCATGGCGCGAGGCTAGGGCGCATTTGCCAAGCGCGGCAAGCCACGCTACCAACGCGCCAACGCAACGGACTCGAGGAACCTGCCCGCATGCCCCGTTCGTCGAACCGACCCACCGTCCAGGTCTTGTGGCCCGCCGCCGGGCCTGCGGCCGCGCTGCGCGCGATCGTACTGGCGCTGTTCGGCAGCCTGCTGCTGGCCCTGTCGGCCAAGGTGCAGGTGCCGTTCTGGCCGGTGCCGATGACGATGCAGACCTTCGTCGTGCTGGTCCTGGGCGCGAGCTACGGCTGGCGGCTGGGGCTGGCGACGGTGCTGCTCTACCTGGCCGAGGGCGCGTCCGGCCTGCCGGTGTTCGCCGGCACGCCGGAAAAGGGCCTGGGGCTCGCCTACATGGCGGGGCCCACGGGCGGCTTCCTGGTCGGCTTTGCCGCCGGCGCGGCGCTGACGGGCTTCCTGGCGGCACGGGGCTGGACCCGCGACCTGCCGCGACTGACCCTGATGATGCTGCTGGGCCACGCCGTGATCTTCCTGTTCGGGGTAGGCTGGCTGGCCGCATCGTTCGGGTGGGACAAGGCCATCGCGGCGGGCTTGAGCCCCTTCTGGGCGGCGACGGCGCTGAAGACCGCGCTGGCCGTCGCGGTGATGGCCGGGGTGGACCGCTGG
Organism: Alphaproteobacteria bacterium; assembly: GCA_020846275.1. Classification (GTDB taxonomy): domain Bacteria; phylum Pseudomonadota; class Alphaproteobacteria; order JAEULC01; family JAEULC01; genus JAEULC01. The sequence goes on from JADLEG010000108.1 coordinate 19,592, forward strand.
GTGCGCGCGCGCTAGCTCAGTTGCTCGTCTCCGCCGGCGGGTCGAGCGGCGCATCCCAGCCCGGCTCGGCCGCGGGCTTGCCCGGGGCCGTTTCCTGCTCGGTGGCTGGCGCCTCCTGGCGGAACAGGTAGGCGGGCAGGGCCGTCGCGGTCTGCGGCAGCAGCCAGACGATCGCGAGCCCGATCACCTGCAGGACGACCCATGGCGCGGCGCCCTCCCAGATCTGGCGCGTCGTGATCGACGCCGGCGCGATGCCGCGCATGTAGAACAGCGTGAAACCGAAGGGCGGGGTCAGAAAGCTGGTCTGCAGATTGACCCCGATCATGACGCCGAGCCAGACCGGATCGAGCCCCAGCTTGATCAGGATCGGGCCGCAGATCGGCACCATGATCAGGATGATCTCGAACGTGTCGAGGAAGAACCCCAGCACGAACATCACCAGCATCACGACCAACATGGCGCCGAAGGCGCCGCCGGGCATGGCGCGCAGCGCCTGCTCGACCATGTGCTCGCCGCCCAGCCCGCGGAACACCAGCGAGAACAGCGACGCGCCCAGCACGATCACGAAGATCATCGAGGCGGTGATCATGGTGTTGAAGCTGGCGCTGCGGATCATCTCGATGTCCAGGCGACGGTTGAACCCGGCCAGGACCACCGCGCCGACGGCGCCGACCGACGCCGACTCCGTCGCCGTCGCCACGCCGCCCAGGATGCTGCCGAGCACCGCGACCACCAAAGCCAGCGGCGGCAGCAGCGAGACCACGACGCGATGCGCCAAGCCGCGCCGCTCGGCGGCGTCCATCGGCACGGCCGGGCAGGTCAGGGGCTGGAACACCGCCTTGCCCACCATGAAGGCCAGGTAGAGGACGACCAGGATCAGGCCGGGGACCAGCGCGCCTGCGAACAGGTCGCCGACCGAGACCGGCTCGGGCGACAGGTCGCCCATCTCCATCCGGGCCGACTGGTTGGCGGCGCCCAGTATGTCGCCGACGAAGATCAGAACGGTCGAGGGTGGGATGATCTGGGCCAGGGTGCTCGACGCGCAGATCACCCCGGTCGACAGCCGGGGGTCGTAGCCCGCGCGCATCATCGCCGGCAGGCTGATCAATCCCATCGTCACGACGGTGGCGCCGACTACGCCGGTCGATGCGGCCAAGAGGCCGCCCACCAGCACGACCGAGATGCCGAGTCCGCCGCGCAGCTTGCCGAAGAGCTGGCCCATCGTGGTCAGCAGCGCCTCGGCGATGCCCGAGCGTTCCAGCACGAAACCCATGAAGATGAACAGCGGCACGGCGACCAGCACCTCGCCCTGCATCGTGCCCAGGTAGCGGCTGGGCAGGGCCTGCAGGATGGCCAGGTCGAAGGTTCCGCAGAGATGTCCCAGCACGGCGAAGAGCAGCGACGTGCCGGCCAGCGTGATCGCGATCGGATAGCCGATCATCAGCACCAGGCAGAGCGACGCGAACAGCAGGACGCTGAGCCAGTCGCCGGTCGTGAGCGCGCCCAGCATCAGGGCGCGGGCCGGTCGCGGAGGATCAGCACCGCCCGCGCCGCTCGGGCCAGGCCTTGCAGCCCCAGCAGGACGGCGAAGGCGATCAGCACGGTCTTGAACAGGAACAGGGCGGGCAGCCCGCCCACCTGGGCCGAGGGCTCGAGGATCGCCCAGGACCGGGCGATGAAGGGGATGCCGGTCCACAACAGGACCGCGACCCAGGGCAGCAGGAACAGCACCGCGCCCAGGATATCGACCACGGCCTTGGTGCGCCCGGACTGCTTGGCGTACCACAGGTCGACCCGGACATGCTTGTCGACCAGCAGCGTATAGCCGGCGCCCAGCATGAAGACGCAGGAATGGATCCAGACATAGAGCTCCTGGGTCCACACCGAGCCGATCTTCACCGCATAGCGCAGGAACACCACGCCGGCGCAGACCAGCACGGTGGCGACCGTCAGCCAGCCCACGACCCGGCCGACCGCGCCGTTGAGGGCGTCGACCCCGCGAATGAAGGCGGTCAGCGCACGGTCCATGCGTCGCCCACGCTGATATATTTCCGGTAGATCAGAGCAAGTCCTCCGTGAGGGGGGCGGCCGCAGAGTTACGCCGGCGCAGCCCGCGGGGGCAAGTTGTTGCTCGCGACCGGATGTCGCGCCGGCCCCGCCCCTGGGCGATTGCCGATCCATTCGGGCTGTGCCAGAAATGGGTCGCCGCCACGAACATAATAAAGGGGCTGGGCGGCGCCTTGGATCGGGGGAGACGTTTCGGTGCAAATCCTCTTGCAGGTGAGCCGCGCCATCGACGCGACCAACACGTTCGTCGGGCGAATGGTCTATTGGCTGGTGCTGGTAACCGTGCTGATCAGCGCCGGCAACGCCGTCATCCGCTACGGGCTCAACATGAGTTCGAACGCCTGGCTCGAGGTGCAGTGGTATCTGTTTTCAGCGATCTTCCTGTTGTGCGCGGGGTACACGCTGCTCAACAACGAGCATATCCGGATCGACATCGTCAATTCGCACCTGCCCAAGCGTACGCGCGACTGGATCGACATTTGCGGCCACGTCTTCTTCCTGCTGCCGCTTTGCGCGGTCATGCTGATCGAGGGCTGGCCGTATTTCTGGCTGGCGCTGAAGTCGGGCGAAATGTCGGGCAATGCGGGCGGCCTGATCCGCTGGCCGGTCAAAGGGCTGATCGTCCTGGGCTTCGTCCTGCTGCTGCTGCAGGGACTGTCCGAATTGATCAAGCGGATTGCGATCCTGCGCGGGCTGATACCCGATCCGCATGCCGCCAAGTCCGGTCCGCACTGAGCCGGGGCCCGCCATGCGCATCATTCGGATCCTGTTCCTCGCCCTGGTCGCCGCGTTCGTCGTTCTGATCGTCGCCGCCCTTGCCAACAAGACCGGCGTCGCCGCCACTTTCCTCAAGGCGAACATGGCTCCGGTCATGTTCGCGGCGATGGTGCTGTTCCTCCTTCTCGGCTATCCGGTCGCCTTCGCGTTGGCGGCCAACGGCCTGCTGTTCGGCCTCATCGGCATCGAACTCGGACTCTTCTCGCCTAATTTCTTTCAGGCGCTGACCAACCGCCTGTACGGCGTGATGGAGAACGACATCCTGCTGGCGATCCCGTTCTTCACCTTCATGGGATTGATCCTGGAACGCAGCGGCATGGCCGAAGACCTGCTCGACACGGTCGGCCAAGTGTTCGGCCCGGTGCCGGGCGGGCTCGCCTACGCGGTAATTTTCGTCGGCGCATTGCTCGCGGCGACGACGGGCGTGGTCGCGGCGTCCGTGATCTCGATGGGGCTGATCTCGCTGCCCATCATGCTGCGCTACGGGTACGACCGACGGCTGGCATCGGGCGTCATCGCCGCATCCGGTACCCTGGCGCAGATCATCCCGCCGAGCCTGGTGCTGATCGTGCTGGCCGACCAGCTCGGCCGCTCCGTCGGCGACATGTACCAGGGGGCGTTCATCCCCGGCTTCGTGCTGACGGGCTTCTATGCCATCTATGTGGCCGGCATGACGATGTTCCGGAAGGGTTGCGCGCCGGCCCTGCCGCTTGAGGCGATCACGATCCGCGAGGCCGACGGACGCGCCGGCTACCTGTCCCTGGCGATCGCGTCCGCAGCCGCCATCGGCGTGGCCGTCTTTTTGTCGCATCACACGCATCCCATCTGGGCGGCCGCGATCGCCGGCGGTGCGCTCTATGTCGTCGCCTATGTGAACAAGCTTTTGAAGATCGGCCTGCTCAGCAAGCTGACGCAGCAGGTCGTAATCGTGATGATGCCGCCGCTCGCGTTGATCTTCCTGGTTCTCGGGACAATCTTCCTCGGCATCGCGACGCCAACGGAAGGCGGCGCGATGGGCGCGGCGGGGGCGCTGCTGCTGGCGTGGTCGCACGGGCGGTTAACCTGGGACCTCATGCGCCAGGCAATGAACTCGACGGCCAAGCTGTCGACCTTCGTCGTGTTCATCCTGATCGGTGCGCGCGTATTTTCGCTCAGCTTCTACGGAGTCGACGGGCACAAATGGGTCGAGCACCTCTTGATCAGCCTTCCGGGCGGGCAGCTCGGCTTCCTGATCGTGGTCAACGCCCTGGTCTTTGTGCTGGCCTTCTTCCTCGATTTCTTCGAATTGGCGTTCATCGTGGTGCCGCTGCTGGGGCCTGTGGCGGAGAAGCTGGGCATCGACCTGATCTGGTTCGGCGTGCTGCTGGGCGTCAACATGCAGACCTCGTTCATGCACCCGCCCTTCGGTTTCGCGCTCTTCTACCTGCGCAGCGTAGCGCCGGTGGGCGAATTCATCGACAAGGTCACGGGCCGGTCGACGAAGGGCGTCAGCACAGCCGAAATCTATTGGGGTGCCGTGCCGTTCGTGGTGATCCAGGTCATCATGGTGGGCATGGTGATCGCCTTCCCCTGGCTGGTGACGGCCGGGCTGGACAAGGGCCCGAAGGAAGACCCGAACAAGGTGAAGATCCAGTTGCAGATGCCGACCCAGCAGCAAGAAGACGACTCGACGCCTCCGCCCGTGCAGATCAAGTAGCTAGATCATTTCATTGATTGTTTGAATCGGAAGGGGATTCCGGTTGGAGCGGTTTTGTGATTCAAGATGCTGACTGGAAGGAGGCCAGCATTGATGACACGAGCCCTTTCGAACGATCTTCGCGAA
>JADLEG010000109.1 GCA_020846275.1 Alphaproteobacteria bacterium
CCTCCAGCGCCTTCGCCTTCTTCGCCTTCAGAAGCTTGCGCAGGATCATGTTGCGCTTCAGCGCCGAGATGTGGTCGACGAACAGGATGCCGTCGAGATGGTCCATCTCGTGCTGGACGCAGGTCGACAGCAGCCCCTCGGCCCTCAGTTCCCGGACGGTGTCCTCGCGGTCGCGGTAGCGCACGACCACCCATTTCGGCCGCACCACCTCGGCATAGTGCTGCGGCAGGCTGAGGCAGCCTTCCTCGTAGGTGAAGTCCTCGTCGGCGGCCTCGACGATCTCGGGGTCCGCCATCATCAGCGGTTGCTTGGCCTCGCCGTCCTTGGCGATGTCCAGCACGATCACCCGCTTCAGCACCCCCACCTGGGGCGCGGCAAGCCCGATGCCGGGGGCCGCGTACATCGTCTCCAGCATGTCGTCCATCAGCCGGCGCGTCTCGGCATCGACGCGCCGGACGGGGGCGCTCTTCTGCTTCAGGCGCGAATCGGGAGCCACGATGATGGGCAGGATCGCCATGAACCTTGTGCCGGAAAGGGGTGAAACTGATGTGGAGATAGGGCTTTGGCCGGGGAGGGTCAAGGCGCGGCGGCCCGGCGCGACGCCTGTGCTACACTGCCATGCGGCCCGATCATGACCCTGACCAGCCTCGAACTCGCGCTTCTAGCCTGCCTCGCGCTCGCCATCGGCGCCGTGGCGGCGCTCGCCCTGGCGCGCCGCGCCGCGCCGGCCGCCGATCCGGGCCTGGGGGCCGAGCTGGCCGGGCGGCTGGACATGATGGCCCGCACCCAGGAGGCCGCCAAGGCCGAACTGGCCCAGCAGCTCCAGGCGCAGGAACGGACGCTGGGCGAGGCGGTCGCCAAGCGCCTGGCCGAACTGTCCGGCAAGGTCGGCGAATCGCTGGAGAAATCGGCCAAGGACACCTCGACCACCGTGACCGCGCTGCGCGAGCGCCTGGTCCAGATCGACGCGGCGCAAAAGGCGCTCGGCGACCTGTCCGGCCATGTCGTGGGTTTGCGCGACATCCTGTCCAACAAGCAGGCGCGCGGCGCCTTCGGCGAGGTGATGCTGGAAGACCTGGTAAAAGAGGCTTTGCCTCCGAAGGTTTATGAATTCCAGAAGACGCTTAGTAATGGCAAGCGAGCCGATTGCTTGCTGGTCCAGCCATATCCGCCCGGCCCGATCGTGATTGACGCGAAGTTTCCATTGGAAGCATGGCGTGCTCTTGGCGCTGCCGCCGACGAGGTGCAGCGCAAGCAGGCCGACCGCGCATTCGACATCGCAGTAAGCAAGCACATCCTCGATATTCAGGAGAGATATATCATTCCGAATGAGACGGCAGATTCGGCGCTTATGTTTCTTCCGAGCGAGGCTGTGTACGCTGAGCTCCATGCAAACCACGCCGACTTACTACAAAAATCGTATCGCGCGCGCGTCTTTATCGTTTCACCGACAACCCTGTGGGCAACGCTTCACACGATTCGCGCGGTGCTTCGAGACGTCGAGATGCGCCGGGAGGCAAACAAGATTCAGATCGAGGTTGGCAAGCTTTACGTCGATGTCGAACGGTTGGACGCGCGGGCTGAAAATCTCGAGAAGCATTTCGCGCAAGCTGAAAAGGACGTGCGCGAGATACGAATCTCTGCCGGCAAGGTGCAGAAGCGCGGCGCGGAGATCCGTGACGTGGAGCTCGGCGAATCGCGCGACGCGGTCGCGGCGCTGGCCGGCCCGCCGACGCGCGACGTATGATCGAACGGAACGACTGAGGGGAGGTCTGGGTGGACATGGGCGCATTCTCGGCTTTTGCGCTGATCGTCATCGTGCTCGCTGTGGTCGTCATCCTGATGGGGGTGAAGTCCGTGCCGCAGGGCATGGAATGGACGGTCGAGCGATTCGGGCGCTACACCGCCACGCTCCGGCCGGGATTGAACCTGATCGTCCCGTTCGTCGACCGCATCGGCAACAAGGTCAACATGATGGAGCGGGTGCTGGACGTGCCGACCCAGGAGGTCATCACCCGCGACAACGCGATGGTGTCGGTCGACGGCGTGGTGTTCTTCCAGGTGCTCGACGCCGCCAAGGCCAGCTACGAGGTCGCCTATCTCGAGAACGCGATCCTGCAGTTGACCATGACCAACGTGCGCACCGTCATGGGCTCGATGGACCTGGACGAGCTCTTGTCCCAGCGCGACAAGATCAACGCCAAGCTCCTGGGCGTGGTCGACACGGCGACCGAGCCGTGGGGCGTGAAGATCACCCGCATCGAGATCAAGGACATCACCCCGCCCGCCGCGATGGTCGAGGCGATGACGCGGCAGATGAAGGCCGAGCGCGACAAGCGCGCCAACATCCTCGAGGCCGAGGGCGTCCGGCAGTCGCAGATATTGAAGGCGGAGGGCGAGAAGCAGGGCGCGATCCTGGCGGCGGAAGGCCGGCGCGAATCCGCGTTCCGCGACGCCGAGGCGCGCGAGCGCGCCGCCGAGGCCGAAGCCAAGGCGACCGCGATGGTCTCGGAAGCGATCGCCAAGGGCAACATCCAGGCGGTGAACTATTTCATCGCCCAGAAATACGTCGAGGCGCTGACCCGCATCGGATCGGCCAACAACAACAAGGTCGTGTTCCTGCCACTCGAGGCGACCGGGATCATCGGGTCGATCGGCGGCATCGCCGAGCTGGCGAAGCAGGCCACGGGCCTGCAGGGCCCGGGGGGCAGCAGCAGCGGCGGCAGTGGGGGTGGCGGCGGCGGCGCGCGCGGCCCGTGGGAACAGCGATGACCGAGCTTCTGTTCTGGCACTGGTGGATTCTCGCCGGCGTGCTGATGGTGCTCGAGATCATCGTCCCCGGCGTGTTCCTTTTGTGGCTGGGTATCGCGGCCGCCATCACCGGCCTGGTCGCCTATGCGGCGCCGACGCTGTCCTGGCAATGGGAAGGGCTGGTCTTCGCCATCCTGTCGGTCATCATCGTGTGGTCGTGGCGCGCCTATCTGCGCCGGCACCCGACCGAGACCGAGCTTCCCATGCTCAATCGCCGCGGCGAGCAGTATGTCGGGCGGCGCCTGACCCTGGATGAGCCGATCGTCAACGGCCGCGGCCAGGTCAAGGTCGACGATTCGACCTGGCGGGTCGAAGGCGCCGACCTGCCCGCGGGCACGCATGTCGTGGTGACCGGCGTCAAGGGCACGATCCTCAGCGTCGAAAGGGCCTCTTGACGGACCCGAAGTCGCTTGCGGCCGCCGAGGCCGCGCTGAAATCCGGCAATCCTGACGAAGCGCGCCGGCTCTACGCCCGGATGGCGGCCAGGCGCGGCCAGCCCGAAATCGAGGCGCGGCTGGCCGGCATCGCGCACGCGCTGGGCCTGGCCGATGCCGCCGTCCAGCACATGCAGCACGCGTCGAAGGCGCGGCCGGGCGACGCGGCCATGCTCGGCAACCTGGGCGCGCTGCTCAATGCCGCCGGCCGGGCGGACGAGGCGCGCGCGCCGCTGGAGCGCGCGATCAAGCTCAAGCCGGATTTCGCCGCCGCGCATTACAACCTGGGCATCGTGCTGGCGCGGCTGGGCGATCCCAACGCGGCCGCCGCGTCCTATCAGCGCGCCATCGCCATCGAGCCGCGTCACGCCGGCGCGCATCTGAACCTCGCCAACCTGCTCAGCGAGGCCAGGCTCTATGCCGACGCGGTCCGGCACTATCGCCTGTCGCTCGCCGCGCGCCCGCAGCCCGGCGCCTATATCAGCCTGGGCAATACGCTGAAGGAGCAGGGCTACTGGAAGGAGGCGCGCCAGGCCTACCAGCAGGCGCTCGCGCTGCGCGACAATGACGGCGCCCGGATCAAGGCGGCGACCGTGCTGCCGCTGGTGCCCGAATCGGGACAGGAGATCGCGCAATCGCGGGCGGATTTCGCGCGCGGCGTCGACGCCCTGCTGCATCGCAAGCTCGCGATCGCCGATCCCGCGCGCGAGGTCGGCTCCACGCATTTCGCGCTCGCCTACCAGGGCGGCAACGACAAGGAGCTTGCGGTCGCGAGCGCACGGATGTTCGCGTCGGCCTGTCCGGCGCTTCAGTTCGTCGCGCCGCATTGCGGCGATGGCGCCGGGCCGCCGAGCGGCCGACTGCGCGTCGGCTTCTGCTCGCGCTTCCTGCGCGACCATTCCATCGGCCGGCTGATGCTGAACCTGATCCAGCACATGGCGACGACCGGGCGCTACGAGGTGTTCGTCTTTACCTTCCCGCAGCCCGGCGACGCGGTGTGGGACGAGATCGCGCGGCACGCGGTCGAGGCGGTGCGGATTCCGGCCGAGCTTGCCGCGGCCCGCGCGGCGATCGCCGAGCGTCGCCTCGACGTGCTGGTCTATCCGGATATCGGCATGGAGCCGATGACCTACTTCCTCGCCTTCGCCCGGTTGGCGCCGGTGCAGTGCGTGACCTGGGGCCATCCGGTGACCACCGGCATCCCGGCCGTGGACTATTTCCTGAGCTGCGACGCGGCCGAGCCGCCGGACGGCGAGGATCACTACAGTGAAAAGCTGGTGCGCCTGGGCGGCCTGCCGATGTCCTATCGCCGTCCGGCGCCGCCCGCGCCGATGAAGGACCGCGCGGCCTATGGACTGCCCGCGGACGCGCATCTCTATTTCTGCGCCCAGAACCTGTTCAAGATCCATCCCGAGCTCGACCGGCCCTTCGCCGAGATCCTGTCGCGCGATCCTCAGGGACGGCTGCTGCTGCTGCACGGCGGCGATCCGCACTGGGCCGAGCTGCTGCTCGGGCGCTATCGCGCCGTCATGGGCGACGCCGTCGACCGCGTCATCGTCCTGCCGCGCCAGAGCCATGCCGACTACATGAACCTGCTGGCGCTCAGCGATGTCAGCCTGGACAGCCTGCCCTTCAGCGGCGGCAACACGACCTACCAGGCGCTCGCGATGGGCACGCCGGTCGTTACCCTGCCGGGCAACTTCCTGCGCGGCCGCCTGTCGCTGGCGATCTACGCCAAGGCCGGCGTCATGGACCTGGTGGCGAAGGATGCGGGGGAGTATGTCGCGCTGGCGCTGCGCGCCGCCAACGACCGTAGCTGGCGCGCCGAGGTCATGGGGCGCATCGAGGCGGCGTCCGGCGTGATCTTCGACGACCGCGAGTACCTGATGGACGTAGAACGATTCCTGGCGCGGGTCGTGCCGTCAGGCGCGCGTGGGCCGTAGCAGCACCACGGCGCAGACCAGGACCAGCGCGCCGAGGCTCTGGAACATCACGCCAAGGCTTCCGGTCTCGCGCGCCACCAGGCCGAAGACCAGCGGCGCCACCACCACGCCGAAGAAGGTGACGAACAGCGTGCCGCCGGTGGCGCGGCCGGCCTCCGACGGGGTCGCCAGCCGCGCCACCTCGGCCAGCAGCACGCCGTTCCACCCCGCGCCCGTGGCGCCGTAGCCCGCCGCGACGATCAGCACCGCCGCCAGCGGCCAGTCCCGCGTCCACAACCCCATCGCGATCGAGGTGACGGCCATGGCGAGCGACAGGTAGCCCAGCAAACGGCGGCTGCTTCCGGGTTTCGTCTTCGCCAGCCGGTCGGCGAGCCAGCCCCACAGGATTCGGCCCGCAATGCCGAACCCGAGCGCCAGGGACAGGACCCGTCCCGCGGCCACCAGCCCGAAGTCGATCTCGGCCGTCAGATAGGCGACCAGGAACACGGCCAGGCATTGCTGAAGCGCGGCGAACACGAAGGAGGTCAGCGCCAGCTCGCGCAGATCGGCGCGGCCCAGCACGAACCTCAGCGGCGCCAGCGGATGCCCGCGCAGCAACGGCTCCTGCGCGCTGCGGTCGTCGTCCAGACGCGGGCGCGTCGGCTGGATCAGCACCGCCGAGGCCAGGCAGGCCGCGGCGACCGCCAGGGCCGCGCCGCGCCAGCCGAAGGCCAGGGTCAGGGGCGGCACCGTGGCGCCGGCCAGCGCGCCGCCCAGCGGCACCCCGGTCTGCTTGATCGAGAAGACCAGCGCCATCAGCCGCGGCGGGGTATGGCGCGACAGGACATGGGAGCTGGCGGGGGTGGTCGGGCCATAGCCCAGGCCCAGGACCAGCGTCGCGAGCGCCAGGACCCACCAATAGCCCAGTACGAACGCGGCCACGGATGCCGCGCACACCACCAGGCTCGCCTGGCTCAGGCGGATCGCGCCGAGCCGCGCCACCAGCCCGCCGCCCAGAAGCGCGCCGGTCATCGCGCCGACATAGGCGATCGAGGCATAGAAGCCCAGCGCCCCGATTTCCAGGCCCAGGTCCGGCGCCGCGCTCGGCGCGAAGACCGGCACGGTCAGCATGGCCCACGCCACGACCGCCTGGATCCACAGGGTGGACCCCAGCGCCATCGCTACCGTCCCGTAGCTCGTCCTGGCCCCGACCTCGTCGCGCAAGCCGGCTTCCCCCGTGCCGCGGCCGATTAGAGCATGCGGCGATCCGGGGGGTTCAGCGAAATCTGCGCGGGCCAGGCGCGCGGGGCGCGCGAATATTGGCAGTGTGGCGCAAACACGGCTAATCTCCGCCGGGCATGCGCCGCCAACGAAACACCAAGATTCTCGCGACGCTGGGTCCCGCCAGCTCCGATCCTGCCCGCATCGCCGAGCTGTTCCGCGCCGGGGCCGACGTGTTCCGCCTGAACTTCAGCCATGGCGAGCACGAGGACCATCGCGCGCGCTACCAGGCGATCCGGCAGCTCGAAAAGGACCTGCAGCGCCCGATCGGCATCCTGATGGACCTGCAGGGCCCCAAGCTGCGGGTCGGCAAGTTCGCCGAGGGACGGGTGACCCTGGCCGCCGGCCAGCGCTTCCGCTTCGACCTTTCGCGCGACCCTGGCGACGACAAGCGGGTCTGCCTGCCCCATGCCGAGGTGCTTTCGGTGCTTAAGCCGGGTGTCGAGCTGCTGCTCGACGACGGCAAGCTTCGCTTGAGGGTCGAGGCGGCGGGCGACGGCTACGCCGAGACCGTCGTCACGACCGGCGGCGTGCTGTCGGACCGCAAGGGGGTCAACGTGCCGGGCGTGATCCTGCCGGTCGAGCCGCTGACGGACAAGGACCGCGCCGACCTGCGCTTCGGGCTCGAGCTCGGCGTCGACTGGGTGGCGCAGTCCTTCGTGCAGCAGCCAGAGGACATGGCGGAGCTGCGCAAGCTGATCGCCGGCCGCGCCGCGCTGATGGTGAAGCTGGAGAAGCCCGCGGCGATCGACCGCTTGCAGGAGATCGTCGAGCAGTCCGACGCGGTGATGGTGGCGCGCGGCGACCTGGGGGTCGAATTGCCGCCCGAGGACGTGCCCAGCCTGCAGAAGCGCATCATCGCGGCCTGCCGCCAGGCGGGAAAGCCGGTGGTGGTGGCGACGCAGATGCTGGAATCGATGATCGCTTCGCCACAGCCCACGCGCGCCGAGGCGTCGGACGTCGCGACCGCCGTGTTCGACGGCGCCGATGCGGTGATGCTGTCGGCCGAATCGGCGTCGGGCAGCCATCCGGTCGAGGCGGTCACCATGATGGACCGCATCGTCGCCCGCACCGAGCGCGAGCCGTCCTACCACCGCATCATGGACGCGCAGCATCCCGAGCCCGAGGAGACCGCGCCCGACGCCATCACCAAGGCCGCGGCGCAGGTCGCGCACACGATCCACGCCGCGGCGATCGTGACCTACACCACCTCGGGCTCGACCGCCTTCCGCGCCGCCCGCGAACGGCCGGAAGTGCCGATCCTGTGCCTCACCTCGAAGCTCGAGACGGCGCGGCGCATGGCCGTGGTCTGGGGCATCCACGCCGTGGTCACCCCGGACATCGCCAACCTGGCCGAGATGGTGGACCGCGCCTGCACCATCGCCAGGCAGGACAACTTTGCCAAGCCCGGCAGCCGCGTCGTCATCACCGCCGGCGTGCCGTTCGGCACCCCCGGCGCCACCAACCTGATCCGCATCGCCTGGGTCGGCGGCTGACCGCGGCGCGGCCTATTGCTGGTCGGGCGTGCGGCAGAACAGCTCGCAGCGCCGCTCGCCCTCGTCGGTGTCGCAGATGCCCTGGTAGATGTCGACGTTGACCAGGGTCGCGGGCCGGGGAATCGAGATCGTCAGGTCGCGGAGATCCGAGGGCGTGGCCGACTGCTGCTCCGGGCGCGACGTGTCGTAGTGATAGTAGCTGAGGCCGGTGTTGTAGGTCTCGCGCACGGTCTTCACCTCGACCTGGCAGGTGCCCGCGATCGTGGTGTTGCGGTTGCCGCATCCCCCGGACGCCGACAGCGTCAGGAATCCCGGACGATAGGCGATGAGGACCGGCAGCTTGGTGGTGAAGCCGTTGCGCGCCAGCACCGAGCAGGCCGGGACGTCGGGTCCGCAGCCCGGCGCATCGGCCAGGCTGACCATCAGCGTGCCGCAGGTGTGGTTGTTGATCGACAGCGTGAGCTGCTGCGCCTGCGCGCCGGAGAACGCGGCCATCAGCGCGCCCGCCAGCAGGGCGCGCACGCCGGCTAGCCGCGTCAGGCGGGCTTGACGCTGAGCCGCGCCACCGGCCGGTCGCCGATCGGCAGGTGCATGACCGCGGCGCCAACGCCGAGCAGGATCGAGATAATCCACATCAGATCATAGCTGCCCGTGCGGTCGAAGGCGACACCGCCCAGCCACCCGCCCAGGAACGATCCGACCTGGTGGCTGACGAACACGATGCCGAACAGGGTCGCCATGTGCTGCGGCCCGAAGATTTGCGCCACCAGGCCCGATGTCAGCGGCACCGTCGACAGCCACAACAGCCCCATCGCCGCCGCGAAGCCCAGCACCACGATCTCGGTCTTGGGCAGCATCATGAACAGGCCGATCACCACGGCGCGGCCGAAATAGAGCAAGCTCAGCAGATATTTCTTGCGCCACTTGCCGCCCAGCACGCCGGCGCCGTAGCTGCCGACCACGTTGAACAGCCCGACCAGCGCCAACGCCCAGCCGCCGACGACCGGCGCCAAGCCGCAGGTCGCGATGAAGGCCGGCAGATGGGTCGCGATGAAGGTGACGTGGAAGCCGCAGACGAAGAACCCGGCGGTCAAGTACCAGAAGCCGGAATGGCCGCTGGCCTCGGCGAGCGCCGCCTTCAGCGACTGCGGGGCCGCTGCCGGGCCGCTGGCGGCGGCCGGCTCGCGCGCCAGCAGCGGGGCCAGCGGCACGACCAGCGCGACGGCGATCGCCAGCGCATAGAGCGCCGCGACCCAGCCGACTGACGCGATCAGCCGTTCCGTGACGACCGGCCCGATGAACATGCCGAAGGACGCGCCGGCCGTCGCGATGCCCAGCGCCGTCGAGCGCCGCTCTAGCGGCGTCGCGCGCGCGACCGGCCCGAACACGACGCCGAACGAGGTGCCGCTGATGGCGACGCCGACGATGAAGCTGGCCAGGTACATCAGCCCGGGCGTCGGCGCCCAGGCCATCATCAGCACGCCGCCGGCATAGGCAAGGCCGCTCAGCACCACCAGGCGCAGCGTGCCGTAGCGGTCCGCCAGCGCGCCGGCGAAGGGCTGGCTGATGCCCCAGACCAGCGCCTGGATCGCCATCGACAGCGAGAAGACCTCAAGTGGCCAGCCGTATTCGTGGCTGATCGGCCGCAGGAACAGGCCAAAGCCGCCGCGCACGCCCATGTTGAGCGCCAGCATCACGCAGGCCACGGCCAGCAGGAAGACGGGAGTGCGGCCCATGCTACATTCACCCTTGCATGCGTATGGATACATGCGTATACATGTTTTATCCGACCGGTGTCAAGCCGGCCGGCGACCGAGGTCGCGATGCCGAGAGCTAAGACCACGCGCGCCGGGGCGCCACAAGGCCAGAAACGGTACCAGGCAAGGCCCCCAGGCGCAGTGATGCCGGAATGCGTCTGCGCCGCGCTCCGCATGGCCACGCGCGCGGTGACGCAGATCTACGACGACGCCATGCGCCCCTCCGGCCTGCGGGTGACGCAGTACAGCCTGCTGGCGCGCATCGCGCGCCTCCAGCCGGTCAACGCCGCCACGCTGGAAGACGAGATGTACGCCGACCAGACCACCCTGGCCCGCGCACTGAAAGTGCTGGAAAAAGACGGGCTTATCCGCCGCGTTCCGAACCCCGACAAGCGGGTCAAGCAGATCGAGCTGACGCAAGCGGGCCGCAAACGCCTTGTCGATGCGCGCGAACTCTGGGCGGCGGCGCAGGCCGACATCGTGGGCCTGATCGGCGACGCGGCGTGGAAGGACACGCGCACGCGGCTGGTCCGGCTGCTGGACGCGGTGGCGGAGCGCTGATGCGAGCTTTGTGCGCGGGGATCAAGGCAACACGTTTTTCCCCGCGAATTTTGCCCGAGCCCCCAGTGCTTCCTCGATCCGCAGCATCTCGTTCCACTTCGCCATGCGCTCCGAGCGCGTGAACGAGCCGACCTTGAACTGGCCGACGCCCCAGCCGACGGCGAGATGGGCGATGGTCACGTCCTCGCTTTCACCCGAGCGCGCCGAGACGATGGCGCCCCAGCCGGCATCGCGTGCGGCGTCCAAGGCGGCCTTCGCTTCCGTCAAGGTGCCGGCCTGGTTCGGCTTGATCAGCGCCGCGTCGCCCGCGCCGCGCCTGGCCATGTCGGCGATGCGCTGGGCCGACGTGACGACCAGGTCGTCAGCCACCACCTGCACACGGCCCTTCACTGCTGAGGTGAAGTGCGCAAAGCCCTCGGGATCGTCCTCGGCCATCGGATCCTCGATCATGCGGATCGGGTAGCGTTCGATCCAGCGCAGCAACACCTCGCCCCAGGCGTCGCTGTCCAGGTCGCGCCGGTCGCGTGCGAGGCGGTAGCGGCCACGCTTGCCGAACTGCGACGCGGCGATGTCGAGCGAGATCGCGACTTGCTCGCCCGGGGCGTAGCCCGCGCGCTCGATCGCGCGCAGCAGCATGGCGAGCGCCTGCTCGTTGCCGTCGAACTCCGGCCAATACCCGCCCTCGTCGGCGACCCCGCGCAGCCGTCCCTCGTCCTTCATCAACGCCCCGGCGGCGCGATAGACCTCGGCGGTCCAGTCCAGCGCCTGGGCGAAGCTGCGCGCGCCCGGACAGATCACCATGAAGTCCTGGACGTCCAGACGCCCGCCGGCATGAGCGCCGCCGCCGAAGATCTGGATCTCCGGCAGCGGGATCGTCTTTGCCGCATCGCCGCCCAGGTGCTGCCACAGCGGCAGACCGCGCGCGGCGGCGGCGGCATGCGCCGCCGCCATCGACACGGCGATGATCGCGTTGCCGCCCAGCCGCGCCTTGTTCGGCGTGCCGTCCAGCGCGATCAGCCGCTTGTCGATCGCGTGCTGGTCAGCGGCATCCCTGCCGCGAAGCGCGCCCGCGATCTCGCTGTTCACCGCGTTCATGGCGAGGGTCACACCAAGTCCGCCGAACGCGCTGCCGCCGTCGCGGCGGTCCACGGCTTCGCCCGCGCCCATCGAGGCGCCGGCCGGCGAGATGGCGCGCCCCCTCGCGCCGCCGGCAAGCTCAATCTCGGCCTCCACCGTCGGACGGCCGCGCGAATCCCAGACCCGCCGTCCTTTGACGGCAGCGATCGTCGTGTCGCTCACCTCGACAATTCCTTCCTCCATGCGGCGGCGATGTCCGCCAGGCACTCGGGCGGCTGGCGCAGCAGCGAAGACGCCACGCGCCGCACGCGGCCCTTGTCTTCCTCCGCGGTGACGTACTCGGCCGGCGACTTGCCGTCGACCCGCGCCAGGAACAGGCCGGGCAGCAGGCGCGCCGTGCGCGCTTCCATCGCCGCCGGCGCCTCCCACGCGATCCCCGCACGATAGGCATCGGCTAGCGACGCGAAGCAGGCGAGGAACGGCTCGCGCGCCGACGGCGTCCATAGGCACTTGAGCAGCAGGTGGTTGAGGCAGAACGCCAGGTCGAACGCCGGATCGCCGTACCACGCGCATTCCGCATCCAGGAACACCGGCCCCTTCGGCCCGACCAGGATGTTCTTCGGGCTGATATCGCCATGGACCAGCGCGCGCCGGGTCGACGCGGTGGTATCGACCAGCGCGCGCAGCGCCGGCGCCAGCGCCGGATGCTTATCCGCCGTCGCCAGCAGATAGGGCTCGAGCCGGATCGAATGGAAGATGTGATCCGTGGCGAAGGCGCGGGCGATCTCGGACTTTCCGGCCGTCGCCGCGTGGATGCGCACCAGTCGCTCGCCGACCGCCCGCGCGGTCTCGGCCTCGGCCTTGCCGTCGCGCAGCAGCGCCTTCCACAGCGGAAAGTCGCGCGGCTCCAGATAGGCCATCGCGAAGCAGCCGCTCTGCGGATCGTGGCCCAGCAGGCGCGGCACGCCATCGGGCACCACCGCGCCCGCGACGCGCATCCATTCGACCTCGTAGGCATTGCGCTCCACCGGCGCGCGCCAGTCGGCCGCGACCTTCAGCTTGGACAGCGCCCGCTTCACGCAGGCCGGACCGGCGGCGGTCTCCACGCGCCAGATGTCGGACGACACGCCGCCCGCCAGCGGCTCGGCGGCAGGTTCCGTGCCGGGCGCGAGCAGTCCCATGCGCCGAAGCGCCGTCGCCAGCCAATCCGGGGCGGTCACGTCGGCTTGCCGCCGAGCTTGTCGCGCAGTTCCTTGGCGCGCTGGCGGGCGCCGGAAAGGAAGGGGTGCACCTTCAACGCCGCGTCGAAGGCTCTAAGCGCGGCCGCGTCGCGGCCGAGCTGCAGGTTGATCATCCCCAGCCCCGAAAGCGCGCCGAAATGCTTCGGCTCCAGCGCCAGGGTGTGCTCGACATCGATGACCGAGGCGGCGAAATCGCCCATGATGTACAACACGGTCGCGCGCTTGTTCCAGCCCTCGGCGAAATCGGGCGCGCGCTTGGTCACTTCGGTGAAGAATCCCAGCGCATCGTCCGGCCGGTCCGCCGACATGGCTTCGACGCCGCGGCGATAAAGGAAGGCGATGTCGTCGTCCTCGATCTCGCCCCAGATCTGCCAGACCGCGGATTCCAGCAGCAGCGCCTCGCGCAGCGTCTGCGCCTGGCCCAGGTGCTCGAACAGTTCGGGCAGGCGCGAATCCTTCTGGTCGGCCAGGCAAAGGGGCGCGGTGCAGGCCCAGCCCGCGCAGGCCATCCAGCCGGCCAATACCAGGGCAACAAGCGTCTTGCGCGTCATCCCGTCCAATATGCTAGCTTCCGCCCGCCTTTGCCAAGCCGGCCATTGCCGATCACCCCGGGGCACGCCCGTCATGAACGCAAGCGAGCATTTCCCCGCCAGCTACGCCGCCGGGCGCGATCGTTTCCGGGCGCTGGCCCGAGCGGAGGGCGGCGCGCTGCATGTGCTGCCGCATCCCGCCAAAGGCCCGGACGGCGGCGACATCAGCATCGATGCGGCCTGGTTCGGCCCGCCCGATCCCGCGCGCGCGCTGCTGCTGGTATCCGCTACGCATGGGGTCGAAGGCCATTGCGGGTCGGGCTGCCAGTCCGGCTGGCTTGCCGCCGGCGGCCCGCGGCGCCTGCCCGCGGGTGTCGGCGCGCTGGTGATCCACGCGATCAACCCGCACGGCTTCGCCTGGACCCGGCGGGTCACCGAGGACAATGTCGATCTCAACCGCAACTTCGTCGACTTCGACCAGCCGCTGCCCCAGAACCCGGCCTATGACGCGATCGCGGATGCCGTCGCGCCCCGGGAATGGACGGCGGAATCCCGGGCCGCGACCCTCAAGGTCCTGCTGGGCTACGCGCGCGAGCACGGTGAATTTGCGCTGCAAGGTGCGCTCCAGGGCGGCCAGTACCGCCATCCCGGCGGCATCTTCTTCGGCGGCGCGGCGCCCGCCTGGTCGCGCCGCCGGTTCCTCGATCTCGCCAATCGCTTCCTTGGCCGCAGTCGCGCCGTCGCGTTCATCGACCTGCACACCGGGCTCGGTCCTTACGGCTATGGCGAGCCGATTTCCATGCAGAGGCCGGGCACGCCGGGCAACACGCGCGCGCGCGACTGGTACGGCAAGGAACTGACCACGCCCGAAAGCGGCGACTCCAAGTCGGCCATCATCGTCGGCACGCTCGGCCAGGGGCTGGAGCGGGAACTGAAGAACGCGGACCTGACCAGCATGGCGCTGGAATACGGCACGCAGCCCGTGCCCGACGTGATGCTGGCCTTGCGCGCCGACAACTGGCTGCATCTTCACGGCGATGTCGGCTCGGCGCAGGGTCGCGCGATCAAGCGGCAGGTGCGCGACGCCTTCTACCAGGATCATGACGACTGGAAGGAAAAAGTGCTGGCGCGCGCCCTCGACATGATCGACCGCGGCGTGGCAGGCCTCGCGCGGGCATGACGGCGGCGGCGCTCGGGCTCGTCGGCGTCGGCACGATGGGCCGCGCGCTGGCGGCCAACCTGGCCGATCGTGGCCATCCTGTCGTCGTGTTCGACCAGGACCTCGCGCGCGCGCGGTCGCTCCGGCGCGAATCCCGGCTGATCGCCGCCGCAGGCGATCTGAACGCGCTGGTCGCTGGCCTCGCGCGGCCGCGCACGGTCCTCTTGATGGTCAACGCCGGCGCGCCGGTCGACACGGTGCTGGACGCGCTGGCGCCGCTGCTCGGCCGCGGCGACGGCGTGCTGGACGGCGGCAATTCGCACTACCGCGATACGGCGCGCCGCGCCGAGGCCTTGCGTGCGCGCGGCATCGACTACCTGGGCGTCGGCATTTCCGGCGGCGAGGAGGGGGCGCGCCACGGCGCCTCGATCATGGTGGGCGGCGCCCGCGCCGCGTATGACCGCGCCGCGCCGTTGCTGGGCTCGATCGCGGCCCGCGCCGATGGCGTGGCGTGCCTCGGGTGGTTCGGCGGCGCCGGCGCCGGGCATTTCGTCAAGATGGTCCACAACGGCATCGAATATGCCGTGATGCAGCTGATCGCCGAGGCCTGGGTGGCGATGGAGCGCCTGCTGGGGCTGGGGCTCGAGGAATGCGCGACGGAGGTCGCTTCCTGGATCGACGGGCCGATGCGCTCCTACCTGCTGGAGATCACGGCCGAGCTCTTGCGCCGGCGCGATCCCCTGACCGACCAGCCGGTGATGCAGGTGATCAGCGATCGCGCCGGGCAGAAGGGCACCGGGCAATGGACCACCGAGGCGGCGCTGGCGCTCGGCGTTCCGGCCCCGACCCTGGCCGAGGCGGTGTTCGCGCGGCACCTGAGCGCACTCGGCGCCGCGCGCCGCGCCATCGCTGCTACGCGGCCGGCGCAGGTCCCGCCCGGCAAGCGCACCGCTGCCGATGTCGGCGTCGCTCCGGCGCTCGATGCCGCCACCCTGATCGCCTACGCCCAGGGCTTCGCGCTGATCGCGGCCGCCGCGCAGGAACACGGCTGGCAAACCGACCTGGCCGTGGTGGCGCAGGTCTGGCGCGCGGGCTGCATCGTGCGCGCGGACTGCCTTGGCGCCATCGCCGAGGCTTGGCGCGCCGATCCGCCGCCGCCGTCCCTGCTGCTGTCGCCGCCGATCGCCGAGCGTATCGCCCGCGGCGTCGGCGACCTGCGCCGGCTCGTGGCGATGGGCGCGCTGCAGGGCGTCGCTATGCCGGCGATGGCCTCGGCCCTGTCCTACTACGACGCCTATGGCGACGCGCGGCTATGGACCGTGCTGGTCCAGGCCCAGCGCGACCGCTTCGGCCAGCACGGCTTCGAGCGGGTCGACCGGCCGGGCAAGTTCCACCTCGACGGCGGCGCGGCATGAACCCGCGGCGCGGCCCGATCGTCGTGCTGATGGGCGTGGCCGGCGCCGGCAAGACCACGGTCGGCCAGCGCCTGGCCGCGCTGCTGGCGGCGCCGTTCCACGAAGGCGACGTGTTCCACCCGCCCGAGAACGTGGCGAAGATGTCCGGCGGCGTGCCGCTCGATGATGCCGACCGCCTGCCGTGGCTCGCGGCGATCGCCGCCGCGATCGACCGCGCGCGCGGCGAGGGGCAGGGGATGGTGGTCGCCTGCTCGGCGCTCAAGCGCGCCTATCGCGACATCCTGATCGGTCCGCGCGCCGATGTGCGCCTGGCCTATCTGCGCGGCACGCGCGATCTCATCCAGTCGCGCATGGACGCGCGGCGCAACCACTTCATGCCGCCGGCGCTGCTGCCCAGCCAGTTCGCGACGCTGGAGGAGCCGAACCCGGCCGAAAACGCGATCGTCGTCGACGTGACGGCGCCGCCCGACGCGCTGGCCGCGCGGATCGCCGCGGCGCTGCGTCGGGACTAGATCGCCGGGGTGCGATAGAGCGCCTTGCCGCCGACCTTGATCTCGACGTCCTGCAGATAGGGCTTGAAGCGCGCGGGATCGACCGTCATGCCCAAGCCCGGCGCATCGGGCGCCATGACCTCGCCGTCGGCGTCCGGCGCGATGCGATTGGTCGTGATCGCCAGCGCCACGTCCTTCGCCTCCAGCGGATATTCGCAGATCGTGTGATCCCGCAGCCCCGCGAAGGGCTGCAGCGACGCGCTCAGCGCCAGCGGCGAGGTGAAGGTGTGGTTGACGTAGGTGACCCCCTTTGCACGGGCGTAGTCGGCGACGCGCTTGGCAACCGTGATGCCGCCGATGCGGCCGGCGTCGATCTGCACGAAGCCG
This sequence comes from Alphaproteobacteria bacterium, assembly GCA_020846275.1. Lineage (GTDB taxonomy): Bacteria > Pseudomonadota > Alphaproteobacteria > JAEULC01 > JAEULC01 > JAEULC01. The sequence continues at coordinate 16,563 of JADLEG010000109.1, forward strand.
ATTCCCGCGTGGTCGATCATGTGCCGGGCCATGTGGAAGTTATGCGCACCCTCGCCGCCCGCCAGCCTGACCTTCGACTTGCGCGCCAGCGCGCGGTATTCGGCGAGCGCGCCCGACACGAACGGCTCCTCCAGCCAGGTGGCCTTGACCGCCGCCAGCGCCTTCAGACGCTTCTCGGCCGCCGGCAGGTTCTCGACCCACACCGTGCCGGCATCGACCAGCAGCATGCCGTCCCTGCCCAGCCCCTCGCGCGCGGCGTGGAGCTGGTCGACATCGGCCTTCAGCGTGCCGGCGCCGAACGGTCCCCAGCCGAACTTGGCGGCGCGAAATCCCTTGGCGCGGATCGCGCGCGCCTTCGCCAGCGTCTCCGGCGCCGTGTCGCCGAACAACACCGAGGCATAGGGAAGCTTGGGCCAGGATTTTCGGTAGCCGAGCAGGCGCCACACGGGTGCGTCCTTCAGCCGGCCCAGCGCGTCCCATAGCGCCATGTCGATGCCGCTCAGCACATGCTCGGCTTGCAGCAGGTCGAGCGACCGGGCGCGCACGCGGTCGCCGATGCGTGGCAGGTCGGCCGGGCCCTCGAGCTTTTCGCATAGCACCGACTCGATCACGGGATGGCAGGCGGAGTGCGACATCGGGCAGACCAGGGCTGCGATCGTGGGCAGCGGGGCCGCTTCGCACTCGCCCCAGCCGGTCTTGCCGCCCACGGCGACCCGCACCACGCAGGCGTCCTGACTGCCGTCGCCGATATCCTCGATGCGCGGCATGGCCAGGTAGAAGAAGTCGACCGCCTCGATGCGCGGCATCGCGTATCAGCTCCGCCAGCGCAGGACGGTTTCGGGCACCGGGTTGCGGAATTCGCGGCCCTCGGATTCCGCCTGCGCGAACTCCTTCTTGAGACCGAAATACCAGCGCGCCAGCGTGTCGGCGTCCTTGACCAGCATCATCGGCTGGCGGTGCTTCAGCCCGCGCTGCTGCTTTTCCACGATCATGCGGTCCTGGTCGATGAAGCGATGGGCGATCCGGCGCAGCGCCGGCTTCAGCGCGCTGAGCCACGGCACGGTCCAGTAGATCACGTGGCTGATGCGCGTGGTCGCCTCGTCGATCGGCGTGACCGCGGTCATCTGCACGACCTGGTGCCGCCCGGCGCGGATCTGCTCCACGCGCACGCCGGGCAGGCGGAAGGTGATCTCGGTCTCCGGCTGGCCGCCGAGAAACAGGTAATAGGCGCGCGAATTGCTGGCCGGCTGGTGGCGCTTCATGCGAAAGCCCAGCGGCGCCGGCTCGAACGCCTTCTCCTTCACCTGCATGCTGCGGTTGGGGCGCCACCACCAGGACGTGTGCACGAAGGGTCCGTGCGCCGGGTCCATCAGCCCGATCACCGCCTGGTCGATATGGCAGGCGAAATCCATCTCGACCGCCAGGTTGGGGTCGGGCACGCCGATGTCCGGCAGCGGCGGCAATTCGGGCAGCGCGGCCTCGTCGGCGTCCGGCGCGCCGGCATGCACCCACACGTTGCCCAGATGCTCGCGCGCGGGGAAGCGGCGCACCTTGATGCGCTGGACGTCGACCTCCTGGCCGTCGACCAGCCAGGGGATCGCCGTGCAACGCCCGCCGCGGTCGAAGCGCCAGCCGTGGTAGCAGCACTCGACCTCGCGCCCGTCGAAGCTTCCCTCGGTCAAGGGCATGCCGCGATGCGGACAGACGTCCAATAGCGCGAAGACCTGGCCCGCCGCGTCGCGGGCGAACAGCATCGGCTCGCCCAGGATGGTGCGTGCGACCATCTGTCCGCGCGGAAGCGCCGCGCCGGGCAGCGCGTAATACCACAGATTTCGCAGCATGGAGGGGGAATCGGGGGCGGCCATCGCCTATTGGTGCAACGCCGCCGCGCGGCGCGCAAGGGCGGGGGGTCAGGCCACGGGCTGCGGGCGCGGGACCTTTCGTCGCAGCACCGCCTCGCGGTGCGCGATATAGGCGGTGGAGCCCACGATCAGCGCGGCGCCCACGGCGGTCCACTGGTCGGGCCACTCGCCGAACCAGGCCAGGCCGATCAGCGTCGCGAACACCAGCCGCACGTAGTCGACCGGCCCCACCACCGACGCCTCGCCCAGCCGGTAGGAATGCACGAAGATCGCCTGGCCGCCGGCACCCACCACGCCGGTCGCGGCCAGGAACACCAGGTCTTGCAGATCGGGCGTCCGCCAAACGGCCAGTGCGGGGATCAGCGCCGCCACCGAGCTGGTCATGGTCGACCAGATCACGATGGTGATCGCGCGTTCGCTGACCGGCATCTTCTTGGTCACGACGACCGAACAGGCGACCAGCGCGGCCGACACCATGCCGACGACCGCCGCCGGGGCGATGCCGTGGGTCGGCCGCACGCAGACCAGGACGCCGGCGAATCCCACCATCGTGGCGCCCCATCGCCGCCAGCCCACGGTCTCGCCCAGCGCGAACACCGCCAGCACCACCAGGAACAGCGGCGTGGCGAAGCTGATCGAGGTCGACAGTGCCAGCGGCAGGTTGGCGACCGCGTAGTAGCCGGTGAGCATCGCCATCACGCCGACCATGCCGCGCAGGACGTGCTGCAACGGCATGGCGGTGCGGAAAGCCTGGAACCCTCCGGCCAGCGCGATCGGCAGGAAGGTCAGGAAGGAGCAGAAACTGCGGAAGAACGCGATCTGCAGGCTGTCATAGCGCGCGGCCATGGCCTTGATCAGCGCCGTCATGACCGAGAACATCACGGTGCCCAGCAGCATCCACAGGATCGCGCGCGTGTTGGCGGATAGCCCGTGCCAGCGCTTGCCGGCATCCGCCATGCCGCGGATGGTCATGGCGCCGCCACTTCGGGCAACGGCTCGCGCCGGCGACGCAGGAAGATCTCGCGCTGCGCGATATACATTGTCGATGCGACGATGACGCCCGCCCCGGCCCAGGTCCACGCCGTCGGCACCTCGGCCAGCAGCGCATAGGCCATGGCGGCACCGAACGGCATGCGCAGGTAGTCGAACGGCATCACCGCCGACGCGTCGGCCGCGGCCAGCGCGCGGGTGTAGCCGAGATGCGCCAGCGCGCCGATGCCGCCCAGCACGATCAGGTAGATCCAATGGTGCGGCTGCGGCCACTGCCACACGAACAGCGCCGGGATCAGCGACATCGGCGCCAGGTAGATCACCATGTAGGCGACGATCGCCGGCGCCGGCTCGGTGCGGGCCAAGGTCTTCACCAGCATCGCGCCGGCCGCCATGGTCAAGGCCGACAGCAGCACCAGCGTGGCGCCTAGCGACAGCTCGACCTGGCCGGGGCGCACGATGATCAGCACGCCGATGAAGCCGACGACCACCGCGCCCCAGCGCCGCCAGCCCACTTTCTCGCGCAGCACCACCGCGGCGGCGGCGACGGCGAACAGCGGCCCGGTGAAGCTGAGCGCGATCGCCTCGGCCAGCGGGATCAGCGACACGGCGGTGAACCAGCACAGCATGGACACCAGCCCCATCAGCGCGCGCATGGAGTAGAGCTTGAACCGGCGCAGGTTCAGGCTGCCCAGGCCGTAGTGCAGGATCCAGGGCAGCATCACGATCAGCGAGAAGAAGTTGCGGAAGAAGGCAAGCTCGACCGGCGGCAGTTCCTGCCCCAGCATGCGGATGATCGTGTTCATCGCGGAGAAGGCGATGGCCGCCGCCGACATCCACAGCGCGCCCCGGGCCGGGGCCGGCAGGCTGTGAAAGAACGCCAGTCGCCCGGCCGGGACGGAATCGTCGGAGGGAGGCATCGGGGGCGGAGGATAGCGGACCCTGCCGGGATCGCCAGTTCTGAACCTGCATGGCACGGATGCGGGCGCGGGGGCCGTTGCGGCGGAGCCGTCTTTAGGGCTTATTGACGTTTCGCCGCGAAGAATTCGGCCGGGGGAGGACCGACATGGCCGCCAAGAAAACCCGTTCCAAAGCCAAGTCCAAGCCGTCGGCGAAGGCCAAGCCATCCCGCCGCCGCGCCGCTCAGGCGGAAAAGCCGCTCTGGCAGCCCTCGCCCTCGCGCATCGCCGCGGCGAATCTGAGCAGCTTCCGGGCCCGGGTCGCCCAGGACTGGGGGGTAAGGACCTCGGATTTCCCCTCGCTGTGGCGCTGGTCGACCGCCGAGCCGGCGAAATTCTGGACCTCGCTGTGGGACTATTGCGGCGTAATCGCCGAGACGCGCGGCAAGCGGGCGCTGGTCAACCCGGCCAAGATGCCCGGCGCGAAGTTCTTTCCCGACGCCAAGCTCAATTTCGCCGAGAACCTGCTGCGCCGGCGCGATTCCGGCCAGGCGATGGTGTTCTGGGGCGAGGACAAGGTGCGCCGCTCGCTCAGCTGGGGCGAGGTCTATGACACCGTGTCGCGCCTGGCCCAGGCGCTGAAAGCCGAGGGGGTGAAGCCGGGCGACCGCGTCGCCGGCTACCTGCCCAACCTGCCCGAGACGGCGATGGCGATGATGGCGGCCAGCTCGATCGGCGCGATCTGGTCGTCCTGCTCGCCCGATTTCGGCGTCCAGGGCGTGCTCGACCGCTTCGGCCAGATCAAGCCGGTCGTGCTGTTCACGTCGGACGGGTATTTCTACGGCGGCAAGACCTTTTCGTCGGTCGACAAGTTGCCGGCGATCCTGGCCAAGCTGCCCAGCGTGCGTCGCGCGGTGGTGATTCCCTACACCGGCGCGCCGGTGGAAAGTATCGAGCGTACCGTGTCGCTCGCGCAGTTCGTGGCGCCGTTCGCGCCGCAGACCATCGCCTTCGAGCGCCTGCCGTTCGACCATCCGCTGTTCATCATGTTCTCCTCCGGCACGACCGGCGTGCCCAAGTGCATCGTGCACGGCCAGGGCGGCACGTTGTTGCAGCACCTGAAGGAGCATCGGCTGCACTGCGACATCAAGCCGGGCGACCGCGTGTTCTACTTCACCACCTGCGGCTGGATGATGTGGAACTGGCTGATCACCGCGCTGGCGTCCGAGGCGACGCTGCTGCTCTACGACGGCAACCCGTTCCATCCCACCGGCAACATCCTGTTCGACTACGCCGACCGGGAATCGATGACGATGTTCGGCACCTCGGCCAAGTACATCGACGCGGTCAACAAGGCGGGGCTGAAGCCGATCGAGACGCACGGCCTGCGCACGGTGCGCGCGATGACCAGCACGGGCTCGCCGCTGGTGCCCGAGTCGTTCGACTTCGTCTACCGCGCGATCAAGAAGGACCTGCACCTCGCCTCGATCAGCGGCGGCACCGATATCGTCTCGTGCTTCGTGCTCGGCGACCCGACCGGGCCGGTATGGCGCGGCGAGATCCAGCAGCGCGGCCTTGGTCTGTCTGTGGACGTGTTCGGCGACGACGGCAAGCCGCTGCGCGGCGACAAGGGCGAGCTGGTCTGCACCAAGCCCTTCCCGTGCATGCCGATCGGGTTCTGGAACGATCCGGACGGGCAGAAGTACCACAACGCCTATTTCGCCCGGTTCAAGAACATCTGGTGCCACGGCGACTATATCGAGATCACCAAGCACGGCGGCCTCGTCATCCACGGGCGGTCGGATGCGGTGCTCAATCCCGGCGGCGTGCGCATCGGCACGGCCGAGATCTACCGCCAGGTCGAGCAGCTCGACGAGGTGGTGGAGAGCATCGTGATCGGCCAGGACTGGGCGGACGGCGACGTGCGCGTGGTGCTCTTTGTTCGGCTGAGGCCCGGCCTCAGCCTGGACGACAACCTGACGAAGAAGATCAAGGACCAGATCAGGCGCAACACCACGCCGCGCCACGTGCCGGCCAAGATCGTTCACGTCGCCGACATCCCGCGCACCAAGAGCGGCAAGATCGTCGAACTCGCGGTGCGCGACGTGGTCCACGGCCGCGCGGTCAAGAACAAGGAAGCCCTCGCCAACCCCGAGGCGCTGGATTTGTACAAGGACCTGGCGGTGCTCAAGGCGTAGGGCGGCCGATCGAATCCGACAGGACAAGGAGGCGATCGATGGTTTCGCCGCGCATGGACTATTTCGCCGCCGCCCCTGATGCCATCAAGGCGGTGCGGGGCGTCGAGGCTTACATACAACAATGTGGCCTCGAGAAATCGCTGATCGAGCTGGTGAAGATGCGCGCCTCGCAGATCAACGGCTGCGCCTACTGCCTGGACATGCACAGCAAGGACGCGCGGCGCAACGGCGAGACCGAGCAGCGCCTCTACCTGCTCAACGCCTGGCAGGAATCGCCGCTCTACAGTCCGCGCGAACGCGCGGCGCTGGCCTGGACCGAGGCGCTGACCCTCGTCGCCGAGACGCACGCGCCCGACGACGTCTATGCCGAGGTCCGCGCGCAGTTCAAGGACGACGAGCTGGTCAACCTGACCATGCTGATCGGGTTGATTAACCTGTGGAACCGCATTGCCATCGGCTTCCGCAACCAGCACCCCGTGGGCGACCACGCCGAGGTGCCGAAGGCGAAGCGGGCTTGACCGCGACCGACTGAACCACGTCAGCCGCCTTCGCCCAGCGCCGCATCGAGCAGGGTCAGCGCATGCAGGGCGAAGGCGCGCATGTTCTGGCGCCGGTCGGCGCTGCCCGTGCGCAGCGTGACCGTGCGCGCGACCGGTCCGGCCACCGCCATGCAGCTATGCCCGGCCGGATCGCCATAGCGGTTACCCGTCGGCCCGGTAGCGCCGGTCTCGGACAGGCCCCAGGTCGCGCCGTGGGCGTCGCGCACGCGGCCGGCGATCAGCGCGGCATAGGCTTCGGTCGCCGCCCGCATGCCCCGCATGTCCTCCGGCGTGATGCCCGGCAGCGCCTTGCGCGCCGCGCCGGTGTAGATCACCCCGCCCCCCAGGAAATAGGCCGAGGCGCCCGGCACGGACAGAAGCGCGGCGGCGATCAGCCCGCCGGTCGAGGATTCGGCGACGGCGATCGTCGCCTTGCGGGCGATCAGCCTGGGCGCGATGCGCTCCGCGAGCGGCAGCAGCAATTCCATCGGAAGCCTCCATCAGGCCCCTACAATTGCATAGATTTCGCCACAATCCTGGCCTAGAAACCGGTTCATGGTGGCAAGGGCAGGTCAGCCCCGACGGGCCGGACGCGCGGTGGACGAGGATCGTCCAGCTTCTTCTTCCGGCCGGGGCCGCGCCCAGGCCGACACACCCCCGGGACCGGGTCCGAAAGGGCCCCGCCGACGCCGGCGCTGGCTGCGCCGCCTGGTCTATTGGGGCGTTGTGCTGGTGGTCTGGGCGGGCATCGCCGGCGCCGGGCTGGTTGCCTTCTACGCCTACGATCTTCCCGACATACGCTCGCTCGAGGCGCCGGCGCGCCGCCCGGCGATCCAGCTTGCCACGGCCGACGGTACCGTGTTCGCCAGCTTCGGCGACTTGGTCGGCGAGACCCTGAAGCTGGAAGAGATACCCAACACTCTGCCGCTGGCGGTGATGGCGACCGAGGACCGGCGCTTCCTGTCGCATCCCGGCATCGACCCGATGGGGCTGGCCCGCGCCCTGATCGCCAATATCCGCGCCGGCTCGGTGCGCCAGGGCGGCTCGAC
>JADLEG010000110.1 GCA_020846275.1 Alphaproteobacteria bacterium
CGGCGCCGTTCAGCATGTCGTCGAGCCAGGGCAGCGGGTTCTTCTCGATGCGGTAGATCGGCTGCAGGCCGAGCTGCATCAGCCGGCGGTCGGCGATGTAGCGGATGTAGCGCTTGACCTCGGGCCCCGTCAGCCCCTCGACCGCGCCCAGTTCGAAGGCCAGGTCGATGAAGGCGTCCTCGTGCTCGACGATGGTCGAGCAGGCGACGTAGAGCTGGCGCTGGAATTCCTCGGTCCAGATCTCCGGGTTCTCGGCGATGAACTCGCGGAACAGCCGGATGATCGAGTTGGTGTGCAAGGTCTCGTCGCGCACCGACCACGACACGATCTGGCCCATGCCCTTCATCTTGTTGAAGCGCGGGAAGTTGAGCAGGATCGCGAAGCTGGCGAAGAGCTGCAGCCCCTCGGTGAAGGCGCCGAACACGGCCAGCGTCTTGGCGATGTCCGGCTTGGTGTTCACGCCGAACTGCTTCATGTAGTCGTACTTGGCCTTCATCTCGGCGTAGTGCAGGAAGGCCGAGTATTCCGTCTCGGGCATGCCGATCGTGTCGAGCAGGTGCGAGTAGGCGGCGATGTGCACCGTTTCCATGTTGGCGAAAGCCGCCAGCATCATGCGCACTTCCGTCGGCTTGAACACCTTGGCGTAGTGCGTCATGTAGCAGTTGTTCACCTCCACGTCGGACTGCGTGAAGAAGCGGAAGATCTGCGTCAGCAGGTTGCGCTCGACCGGCGTCAGCTTGCGGTGCCAGTCCTTCACGTCGTCGGCCAGCGGCACCTCCTCGGGCAGCCAGTGAACGCGCTGCTGCGTCATCCACGCCTCGTAGGCCCAGGGATAGCGGAACGGCTTGTAGACGGGGTTGTCGAGGAGGAGGCTCATGAGCGGGTTCCAATCTGTCAATTCCTCATGGCCGGCCTCCGAGCCGGCCATGACGGCTTTTCACTGACACGCCAAACACTCGTCGTAGTCGACCGCCATGGCCGGATGCTGGGCCGGGGCGTCAGTCGCGGCGATGGCGGCGGCGACCGGGTTGCCCATGCCGTTCTGGTGCGCCAGGTTCGACACCGATTCGGCGCGCTGGATCGACTTCGAGCGGCAGTAGTAGAGACTCTTCACCCCGCGCTTCCACGCCATCAGGTGCAACTGGTGCAGCGTGCGCTTGTGCACGTTGGCGGGCAGAAAGACGTTCAGCGACTGCGCCTGGCAGATGAACGGCGTGCGGTCGGCCGCCAGTTCGACCAGCCAGCGCTGGTCGATCTCGAACGCCGTCTTGAACACCGTCTTCTCGTGGTCGTTGAGGAAGTCGAGGTGCTGTACCGAGCCCTCGTTGACGGTGATCGACGACCACACCTCCTCGTCGTTGCGGCCCTTCATGTCCAGGAGGCGCGCCAGGTACTTGTTGCGCACGTTGAAGCTGCCGCTGAGCGTCTTGTGCGTGAAGCTGTTGGCCGCCATCGGCTCGATGCCGGGCGAGGCGCCGCCGCAGATGATCGAGATCGACGCGGTGGGCGCGATCGCGATCTTGTTGGAGAAGCGCTCCATGATGCCGTAGTCGGCCGCGTCCGGGCAGGGCCCGCGCTCCAGCGCCAGGTGGTGCGAGGCGACATCCGCCTGCTTCTTGATGTGCTCGAAGATGCGGCGGTTCCACACCTTGGCCATCGCCGATTCGATCGGCACCATCTGGGACTGCAGGAAGGAATGCAGGCCCATCACGCCCAGGCCCACGCTGCGCTCGCGATGGGCGGAGTACTTGGCCTTGGCCATCAGGTCGGGCGCGTTGTCGATGAAGTCCTGCAGCACGTTGTCGAGGAACCGCATCGTGTCCTCGATGAACCGCGGGTCGTCCTGCCATTGCGTGAAGGTCTCGAGGTTCAGCGACGACAGGCAGCACACCGCCGTGCGGTCCTGGCCCAGGTGATCGACGCCGGTGGGCAGCGTGATCTCGCTGCACAGGTTCGAGGTCTTGACCGAGAGCCCCGCCATCTTGTGGTGCTCGGGCATCGCCCGGTTCACGTGGTCGATGAAGACGATATAGGGCTCGCCGGTCTCGACCCTGGCGGTCAGGATGCGGATCCACAATTGGCGCGCCGAGATGCGCCGGATCGGCTGGCCGTCGCGCGGGCTGGTCAGCGCCCATTCCTCGTCGGCCACCACCGCGCGCATGAAGGCGTCGCTCACCAGGATGCCGTGGTTCAGGTTCGGCGTCTTGCGGTTCGGGTCGCCGCCGGTGGGCCGGCGGATCTCGACGAACTCCTCGATCTCCGGGTGGCTGACCGGCAGGTAGACGGCCGCGCTGCCGCGCCTGAGCGAGCCCTGGCTGATCGCCAGGGTCAGCGAATCCATCACGCGCACGAAGGGGATGACGCCCGAGGTCTTGCCGTTCTCGCCGACCTTCTCGCCGATCGAGCGCAGATTGCCCCAATAGCTGCCGATGCCGCCGCCGCGGGCCGCGAGCCACACGTTCTCGTTCCACAGGCCGAGGATGCCCTCGAGGCTGTCCGTGGCCTCGTTGAGGAAGCACGAGATCGGCAGGCCGCGCTGGGTGCCGCCGTTGGACAGGATCGGCGTCGCCGGCATCAGCCACTGATTCGAAATATAGTCGTAAAGCCGCTGCGCATGGGCATGGTCGTCGCCGTAGCGCGAGGCCACGCGCGCGAACAGATCCTGGAAGCTTTCCCCCGGCATCAGGTAGCGGTCGGACAGCGTGGCCTTGCCGAACTCGGTCAGACGGTTGTCGCGCGTGCGGTCGATATCCACACGTTGCGCGCGCTCTACCTGTACGGCGTCAAACACCATCCCCCTCCTCATCCCCAATTCCACAGCCTGTGGATAACAAACACGTGCACAACATCTTGTGTGCTTGGTCTGGGACGATACCCCAGGACTTGAAGGCTAGCCAAGACGAACAAAAGAAGAACGACAGTGCATGGTACCCAAACGCCACGCTTGCGCAAGGGAATAGGGGGTGGAAAGAGTGTGAAGCCATGTGCGGCCGTTTCCTCCTCACCTCGCCCATCGAGGCGCTCAGCCGCCTGTTCGGCGTCGATGCCGCCATCAACTGCCAGCAAGGGCGCCGAGGCGCTGCTGCGCCAGGCGGAAGGTGCCGATGAACATCGACGACGCCACGGCGGTGATCTTCTGCGAGCTCGGCTTCCCCGCCCCGCTCGGCCGCGGCCTGTTCCTGCTGTCGCGCGCGGTCGGGCTGCTGGCGCATGCCTGGGAGCAGATGAACGGGGAAGGCGCATCAAGGGCCCGCTGCCGGCCGGCTGGCTCTACGCCTACAACGGCAAGCCGCCGCGCGCGATGTGAAATAGGTGCTGGCCCGCGCTCCTCATCCTTCGAGACGCTCGCTTACGCTCGCTCCTCAGGATGACGCGATCTTCTTGCGCTCGCATCAATCCATCGCGTCAGAACGCGGATCGCCCGTGCCGCTCCCGGAACGGTCGATGTCGCGGGGATCGCCAAGCCGCCGCGCATCGGGCATAGAATCCGGTCCAAAGCCGCCGATCACGGGAAGCGCACCATGGCCCTCAACGTCGCCGCCGAAAGCAAGGACCACGCCGACCACTACTGGGAGCACGGCTATGCCATCCTGCGCGGCCTGTTCAACAAGGCCGAGATGGCGGAGATCCAGCAGGAGACGAAGCGCATCTACGCGGAGGGGCTGAAGCACCACGCCTCCTACCGCGACCACAACGTCTACTACGAGATCCTGCCCGAGGCCTTTGCCGGCAAGCGCTACGTGCTGCAGGCCCATTGGATGTCCTGGATCAGCCCGCTGTTCGAGAAATTGCGGCGCGACCCGCGCTACCTGATGGCGCTGGAGCCGTTGCTGGGCAACAACATCAAGCAGCCGGCGCAGCAGATCCACTGGAAGCCGCCGGGCGCCAACCTCACCGGCTATCGCTTCCACCAGGACCTCCGCTTCCGCGAACGCAACGGCGCCTATCGCGAATTGATGACGGCCTGGCTCAACACCGGCCTCGCGATCGATCCGGCGACGCGCGAGAACGGTTGCCTGCGAGTCATCAAGGGCAGCCACAAGAAGGGCTACCTGGGCCTGTCGGACGACGGCGCGCTGATGAAGGGCGCCACCCAGGACGCCGAACTGCAGAAGGCCGGGCTCGACCTGAACGACATCGTCGATGTCGAGTTGGAGCCCGGCGACCTCGCGATCTGGGGCCTGCTCACCGTGCACGGCTCGGACGCCAACCGCTCGGCAAGGGACCGCGCCTTCGCCATCTCGGGCTACGTGCAGGCGCACAACAGCGACCGCGGCGAATGGGCGTTCCGCGACGGGCAGCCGGTGCCGCTCGGCCCCGTGCCGGAGATCTGCAAGTACGAAAAGCTGCGCGAGAAGCCCGGTCCCTTCTACGAGGATTCTAAGTGGTACGCGGCGTAGAGTTGCGGACGGGCCTGCGTCCTCATTCGTCATGCCCGGGCTTGTCCCGGGCATCCACGTCGACCGTAGTGGCGAGAATGGGTCGGACGGAAATCGCGTCTCCGCACGCTTCGCTTCACCGCTGCCCCGACGTGGATGCCCGGCACGAAGGCCGGGCATGACGAACAAGGGAGATCCAGCAGTCTTGACCGCCACGCCCAAGGTCACGGTCAAGGTCACGCGCCGCCTGGCGGCATCGCCCGAGCGGGTGTTCGATGCCTGGATCGATCCGGCGCGGGCCAGCAGGTTCCTGTTCAAGACTCCCACCGGCGAGATGGTGCGCGCGGAGGCCGACGCGCGCGTTGGCGGCGCGTTCAACTTCACCGAGCGCCGCGACGGGCAGGATATCGCGCATGTCGGCGAATACCTTGAGATCGACCGGCCGCGACGTCTCGCCTTCACCTTTGCCGTGCCCAAATTCTCCGCCGAGAAGACGCGCGTGACGATCGACATCGCGGCGCAGGGCGAGGGCTCGACCTTGACCCTCACCCACGCCGGCGTGCTGCCCGATTGGGCCAGCCGCACCGAGACCGGCTGGGGCATGATCCTGGACGGGCTGGCCGCCACGCTCGGCTAGTTCAACGCCTTCTCGGCCCGCAGGCGCTCCACCGCCAGGTCGACGAACGCGCGCACCCTTGCGCTGGCGCGGCGTCCCTCGTGGTGCACCACCTGCACCGGCACCGGCGGCAATTCGTGGTCGGCGAGCACGAGCTTGAGCTTGCCGGCGCGCAGCTCGGGACCAACCTGGTAGGACAGCACGCTGGTCAGGCCGCGCCCGGCCACCGCGGCCGCCACCGCCACCTCGGCCGTGTTGGCGACCAGCCGCGCCGGCGGGCGGATGGTCTGGGTGCGCTGGCCGACGCGGAACGACCATTCCTGCGCCGGGCCGATCGGCGCGAAGGCGATGGCGTCGAACCGCTGGAGGTCCGCGGGCGTGCGCGGCATGCCGTGCTGGGCGAGATAGGTCGGCGAGGCGCAGATCACGCGCCGGACCGAGCCCACGCGCACCGCCGTCAGCGCGGAATCGGCGAGATGCGCGATGCGGACTGCCACGTCGTAGCCCTCGTCGATCAGGTCGACCAGGCGGTCGGCCAGGAACAGCCGCGCCGCCACCTGCGGATGGCGCTCGGCGAATTCGATCGCGATCGGCGCGACGAACACCCGCCCGAACATCGCCGGCGCGGTGATGCCCAGCGGCCCGCGCGGCTCGGCATGCGCGCCGGCGGCCGAGGCCTCGGCCTCGTCGATCTCGCCCAGGATGCGCTTGCAGTCCGCCAGGTAGCGCTGCCCCGCCTCGGTCAGGCGCAGCCGGCGCGTCGTGCGCTGCATCAGCCGGGTGCCGACGCGCCGCTCCAAGGCCGCGATCGCGCGCGTCGCGGCCGGCGCCGACAGGCCCAGCCCGCGCGCCGCGGCGGCGAAGCCCGCCCGATCGGCCACCGCCACGAACACCCGCATCGCGTCCAGCCGGTCCATCGAATTATTTCAACAACTGCAATAGTCAATTGTCAATGATGGGTATTCTTTCGCGCCTCTGCAGCGCCCATGTTCGCGTCAACGCACCCCCGCGACGAGGAGCCCCACGATGACCAAGCCAGCCCAGCCGATCCGCCTCTACCGCCATCCCCTGTCCGGCCACGCGCACCGCGTCGAGCTGCTGCTGACCATGCTCGGCCTGCCGTTCGAGGCGGTCCATGTCGACCTGGCAACGGGCGCGCATAAGAAGCCGGATTTCCTGGCCAAGAATCCCTTCGGCCAGGTGCCGGTGATCGAGGACGGCGACGTGTCGCTGTTCGACAGCAACGCGATCCTCACCTATCTCGCCGCGCGCTACGACGGCTCCGGCAAGTGGCTGCCGCGCGAGCCCGTGGCGGCGGCCAAGGTGCAGCAGTGGCTGTCGGTTGCGGCGGGGCCGCTGGTCAACGGTCCGGCCGCGGCGCGGCTCGTCACCGTGTTCAAGGCGCCGCTCGAGCACGACCGCGCGATGGCGATTGCCGGGCAGCTGTTCGGCGTCATGAACCGGCATCTGGCGACGACGCGCTTCCTGGCGGGCGCGGAGCCCACCATCGCCGACCTCGCGATCTATTCCTACACCGCACATGCGCCCGAGGGCGGCGTGTCACTCGAGGCGTTTCCGCGCATCGGCCAGTGGCTGGAGCGGATCGAGGCCCTGCCCGGCTTCGTGCCGATGCAGCGCACCGAGTTGAGGAACGTGGCATGACCGCCGCCGCGTTTCATGCCGGCGAGCAGGCGCTGCAGGCGCGCTATGGAATCGCCGAGCGCATGGCGCAGAGCGGGCGGAAGTCGATCCGCGACTTCATGCCCGACCAGCACCGCGACTTCTTCGCCGAGCTGCCGTTCCTGGTCGTCGGCAGCCTGGACCGGCGGGGCCGGCCCTGGGCCTCGATCCTCGCCGGGCGGCCGGGGTTTCTCTCCTCGCCGGATCCGCGCACGCTGCGCGCCGCCGCGCGGCCCGACGTGGCCGATCCGCTGGCGGCGAACCTGCGGCCCGGCGCGAAGCTGGGGCTGCTCGGCATCCAGCCCGAGACGCGCCGGCGCAACCGCATGAACGGCACGGTGGTCGAGGCGGGCGCGCGGGGCTTCGCCGCCGCTGTCGCGCAGAGCTTCGGCAACTGCCCGCAATACATCCAGGCGCGCGCGCCGCGGTTGCTTGACGCTGCGAGGCCCGCGGTCACGGTCCGTGCGGAAGCGGCCCTGCTGTCGCCGCGCGCCGCCGCGCTGGCCCGGCGCGCCGACACGTTCTTCATCGCCACGGCCTCGGCCGATCCCGGCGCCGACGACCGGGCCCAGGGCGTCGACGTGTCGCATCGCGGCGGCAAGCCCGGATTCGCGCGCGTGACGCAGGATAGCGGCCGCACGGTGCTGACCGTGCCCGACTTCCGCGGCAACTTCATGTTCAACACGCTGGGCAACATCGCGGTCAACCCGGCTGCCGGGCTCGTTTTCGTCGATTTCGCGACGGGCGACGTGCTGCAACTCGTCGGCACGGCCGAGGCGATCTTTGAGGGACCCGAGCTCCGGGGCTTCGCCGGCGCCGAGCGCCTGCTGCGCTTCGCCGTGGCCGAGGGTCTGTGGCGCGAAGCTGCGCTGCCGCTGCGCTGGAGCGCGGCCGAACCCGCGCCGCAGCTCGCCGCGACGGGCGCGTGGAATTGAGGCCCGTCGCGCCCCGCTCAGCCCGCCGGCCGGTCCTCGCAGTCCAGCCGCACCGTCGCGAACTCGGCGTCGCGGAACTGCGGGATGTCGCGCGGCGTCATCGTGCCGTCCAGGCGTTTGCGCCGGATCCGGAGCTCGTATTCGGCGCCGCCCGGCGAGGTGAACATCATCCGCTCGTTGACGACGAACAGGTTCGACGCCCGGCCCAGCGTCTCGAAGCTCTTCGCGCTCAAGGGATCGAGCCAGGGCTGGTTGCCCGGCGCGCGCTCGATCTGCACGGTCAGCATCCCGCCTTCGAGCGCGAAGAACAGGCGCAGGGCCCCCTGACCCGCGCGCACGCGCTCGGGTGCCAGGCGGTTGGGCGTGGCGTCGTACTTGCCCAGGCAAAGCCAGCGCGCGAACTGCGCCGGGTCGGTCCCGGTCACGTTGCGCGCCGCTGCCTGGGCCCGCGTTCCGTGCGCCGGCAGCTGCGCGACGATCAGGACAAGCGCGATACAGATGCCGACACGGCGGGGCATGATGGCCTCTCGATGCGATCGCGCGCCAAGTCTACGCCGGCGGCAGGGCCTGCGACACGGCGGGCAACGGGCGTACCGCGATTCGATGCACAACCGCCTTAGCAAGTCATTAAGCCTGACCGCCGTAAATCTGCCCAGGCCCGCCGCACCGCGGATCGGCAGGCGCTGATCGAACAGGCACGGCAAAAGAACTCGAATGGCGCCAGCACTGCTCGTATTGAAGCCCGGCGGATCGTCCAAGCGGCTGATGGCCGTGGCGGCGGCGCTGGTCGCGCTGGCGATCGCGGTGGCGGGCGCCAGCATCCGCGACCTGCGCGGGAGCGCGCTCGAGAACAGCCGCGAGGGCATGCGCAACCTGGGCGGCGTTTTGGCCGAGGAGCTCTCGCGGTCGCTGCAGGCGGTCGAGCTGGTGCTGGACGAGATGCAGCGCCATGCCCGGCGCGCCGGGGTGGAATCGCGGGACGACCTGCGCCAGCTGATGTCGACCGAGGCGGTCCACGCCTTCCTGGCCGAACGGGTGCGGCATTTGCCCCAGGCCGGCGCGCTGATCGTCCTCGACGACGCGGGGCGGCTGGTGAACTTCTCGCGCTTCTGGCCGCCGCCGCCGCTCGACTTCTCGCGCGGCGAGGATTTCCGCCAGGCGGGCGCCCCCACGGGCGGCCAGGCGGGCGGCCAGGCGGGCTTCGACCGCATGCTGCTGAGCGCGCCGGTGCGCAGCCGCACGACGGGCAACTGGACCCTCTATGTCGGCAAGCGCATCGTCGACGGCGGCGGGCGTTTCCTCGGCATGGCCCAGGCGGCGCTCGAGGTCGGGTATTTCGAGCGCTTCTATGCCGCCATCGGCCTGGGCGAGGGCGCCACGGTGTCGCTGCTCAGGCGCGACGGGATGTTCGTCGCGCGGCATCCCGAAACCGAGTCGGTGATGGGCCAGCCGATGCCGCCTCAATCGCCCTGGTACGACCGCGTCGCGCGGGGCGGCGGCGCCTACACCTCGCCCGGCTACGTGGACGGCACCGTGCGCGAGGTCACCGTCCATCCGCTGAAGGACTACCCGCTGGTGGTCACCGTCACCGTGCCGACCGAGGCCGCGCTGGCGCATTGGCGCCACCAGGCCTATTTCATCGGCGGCGGCGCGCTGTGCGCCATTCTCGGCACGCTGGCGCTGTTCAGCTCGCTGGCCACGCAGTTCGGCCGCCTCGAGCGCTCGGAGCAGGCGCTGTCGGAGGCGATGGGCGGCATCGAGCGCGCCAGCCGCGCCAAGTCGGACTTCCTGACCCATATGAGCCACGAATTGCGCACGCCGCTCAACGCCATCATCGGCTTCTCCGAGGTGATGGCCAAGGGTTTGATGGGGCCGCTCGGCTCGCCGCGCTACCAGGAATACGCCCAGGACATCCTGCGCTCGGGCCGCTACCTGCACGACCTGATCAGCGACATGCTGGACATGGCGAAGATCGAGGCCGGGCGGCGCGACCTGCGGCTGGAGGCGTTCGACGCCGCCCTGGTGATCGACGACGTGCTGCGCATGCTGCACCCCCGCGCGCAGAGCGGCCGCATCGCCATCGAAGCGGCGCTGGCGGAGCTTCCGCTGCGGGCCGACCGGCGCGCCTTCAAGCAGATCATCCTGAACCTGATCGGCAACGCGGTGAAGTTCACGCCCTCGGGCGGCGCGGTGACCGTGCGCCTGACCGCCGGCGGCGGCGACGCGATGCTGCAGGTTGTCGACACCGGCATCGGCATCGCGCCCGAGGACATCGCGAAGCTGGGCACGCCGTTCTTCCGCAGCGAGAGCCCGCAGGAGGCGGGCGTCGAGGGCACCGGCCTGGGCCTGGCGCTGACCAAGTCGCTGGTCCAGCTCCACGGCTGGTCGCTGGCCTTCGACAGCGAGGTCGGCCGCGGCACGACCGTCACCGTGCACATGCCGAACGCCGCCTGCGCGGGCATCGGCGAGGCGACCCCCGCCGCCGCCTGAACGGGCCGCCGCCTGAAGGGGCCGCCGCCACCTGGGCCGCGCCCCCGCCCGCGACCGCCGCCTACCCACCGAGATGTGAGGACGCGGCCCCTGGTCTGCTGAGGCCCCTGTGCTAGGCTAGCCCGCAACGAACAGGGAGGAGACACCAGCCATGACCGCATCGATCCGCGCGACCGCGCCCGCGACCCCGAAGCAGCCCGACATGGCGCCGCCGCCAGTCCTGACCCAGGACTGGATCGACCAGCGCGTGTTCGACCTCTACGACGAGTACTGCCACGGCCGCATCGACCGGCGCGCCTTCCTGGAGCGCGCGGCGCTGGTGGCGGGCGGGCTCGCGATGGCCTATGCGCTGCTGCCGAACTACGCGCGCGCGCAGACCATCTCGTTCACCGACGAGCGGATCAAGGCGCGCTACGTCGCCTACAAGTCGCCGGGCGGCACGTCGGGCGACATGCGCGGCTACCTGGTGCAGCCGTCAGGGACGGGGCCGTTTCCCGCCGTCCTCGTGGTGCATGAGAACCGCGGCCTGAACCCCTATATCGAGGACGTGGCGCGCCGCGCCGCCGTGGCGGGCTTCCTGGCGCTGGCGCCGGACGGGCTGGCGCCGCTCGGCGGCTATCCCGGCAACGACGACGACGGCCGCGACCTGCAGGCCAAGCTCGAGCAGCCCAAGCTGCGCACCGACATGCTGAACTCGGCGAAGTTCGTGAAGGCGCACGCGCTGTCCACCGGCAAGCTGGGCGTCACCGGCTTCTGCTGGGGCGGCGGCACGACCAACTTCCTGGCCGCGACGCTGGGCGCCGACATGCAGGCCGGCGCGCCGTTCTACGGCGCCGCCGCCGCGACCGCGACGGTGCCGCAGATCAAGGCGCCGCTCCTGTGCCACTACGCCGAGACCGACCCCGGCATCAACGCCCAGCAGGCCGAGTTCGCAACCGCGCTGAAGGCCGCCGGCGTGGCCCACGAAATGCACACCTATCCCGGCACCCAGCACGGCTTCCACAACAACTCCACCCCCCGCTACCAGGAAGCCGCCGCGAAGCTGGCCTGGGACCGCACGGTGGCGTGGTTCAAGAAGCACCTGGCGTAGGCGCTACCAGCGCGGGGCGCTGCCGAGGAGCGCCCACCAGAACCGGCGTCACCGCGCCTCTCCGCGCCCCACCTCATTTCAGCGGTTGCCCTTTCTTGCCCTCCCCCTCAGGGGGAGGGAAGGGAGGGGGTCGCCCGGCATCCCGCGCCCAAGGCGCCCGCGGCGCCTGACGAACAAGCCACCAGGCGGGACACCGCCCGGCGCCCCTTCATCCTTTCGCCTCATCCTGAGCTTGTCGAAGGATGCTTTTCGCTCTGGTTGCATCAAAGCGCCGGAGTCGCAGGCGTAACTGTGCAATGCCTCCCGCTCAGATTGTCAGGCATTCAACTCTATATTGTGGGAGCGCTACACTTTTGATCATCCCATAGTGGGTTTCTTAAGGTTGTCTCATCGCTTATCGTGGATGAGAACTGGGGGGACCGATGCACTCTAAGATTGCTCGTATTTTCATAGCGATCTTCACCGTGATTGCTCCCGCAACTGCCTATTCCACAAGCGTCGATTGGGTTCAGGTCGCGGCTAACCTCCCGACCCATACAAAAGTGTTTTTGGGTGTAGCAGCGGCGCTGACGATTTTCTTCGGGCATATCAAGTTCGACCGGTTCGCGGTGGCGCACGGGCCTGAGATTCTAACAACGTGGGGAATTTTTGGCTGTTTCTACGGCGTCTCTGTAGGTCTGTTCGATTTCAACACAAAGGATATCGGCGCTAGCGTGCCGATGCTTCTTGAAGGTTTAAGGACCGCATTTTGGGTTTCATTGGCGGGAGTTGCCGGCGCCTTATATCTGAAGCTTCGCCACCGAATTTCTCGTGTGCCGATTCCTCAATCGGATAGCGCGCCAAAGGCTGCGAACCTTGATGACCTCGTTGCAGTTGCGCTCCAGGTGCAAAAAGGAGTGATTGGCAGCGACGAGGGCACGTTGCTCGGGCAGCTAAAGCTCATGCGTCAAGATCAACGCGATGGACTTCGGTCGCTCACGGAGTCTTTCAATTCGTTTGCCGAGAAGATGGCCGACAACAACTCGAAAGCCCTGATCGAGGCGCTAAAGGAGGTTATCCGAGACTTCAACGCCAAAATAAACGAGCAGTTTGGCGACAACTTCAAGCAACTGAATGCCGCGGTCGAAAAACTCGTAGTTTGGCAGCATCAATACAAAGTCGAACTAGAAGCCGTGAAAGACGCTCAACAGAAATCCGCCGAGGATATGCGAGTGGCATCCGCGGCGTTCTCGACCCTTGTGAACCACGCGGAAGAATATACCCGCACTGCCCAAAATCTCGATACGCTTCTGAAAGCCGTCGCGGTCGAGCTAAGTCGTGGGTTGGAGATAGAGCGCTCGCTGCACGCCGCGCTCTCGGACATGCAAAAGGTCGCCCCGACGTTCGCGGAGAAAGCATCATTGATGCTTGATGACGTTAAGAAGGGCACCGAGGCCATTCGGGGGGAATTCGAAGCGATAGCCAAATCAACGACCGCATCTTTGCAGACGACGCAATCTGAAATGAGGCGCCTCCTGGCTGAGTCGATGAGTGAGACGCATAAGCAAATGTCCACTCATCTGCGAGCCTTATCCGAAGAGACAAAAGACCAAGTCATCGCGCTAGACAAGGCATTAGACAAGGAACTCAACCGCGCTCTTGAGACGCTTGGGCAGCAACTAACCGCGCTATCAAGAAAGTTCGTTGAGGACTATGGGCCGCTAACCGAACGCCTACGACAGATCGTAGCTATTTCGCGCGGCGTATAGGCGAAGGGGGACGGTGATGGAAGAGACTGGAAGACAATCCCACTGGATACCGCTCAGCGATCTTATGACCGGCCTCATGATGGTCTTTCTGTTGATCGCCGTGGCTTTCATGTTGCGGGTCCAGGAATCGGCAAAAGTCGCGACGGAGATGGCGACGCAGTTTGAGGGCACCAAGAGTGACTTGAATCAGGCATTACAAGAAGAGTTCAAGGATGATCTGCGGCGGTGGAACGCCGAGATCCTTGCTGATCTTACTGTTCGCTTCAGAGATCCGGAGGTGCTCTTCACGACAGGAAATGCGCAACTTCGTGAACGTTTCAGGGACATTCTTTTTGATTTCTTCCCCAGGTACGTAGCAATTCTCTACTCGGAGAAATATCGAGCGACCATCAAAGAGATTCGAATAGAAGGGCATACCTCCAGCAGTTGGGCAAACGCGCGAAGTCCGTTGGAGGCATATCTAAAGAATATGGAGCTTTCTCAGGCTCGCACAAGAACCGCTCTCGAGTTTCTACTGCGTGTTCAGGTAACGTCGACAGACGAGCAATGGCTTCGCACCCGCCTGACGGCGAACGGACTTTCGTCGGCGCACCCGATCGTGATTGCTGGGATTGAAGATCAAGTCAGATCACAGCGCGTTGAATTCAGAGTTGTAACGAATGCAGAGGAACGAATGGACGCAATCTCGAAAGCAGCGGTTGGCGCTCTATGAGGCTAATCGACTTCATGGAGTACGAATTGCTCAATGAACTCCGCTTTGAAATGGGGGCGGACAAGCTTGGGGAATTTCATGTTGGATCGCGCGGCGCCGCGCTAACGCGCGAAGAGCTTGTCAGTCTGACCACCGAAGGAATTGACGTCACTGGCGATCGAATCGAATTTCACGATGATGGGACGCTCAAATACAAGGGTATTAGAGTCTTGGTTTATATTCGAGATGTCGCCGACTATGGGCGGGACGACCAATCAAGTAGGCCACGCTTTCATTTTGCGTCATGCCGTACATTACAGCAAATGAAAGACAACAATCGGTTTCATCGGTATGTGGTGGCGACCCGTGATGACGGCTTCTTTCAGATTAACGTGACGGGCAAGCCGGGCCGAGGCGCTGGAACGCAAGAGCGTCTGAATGTTTGCCAGAACTGCCTGAATCGTTTGTCGTATAAAGGTTTCAGCTATAGCCTTTCAGAAGGCGAAAAGTCGCAGCACGTGAGGAAATTCGAACTAAAGGAATTTTTTGCCACGTATCCGCGCGACCTATTGTACGAACGGCCAACTCATTCCGCCGACACACAACCACTCAATGAATATACATCGGATTGGGCAATTGTGTCGGCAAGATTCAAGGCGGATGCTGGGTTCATGTGCCAGCGATGCGATCTTGGCCCTCTCGACCGGCATAATTTGCATGTTCACCACAAAAATGCGGCAAAGTATGACAATAGGCCCGAGAACCTGATTTGCCTATGCATTGGTTGCCATTCGAATGAGTATTCTCATTCGCATATTAAAGCGACCCGGGCGTTCAAGGAGTTTCGAGAGAAGTTCCCATCCTGGGGCGGCGATCAAGACTAGAAGCCTCTACGCATCCCCGACGTCATCGGCGCCACGCTAGCAGGCTGTTGAAAAACTCGGGAGTGGTGCGACCTTGCGCAGCAATCGAATCCGCGCCGATGCGTTCTTGAATCGAACTTGCGCGGTCGGCGTCATTCTTGAATCTATCTTGCGCCCCGACATATCCAAAAATCCTTTTTCAACAGCCTGCTAGGCCGCTCTCTTCCGCGGCTTCGCGCCCAGGTCGACACCGCGCGGCCAATCCTTGCGGCGTTTGATCTTCGGGCCGGAGCCGCGCAGCGGCGACCGGGCGAAGAACTCGGACAGCGTTTCGCCGCGCTGGCTCGCCACAAACGAGCGCAGCACGGCGTTGATGCGCGTCTGGTAGCCGCGGCCGCCGCGCTTGAACCAGGCGAGCACGTCGCCGTCCAGGCGCAGCATGACCGGCTTCTTGCGTTCGGGCATCACGATGCGGGCCTTCTTCCATTGCGCCTTCGTCGGGATGAAAGTGTCGGGATCGGATCTTGCCGCCGCGTAGATCTCGCGGTCGGTCAACTTGCGGACCTTATTCCAATCGGTCTTGCCGCGCGTCAGCCGCCGCACGACGGTAATCTTCGACTTCATCCCTACCTGCCCTTCTGGCACTGATAATTCGCCGCCTGCCGTTTCGCCACGTATAGAGTACGAGCACGATATCGCCCGAGCGTGTCTCGCCAAAGGCACCGATGCGGCGCTCGCCATACTCGTGCCGGTCGTCCTCGGCCTCGATCACCACGCCGCCGAAGATCGTGGCCGCATCCTTGAAATCGATGCCGTGCTTGGCGAGGTTGGACGCTCGCTTGCGTTCGTCCCATTCGAACATCGAACAGCAATATAGACGATTTGTATATACAGATCAAGCCGCGGCGCGGCGGACTTCCCTCACCCACCGCGCGCCGGCGGCGCTCGGTTCCCCCTCTCCCCCTTCGACAAGCTCAGGAGGGAGAGGGAAAGCTACGCCGCCCGCCGCCGCATCGCCCACAGCCGCGCCACGTGCGGCGCCGCCAGCGCGATCACGGCCAGCGCTAAGAGGCCGGCCGAGATCGGGTGGGTCAGGAACACGCTCGGGTCGCCCTGGCTGATCGTCATGGCGCGGCGGAATTCCTGTTCGGCCAGGGGGCCCAGGATCATGCCGATGATCACCGGCGCGGTCGGGAAGTCGAAGCGCCGCATCACGTAGCCCACCGCCCCCACCGCGTAGAGGATCACCAGGTCCACCGGGCTCTGGCTGATGCCGTAGGTGCCGA
>JADLEG010000111.1 GCA_020846275.1 Alphaproteobacteria bacterium
CCGTGATCTGCACGTGGTCGATCTCGCTGGCGTTCCACAGCCGCTCGAACATGCGGTTGGCGAAGCGCAGCGCCATCAGGTTCTGGACCGTCTCCTTGCCCAGGTAGTGGTCGATGCGGAAGACGCGATCCTCGCTGAACACCGCGCCGACCTGGTCGTTGACCGCGCCCGAGGAGGCCAGGTCGTGGCCGAGCGGCTTTTCCAGCACCACGCGCGAGGCCGCGGTCGCCAGCCCGGCCCGGCCCAGCGCCTGGCAGATCGGCCCGAACAGGTTGGGCGCGGTCGCCAGGTAGAAGGCGCGGATATGCCCGGCATCCGTCAGCCGCGGCTTGAGCCTGGCGAGATCGCCGGCGTCGGCGGCGTCGCAGGCCACGTAGCCCAGGCGCTTGACGAAGCGATCGATCAGCGCGCGATCCAGCGTCTCGGGGGGTATGTAGCGCTCGATCGCCTGGCGCGCCCGCGCGCGATATTCCTCGTCGGACATCGCCGAACGCGCGACGGCCAGGATGCGCCCGTCCTCGGGCAGCCGCGCGTCGCGTTCGCGCTGGTAGAGCGCGGGCAGCAGCTTGCGCAGCGCCAGATCGCCGGCGCCCCCGAACACGACAAGGTCGAACGGGGCTACCCGGTCGTCGTCAGCCACGAACGCGCGGCCTCATGGCACCGACATGCCTTTCTTCACGGCCGGGCGGGCGTTGATCGCGTTGAACCAGCGCCGGACGTTGGGGAAGTCGGCCAGGTCGACTCCCTGCCATTCGTGCCGTGCCGCCCAGGGAAAGGTCGCCATGTCGGCGATCGTATAGGGGCCGGCCAGGAACTCGCGGTCCTTCAGCCGCGCATCCATCACGCCGTAGAGCCGGCGCGCCTCCTTGGTGTAGCGCTCGATCGCGTAGGGGATCTTCTCGGGCGCGAAGCGGCGGAAATGATGCGCCTGGCCGAACATCGGGCCGACGCCGCCCATCTGGAACATCAGCCATTGCAGCGTCTCGTAGTGCGCTTCCGGCTCCTTGGGCAGGAACTTTCCGGTCTTGTCGCCGAGATAGATCAGGATCGCGCCCGATTCGAACACCGCGAACGGCTTCCCGCCCGGCCCCTCGCGGTCGACGATCGCCGGGATCTTGCTGTTCGGGTTGATGCGCACGAAATCCGACGTGAACTGGTCGCCCTTCGAGATGTCGATCGGGAACACGCCGTAGGGCAGGCCCGTCTCCTCGAGCATGATGGAGACCTTCCGCCCGTTGGGCGTGCTCCAGGTGTAGAGATCGATCATCGCTTCCCCCTCGTGTTGCCCGGGGCCTGCCGATCAGATCGCGGCGAAGCCCTGTTCCAGATCGGCGATCAGGTCGTCGACATGCTCGATGCCCACCGATACGCGCAGCAGGTCCTGCGGCGTCGGACTGTCCGGCCCCTCGATCGTTCCGCGATGCTCGACCAGGCTCTCGACGCCGCCCAGCGAGGTGGCGCGCACGAAGAGCTGCAGCCGCGCGACGAAGGCCAGCGCCGCCGCCGCGCCGCCTTTGAAGCGCAGCGACAGCATGCCGCCATAGCCGCCCTGCATCTGGCGCTTCGCCACCGCATGGCCCGGATCGTCCGGAAGGCCGGGATAGCAGACGCGCAGCAGCTTTGGATGGCCCTTGAAGTGGGTGGCGATCGCCAGCGCCGACTGCGACTGCTGGCGCACCCGCAGGTGCAGCGTGCGCATGCCGCGCAGCAGCAGCCAGGCCTCGAACGGGCCCATCACGGCGCCGGCCCTCGTGCGCACGTACTTGACGCGCTTCCAGTAGTCGTCGTCGCGCGCGGCCACCAGGGCGCCGGCCAGCACGTCGCTGTGCCCGTTCAGGTACTTGGTCGCGGAGTGCATGACGATGTCCGCGCCAAGCTCGATCGGCCGGGTCAGCACCGGCGACGCCGCCGTGTTGTCGACCGCCAGCAGCGCGCCGGCCCGGTGCGCGGCCGCGGCGGCGGCGGCGATGTCGGTCACCAGCCAGGTCGGGTTGGCCGGCGTCTCGATCCATGCCAGCCGGGTCTTGCCCGGCCGCAGGGCCGCCGCCAGCGCCGGGACGTCGCCGGTCGGCACGAAGCTCGCCTCGAGCCCCCAGGGCACCGCCCATTCGCGCAGCCATTTCGGCAGGTTGAAGTAGATGCTCTCCTGGACCACCACATGGTCGCCCGGCTTCAGCGCCTGGAACACCGCGGTGGTCGCGGCCATGCCGGACGCGAACAGCGCGGCCGCCGCGCCGCCTTCCAGCTTCGCCAGCAGCGCCTCGGGCTGGTCGTAGGCCGCCGACTCGGCGCGCAGGTAGCCGTGCGGGGTCAGCAGCTTGTAGTCGGGCCCGCGCGCATAGGTGGTCGAGGGCTGCACGGGCGGCGAGACCGCGCCGGTGGCCGGGTCGATCCAGCCCAGCGCGCGCGCCGCCAGCGTCTCGGGCCGGTTCTTCGGCTCGTTGCCGTGTCCATTGCTCATCGCCGTCGATGGTTAAAGACGGCGGTGGGCGAGGTCAAAGGGATTCGGGCGGCGATGACGAAGGCAGCTTCAGGGCTGGACCTTCCAGGTTCCGTCCGGCTGCTTGCACGCGACGCCCTGCACCTGCTGCGGCTGGCCGTCGACCATGAAGCTGTCGGTGAAGTTGCGGCACTCGATGCGCATGGCGACCGGCGGCTTGGCCGCGGGCGGGGTGGACAGCGCCTCGGGCGGCGCGGTGCCGATCGGGGCAAGGCCGAGCGTGCCCAGCACCGCGCCCGCCAGCCCGCCGACCATCGTGCCCTGGCCGTCGTGATAGAAGGGCAGGTTGCTGAACGCCGCGCCCAGATAGGCGCC
>JADLEG010000112.1 GCA_020846275.1 Alphaproteobacteria bacterium
CGGGGTAGACGTGACGCGCGAGCCGATCCCCGTGCTGCCGACCTGCCACTACAACATGGGCGGCGTGCCGACCAACTATCACGGCGAGGTCGTGATCCCGAAGAACGGCAACCCCGACACGGTCGTGTCCGGGCTGATGGCGATCGGCGAGGCGGCCTGCGTGTCGGTGCACGGCGCCAACCGGCTCGGCTCGAACTCGCTGCTCGACCTCATCGTGTTCGGCCGCGCGGCCGCCAACCGCTGCGCCGAGCTGGTGAAGCCGGGCGAAAGCCAGGCGCCGCTGCCGAAGGACGCCGGCGATAATTCGCTGAGCCGCCTCGACCATTTCCGCCACGCCAAGGGCGGCACGCCGACCGCCGCGCTGCGCCTGGGCATGCAGAAGGTGATGCAGTCGAACTGCGCGGTCTTCCGCACCGGCGAGGTGCTGGAGGAGGGCAAGGGCAAGCTCGGCGAGGTGTGGTCCGGCCTCAAGGACGTCAAGGTCGCCGACCGCTCGATGATCTGGAACTCCGACCTGGTGGAGACGCTCGAGCTCGACAACCTGCTGATCCAGGCGGTGGTGACGATGCACTCGGCGGCAAACCGCACCGAGAGCCGCGGCGCGCATGCCCGCGAGGATCACCCCGACCGCGACGACGAGAACTGGATGAAGCACACCGTCACCTGGTGCGCCCAGGACGGCAGGCCCAGGATCGACTACCGCCCGGTCCACCTGCGGCCGCTGACCAACGACGTGCAGCCCTTCCCGCCGAAGAAGCGGGTGTACTGATGATGAGCCGTCAGCAATCAGCGTTCAGCCGTCAGCCGGAAGCTGGCGCGGTTCGGCTGAGCGCTGAAGGCTGATAGCTGAAAGCTGACCCATGGCCGAATTCACGCTTCCCGCCAATTCCAAGATCGTCGACGGCAAGGCGCATCCCGCGCCCGCCGGCGCCAAGCGCGCCAAGGCGTTCAAGATCTATCGCTGGGATCCGGACGGCGCGGGCAATCCGCAACTCGACACCTATACTGTCGACCTCGATGCCTGCGGGCCGATGGTCCTGGACGCGTTGATCAAGATCAAGAACGAGGTCGATTCGACCCTGACCTTTCGCCGGTCCTGCCGCGAGGGCGTGTGCGGGTCCTGCGCGATGAACATCGACGGCACCAACACGCTGGCCTGCACGAAATACATCGCCGACGTGAAGGGCGACGTGAAGATCTATCCCTTGCCGCACATGCCGGTGATCAAGGACCTGGTGCCCGACCTGACCACCGCCTATGCCCAGCTCGCCTCGATCGAGCCCTGGATGAAGACGGTGACGCTGCCGCCCGAGCGCGAGCGGCTGCAGACGCCGGAGGATCGCGCCAAGCTGGACGGGATGTGGGAATGCATCCTGTGCTTCTCCTGCGCCGCGTCCTGCCCCAGCTACTGGTGGAACGGCGACCGCTATTTGGGCCCGGCGATCCTGCTGCAGGCGTATCGCTGGCTGGTGGACAGCCGCGACGAGGCGACGGGCGAGCGGCTGGACCAGCTCGAGGACCCGTTCCGGCTCTATCGCTGCCACACCATCATGAACTGCACCAAGACCTGCCCGAAGAGCCTCAATCCCGCCAAGGCGATCGCCGAGATCAAGAAGATGATGGTGGCGAGGCGCTGAGGCGCGCCGGGGGTTGCTCGACGCGATCAAGACGGCGGACTGGCTGAACGAGCGCCGGGTTCGCGACTACGCCCTGATCTTCCTTGCGGTCTATGCGATCGGCAGCCTGTGGTACTACGCCGGCGGGCAGGGCGCGCTGCTCGACCGCCGCGGCCAGCCGCTCGGCACGGATTTCGTCACCACCTACGCCGCCGGCGTGATGGCGCGCGGCCGCGATGCCGCCGGGGCCTACGATCACGCCAGGCTGCACGCGGCCGAGAAGGCCGTGGTGGGCAATCCCGACATCCCGTTCTTCGGCTGGTACTACCCGCCGATCTTCTTCCTGGTCGCCTGGGCCGTGACTCTGCTGCCCTACGTGGCGGCGCTGATCGCGTTCCAGCTCGCGACCTTCATTCCGCTCGCCGCCGTCGTCCGTCACATCGGCGACCATCCCCTGGCGCTGCTTGTGCTGCTCGCGTTTCCCGGCGCCTTCGTCAACCTGGGGCATGGGCAGAACGGGTTCCTGACCGCGGCGCTGCTGGGCGGCGGCTTGCTGGCGCTGCGGCGCCAGCCGGCGCTGGCCGGCATGCTGTTCGGCCTGCTCGCCTACAAGCCGCAGTTCGCGATCCTGATTCCGCTCGCCCTGCTGGCCGGGGCGGAATATCGCGCCTTCGCCACGGCGGCCGTGACGGTGGCGGCGCTGTCGGCGCTGTCCGCGCTGCTGTTCGGGGTGGAGAGCTGGCAGGCCTTCCTGGCGTCCACGGGCGTCACCCGCGTGCTGGTGCTGGAGCAGGGCGGGCTCGGCTGGGAGAAGATCCAGAGCGTGTTCTCGACCGTCCGTTCGCTCGGCGGCAGCGTCGCGCTGGCCTATCTGGTGCAGGCGCTCGTGTCCCTGCCGACGGCGGTCGCGGTCATCTGGATTTGGCGCGGCACGGCGCCGATGGCCGTGAAGGCCGCGGCCTTGTGTGCCGGCACCTTGCTGGCGACACCCTATCTGCTCGACTACGACTTCGTCGTGCTGGCCTTGCCGATCGCCTGGATGGCGCGCGAGGGCATCGACTACGGCTTCAAGGATTGGGAGAAGAGCGCACTCGCGCTTGCTTGGCTGCTGCCGCTGGTCTCCCGCGGCATCGCGTCGGCGTCCGGCGTGCAGATGGCGCCGCTCGTGCTGCTGGCGCTGTTCGTCCTGATCGTCCGCCGGGCGCGCGCTTGAGCCGCCTCGGCAGGATCCTGGCCAATGCCGGGCTGGCGCTCGCCAGCCTTGCGGTCGCCTGCGTGCTGGGGGAACTGTTCTTCCGCTTCGTGGTTCCGGCCTCGGACTACCCCGCGATGGACTATGGCGGCGAGGTGATCCGCTACGCGCCCGGCCAGTCGGGCGTCTACCGCATGCGCGACGAGATCGCCGCGCCCTATCGGATCAACGCGCAGGGCTGGAACGCCAACCGCCCGCGCTACGTCCCGGACAAACCCGCCGGCGCGCGGCGCGTGGCGATCGTCGGCGATTCCTATGTCGAGGGGTTCCAGGTGCCGGTCGACGGCAGCCTGGCCGAGCAGCTCGAGGCCCTGCCGGGCGCTGCGAAGCTGGAGGTCTATCGTTTCGGCGTCAGCGGCGCGCCGTTCAGCCACTACCTGTGGATGGCCGAGCGCGAGGCGCTGCGCTACCGGCCGGACGTGCTGGTCTTCAACCTGGTGCACAACGATTTCGACGAGTCGATCCGCCCGCTGCCCGGGCGCTACTCCAGCGCCTTCATGACCCTGGCGGTCGAGAGCGGCAGGATCGCCGGCGAGCGGCCGCCCGGCGTGCCCCGGCCGCAATGGACCGATACGCTGATGCGATCGGCGGCGCTGCGCTACCTGCGGTTCAACCGCCAGGTCACGCTGGGCGCGATCTATGCCGCGCTGGGCATCGCCGCGCCGCGGCGCAGCGACGACATCGCGTTGCCGCCGCCCGATCCGGGCGTTCCCGGCGCGGCTCCGGGCAAGGAAGGCGCGCCCGGCCTGCCCACGGTCGACGCCAATGTCGAGATCGCGCGCGTGCTGGCGCGGCCGCAACTCATCGAGGGCGCGATCGACTACATGGTGGGACGCGCCGCCGCGATCGGCCGATCAGGCAATTGCCGCGTGCTGCTGCTGATGGATGGCGCGCGCCAGGCGATCTACGAGGGGCGCGACAGCCGCGCGCTGCGGCTCAACGCGCTCGTCGCGGCGGCGGCCGGGCGCCACGGCGTCGGGTTCGTCGACCTGCACCCGCTCTTCGCCGCCGCGTGGCAGCGCGACCATCAGCACTTCGACTTTCCGCATGACGGGCACTGGAACATGCGCGGCCATGCGCTGGCCGCCCGCGCGATCCGCGACTGGATCGATCGCTGAGATGCGACACAAGCGCTATTGCAGCGCGATCTCGCCGTCGATGCGGGTCGAAAGTCCGGTGCCGGAGAGCGTCAGGGTCACCTCGGCCTTCAGCGTCTCGCCGCCCTTCAGCTTGCCGCCGGCTACGGCCGTGCGCACCGCGGTCTCGATCTCGCGCTGCGCGGTCACGCCGACCTTCTTCAGGAACTTGCGGATTTCCATGTTGAAGACTTCCTCGTCCATGCGAACCTCCTGGCCATGATCGCCCAGGATTGCATGCGACGGGGCGGGGCGAAAGCGGCGTTGCTGGCGTGGATCCTGTGCATATCGCCAATGACCGTCGACGCCCAGGCGCAACAAGCGCCCGAGGGGCAGGCGCCCTACCGCGGCGATACCTGGGAGCTCTGCTTCAGCGACACGGTGCACGCGGATTTCTCGATCGGGGCCTGCACGGCCATCATCGACTCGGGCACGGAAACGCCAGAGAACACGGCCGCCGCCCATTTCAACCGCGCCAACGCGTTTGCCGAGCGGCGGCTGTTCGACCGCGCGCTCCTGGACTATGACCAGGCATTGCGCCTCCTGCCCGACGATCCCGATTTCCTCGCCAATCGCGGCCATGTGCTGCTCGAGCTGAAGCGGGTCGAGGAGGCGATCGCCGACTACGACCGCGCGCTTGCCGCCAAGCCCGGCATCGTGGCGGCGCTGGACGGGCGCTGCTACGCCCGCGCGATCCTCGGCCGGCTGGACGCCGCGGTCCGCGATTGCGAGCAGGCGCTGACGCTGGCGCCCGACGATCCGCTGATCCACGAGAGCCGCGGCTTCGTGGCGCTGAAGGCGAGGGACTGGCGGCGCGCGATCGCCGACTACGATGCCGCCCTGGCGCGCGATCCGGGCAATGCGTCGGCGCTGTGGGGCAGGGGACTGGCGCGCGACCGCCTGGGCGACCGCGCCGCCGCCCGACGCGACTTCGCCGCCGCGCGCAAGCGGCGCGCCGATATCGACCAGGTGATGCAGGCGCGGGGTGTGGGGCGGTAGTCGCCGGCGGCGTTTCTCATCCTTCGAGACGGGCCTGCGGCCCTCCTCAGGATGACGCGAACGCATGGCGTTCAATTTCAGCGCGTCATCCTGAGAGTCTGACTCAAAATGATTTTTCTGTATTCAGGGCCTTGAGAGGCGTCGGATGAGGAGTTGGACGCTTGCGATCAGGAACCAGGCCTCTGCGCTGGCGATGGTTCGTTCGAAGTCCTTGGCGAGGCGGCGGTTGCGCCCGAGCCAGGCGAAGGTCCGTTCGATCACCCAGCGCTTAGGCTCGGGCTTGAAGGTTCCGGTCCGTTCGGAGCGGGTTACGATCTGGATCGTCCACCTGCCGAACGCGGCGATCGCCCGGCGGAGCTTGTCGCCCCGGTAGACGCGGTCGGCGAAGATGTGCCGCAGCCTGGGGAAGTTTCGCCGCAACGCGGCGAGCAGGGGCACGGCGGCATGATTGTCCTGGATGTTGGCCGGGCGCACTTGGAGGGCGAGCGCGAGGCCCTGCGTGTCGGTGACCAGGTGGCGCTTGCGGCCGCGCACGCGCTTGGCGGCGTCGAAGCCGCGCGGGCCGCCGCTTTCCGTGGTCTTGGCGCTCTGGCTGTCGATGACGCCGGCGGTGGGAACGCCATCGCGTCCCAGGGCCGTTCGGGCGCGTCGGACCAGGGCGCGATTGATCCACGGCCAGAGGCGCTGGTTGCGCCAGCGATAGAAGTAGTACTGGACCGTCGAGCGCGGTGGGAACCGCTCCGGCAGCGCGCGCCATTGGCAGCCGGTCCACAGGACATAGAGGATGGCGTTCATCACCGCCCGCAGGTCGACTTCGCGCGGCCGGCCGAGCCGGCACGGGGCCGGCAGGAAGAAGCTGAACAAGAACCACTCGGCATCGTTCAGCTCGCTTGTGCAAGCCGCGTGGTCGCGGCGATACTGGGCGCGGGTGATTGCAGTCCAAGCCATCGTGACCTCCATCGTTCCTTGCAAAACCGACGGAATCACAAAGGACTGAAATCACCCAACTCTTTCTTGGCCAGGCTCTGAGGAGGCCCCGCAGGGGCCGTCTCGAAGGATGAGAGACTCGGCTAGGGCTTCGCGCCCCGCCCGGCGGATCGGGGTGGCGAGCATCGGCAGTCCTTCGGCGTCGCGGCCGAGCCTAGTCGAATCCGGGGCGGGGCGAAACCGCGCCCGGGCGGTCGGGCGCGCTTCCTTGCCCGCTTCTTGTCGGCTAGAAGAGCAGGGATGGCCGGGTCGTTCCCGGCCGCGGCATTTCACGGGTTGGGGACATCATGGCAGGCACTCTCATCGTCACCGGCGGCAGCCGGGGCATCGGCGCGGCGAGCGCGATCCTCGCGGCCAAGCGGTTGGGCTGCGCGGTCGCGGTCAACTACCGCAAGGAGAAGGCGGCGGCCGACAAGGTGGTGGCGGCGATCAAGGCCGCCGGCGGCAAGGCGGTGGCGATCCAGGGCGACACCGCCGTCGAGGCGGACATCGTGCGCCTGTTCGCCGAGGCCGAGAAGCAGCTCGGCCCGATTGCCGGCCTGGTGAACAACGCCGGCATCCTGGGCCCGATCGGCCGCGTCGACGCCGCGCCGGTCAAGGAGATGGAGCGGCTCTGGGCCGTCAACATCACCGGCTACTTTGTCGCCGCGCGCGAGGCGATCAAGCGCATGTCGACCAGGCACGGCGGCAAGGGCGGGGCGATCGTCAACATCACCTCGGCCGCGGTGCGTTTGGGCGGACCGGGCGAGCTCGTGGCCTATGCCGCGAGCAAGGGCGCGACGCACAGCTTCACCATCGGCCTGGGCAAGGAAGTCGCGCAGGAGGGCATCCGCGTCAACGGCGTCGAGCCCGGATTGATCGACACCGAGATCCAGACGCCGGGCCGGATCGAGAAGTTCGGGCCGACCGTGCCGATCGGCCGCGCCGGCACCGCCGACGAGGTGGCCGAGGCGGTGGTGTGGCTGCTGTCGGACGCCTCGTCCTATTGCACGGCGTCGATCGTGACGGTGAGCGCGGGGCGATGACCCTTGTCATCACCGGCGCCAGCCGGGGCATCGGTGCGGCCTGCGCCGTGCTGGCGGCGCAGCGGCTCGGCGTCGCCGTCGCGGTGAACTACCGCGAACGCAAGGACCGCGCGGAGGAGGTGGTGGCGCAGATCACCGGCGCGGGCGGCCGGGCCGCCGCCATCCAGGGCGATACCGGCGTCGAAGCCGACATCGTGCGCCTGTTCGCCGAGGCCGAGAAGAGGCTCGGCCCGATCATCGGCCTGGTCAACAACGCGGGCATCGGCGGCGACGTGTGCCGGGTCGAGGAATCGACGGTCAGGAACCTGGAGCGCGTCTGGGCGGTCAACATCACCGGCTGCTTCATCGCCGCGCGCGAGGCGGTCAAGCGCCTGTCGACGGCCCATGGCGGCAAGGGCGGCGGCATCGTCAACATCACCTCGGCCGCGGTGCGCCTGGGGCGGCCCGGCCAGCGCGTGCACTACGCCGCCAGCAAGGGTGCGCTGCACAGCTTCACGATCGGGCTCGCGAAGGAAGTCGCCAGGGAGGGCATCCGCGTCAACGCGGTCGAGCCCGGTCTGATCGACACCGAGATCCAGGTGCCCGGGCGCCTGGCGCTGGAGGTGCCGACCGTGCCGATGCCGCGCGCCGGCCAGCCGGCGGAGGTCGCCGAGGCGGTGGTTTGGCTGCTGTCGGGCGCGTCCTCCTACTGCACCGGGTCGGTCATCACGGTCAGCGGCGGGCGGTGAGCGCGGCGGCGCGAGCAACGGCGGGGTCTTGGCGTCGCCTCGCCGGGGTCGCCTATATCGCGGTCTGCGCCTTGCTGTTCATTGCGGCGGCATGGCTGCGCTTCGCGTCGGCGCAATGGCCGGTGATCGACGCCGACACCTGGAACTACCTGTGGCCGGCCTTGAGCGCGATCGAGGGCGGCGGCTTCACCCATACCGGCGGGCGCGCCTTCCCCTATCCGCTGTTCCTGTGGGGCGTGCTGGCGGCGTTCGGCGATTTCCGGGCGATCATCGTCGTGCAGCACCTGCTGGGCCTGGGAACGGCGCTGATCTCGCTGGCGGCCTGGCACATGGCGGCGCGCATGATCGACCCGGCGCGGCGCCTATGGCCGGGGCATCTGCTGCTTGGCGCGGTGCTGCTGTTCGCGACGCTGTTCTATCCGCCCGGATTGGAGTTCGAGCGGACCATCCTGCCCGAGACCTGCTTCACCTTCGCGATGGCCCTCGGCGTCGCATTGCTGCTGCTCGCCTTCGGGCGGTGCCGGGCCGGCGGCGCCGGAGCGGCGCTCCTGCTGGGCATCGCGCTGGCGAGCGGGCTGGTCACGCTCTCGATCAAGCCGCACTGGCTGCTGGCCGCTGCGGCGACGGTCGCGGCCGTCGTATGCGCGGGGCGGACGGCGCGCATCGCGTGGCGCCGGCTGGCCCTGGCGGTCGGCATCCCGGTGCTGCTGTTCGCGATCGGGTTCGTCCTGCCGGAGCGGCGACTGGCGGAGGCGCACGATCGCGCCGGCTCGGCGCTGTTTCTGCCGAAGACGATGTTCTGCTGGCACTTGGCGGCGGTGCTGCCGACCTTGCGCGACGAGGCGACGGCCCCGGCCGCGCCGGCGTCGTTGCGCGCCCTGGTGCAGGCGATCGACCAGGTGCTAAAGGACGAGGTGTTCGTCGGCCCGGGCCCCTATCTTGCGCTCGGCTACGACGCCGACCGATGCATGTACGGCAATCTTGGCAATGTCGTGGCCCGGCAGCTCGACGGGGATATCGAGCGCCAGCGCGACTTCTACTGGCGCAGCTTCGCGCAGGGCGTGGCGGCACGGCCGGGCGCCTATGCCATGAAGGCGCTGCGCGAGATGCGTGCCTCGCTGGCAGCGCCGCTGCCCTTCATTGCCGTCGCCCCGCCGGCCGGCCAGTCGCTGGCAATCGCCCGCAGCCTGGCCGGAAAATCGGCGTTGTTCGATCGCGCGGTCGAGGCCATGGCCGATTTCGGCGAGGCGCCGGCGCTGCAAGGGCTCCAGGCCTTCGGCCAGCGCGTCTATCGGCCGTTGTCGATCGCGGCCAGCCATCTCTTCCTGCCGATGCTCTGCCTGGCGCTTGGCGGGGCCGCGCTGGCGGCGACGCGATGGGGGCGTGGTTTGCGAACGCTGTCGCCGGGCATCCGCGACTGGCGATTCGCTCCGCTGCTTGGCGTCTACGCACTGCATGCCGGCGTCAACCTGACCATCGCGCTCAGCCACAGCCAGGCCATGCTGCGCTACCGCATGGCCCAATATCCGCTGTCGTTGCTGGTGCTGGCGACGGCGCTGCTGACGAGCGCAGCCTTGCTGGCCGCCGTGTGCCGGCGCGGTGGGGCGGTAGACCCGCCGCAATTCGGCGCACCTCGGCCGGGCCGCACGCACCCGCCGCGGCCCGGCGCCTATGCGGTCGTGTTCGACCGCGAGGGGCGGCTGCTGGTGGTCGAGGAGGACGGCAGGCTCTACTTGCCGGGCGGCGGGATCGACCCCGGCGAATCGCCCGAGCAGGGGCTGGTGCGCGAGTTCCGCGAGGAGACGGGCTACGAGATCGCCGTGCCGACCGAGATCGGGCGCGCCAATGAATATGTCGCGGACGAAACGCCCAATACCGCGTTCAACAAGCACTGCATCTTCTTCACGGTCCGCCTGGCCGGCGGCACGGGCATACCGGCGATCGCCAGCAACCGCCCGAGCTGGATGGCGCTCGACGATGCGCTGGCGCGCCTGAACAACGAGGCGCATCGCTGGGCCGTGGACCTGGTGCTGCGGCGCATGGACTAGTCGCGCTCGCCGGGTCCGCTGTACTGCGCGCGCGGGAACCAAAGCCGCCCGGGTCGATTCCCTTCTGGCGGGGGGATGCATGGCTGCGAAGAGAAGGGCCCGGTTCGCGATGCTTCTCAGCCGCTTCTTCCACCCCGTCGTGCGCAACCCGTCCCGGGCCGCGGCGGACAAGCGTTTCTTCCTGCGGTTGGGGCCGCTGCCGCCCGAAGGCCGCTCGCAGAACCGCATCAACGGCGGACTCGAAGCCGGCGTGTCCTGCTACGAGGCCGTGCTGTGTCACGGCACGATCTACATCATGGCCGACGAACTGCGGCTCGAGGCGACGCGGGTCAAGCTGGCGCATGCCCGGGGCAAGGATGTCTCGGCGCTCGCCGGCAAGCGTCGCGGCACGGGCAGCGACGGCGAGCCGGTGGTGAAGGTCGAGGCGGTCAAGCCGCTGCGCGGCTTCAGCGTGGGACGCATCCGCGTGGCGCGCCGCCGCGGGTTGCGGCGCCTGCGCGCCCATATGCATTGAGTGATCAAGCCTGCCCGGCCCGCGAGGGCCGGTAGCGGAGGGGCTAGTCTTCCAGCTTGGCCTGCTGGCGCAGCTTCTTCTGCTTGTCGCGCAGCGCGCGAATCAGGCCATCGAACTCGCCGTTGTTCTGCTGGATCACGGCGGTGTAGTCGGCGCGCTGCGCGATGGC
>JADLEG010000113.1 GCA_020846275.1 Alphaproteobacteria bacterium
AAGTCGCTCGCGCACGTGCCACTGGCCCCCTGGGGTTATGCAACGACGTAACGCGTACTTCCCGTGCCGGCCGGGTCTAGTGGTCGGTGCCCAAGAGGAGGTTACGATGTTCGCTGTTGTCCTCGGCGGGGGCCACCCCCGCAGCCTTGTCTCCGCCACATCGTCTATGCAGCCGCTCGCTTCGCGTGCGGCCGTGTTAGGCGCCTGATCCAATTTCCCGTTCGCCTCTAGTGCGACGTTGGTGTTGCGGAGCTCACCGATGAACCGAAAGATCGCCCGATTCCTGGCCGAGAACCGGCCGGCGACGCCCTGCCTTGTCTTCGATCTCGCGTCCGTCGAGCAGAAATACCGCGAGATCGAGAAGGCGATGCCGGAGACGCGCATCTACTACGCCGTCAAGGCCAACCCGGCGCCGGATATCCTGAAGCTGCTGGTCAAGCTCGGCTCGTGCTTCGACGTGGCCAGCGTGCCCGAGGTCGAGCTGTGCCTGGCCGCCGGCGCCAAGCCGGAGAACCTGTCCTACGGCAACACGATCAAGAAGGAGCGCGACATCGCCACCGCCTACGAGCGGGGCGTCCGGCTCTATGCCTTCGACAGCGAGGCCGAGCTGGAGAAGATCGCCCGCGCCGCCCCCGGCGCGCGGGTGTTCTGCCGCCTGCTTGCCGGGTCCGAGGGCGCGGAATGGCCGCTGTCGCGCAAGTTCGGCTGCGACTACGCCATGGCGCGCGACCTGATGCTGAAGGCGCCGAAGCTGGGCCTGGTGCCGTTCGGCCTGTCCTTCCATGTCGGCTCGCAGCAGACCAACCCGACCCGCTGGGACCAGGCGGTGGCCGAGACGGCGAAGCTGTTCCGCGAGCTGGAGGGGCTGGGCGTCGAACTGCGCATGGTCAACCTGGGCGGCGGGCTGCCGGCGCGCTACCGCAAGCGCGTGCCGACGATCGCCAAGTATGTCGAGGAGATGCGCGCCGCGCTGCGCCGGCATTTCGGCAACCGCGCGCCCGAGCACCTGATCATGGAGCCGGGCCGCGGCATGGTCGGCGACGCCGGCGTGGTGCACAGCGAGGTCGTGCTGGTCTCCAGGAAGTCGGCCAAGGACGACAAGCGCTGGGTCTACCTGGACATCGGCAAGTTCGGCGGCATGGCCGAGACGATGGACGAGGCGATCCAGTACCCGATCGTGACCGAGCGCGACGGCGCCGCGGCCGGGCCGGTCATCCTGGCCGGGCCGACCTGCGACAGCGTCGACATCATGTACGAGAAGGCCGACTACAAGCTGCCGCTGGACCTGAAGAGCGGCGACCGGGTCACCTTCCTCAGCGCCGGCGCCTACACCTCGACCTACGCGTCGGTCGGCTTCAACGGCTTCGCGCCGCTGAAGGAGTATTACATCTAGTCCGTCGCAAAGATTTCCTCGTCCTTCGAGACGGCCCCTTCGGGGCCTCCCCAGGATGAGGAAATCCCGTTGCCATCCAGCCGCCTCACCCTGAGGAGCCGCCAAAGGCGGCGTCTCGAAGGGCGAGGCGGCTTCCTCGGCCTACCCCGCCTTCCGCGCCAGCACCTCGACCATGCGCATGCGGCCGTCCTCGACGCTGCGCAGCGAGTTGAGCTGGTAGGTCTTCATCCGCTCGCCGATCAGCACGTGCAATCCCAGCTTGGGGTAGCCCTCGGTCTCGATGCGCCGGCGCTGGCCGGCCACCTGGGCGCGGATGTCGTCGGTCGTGTCGTGGAAGCGCAGGATGGCGAAGCCGGCCGCCGCGATGTCCTGGCGCGTCTCCTCGATCGTGGACAGGAAGCTGGTCTCCGCGCTCTCGGCCCAGGGAACGGGGAAGTAGGGCGGGCCGCCCGCGCCGCTGGCGCCGTTCGACAGCGCCAGCACGCCGCCCGGCCGCAGCACCCGATAGGCCTCGCTGTAGAACTTCGCCTTGTCGGCGATGTTCATCACCACGTTCTGCGAATAGGCGCGGTCGAAGCTGGCGGCCGGGAAAGGCAGGTCGAGCGCGCTGGCGCGGCGTACGGTGACCTTGCCGCTCATGCCGGCCGCCGCGTTGAGCGCCTCGGCCGCCTGGATGAAGGCATGGGTCAGATCGACTCCGGTGACGCGGCAGCCGAACTTGTCGGCGATCCAGCGCGCCGGGCCGCCGATGCCGCAGCCGATGTCCAGCACCGCCTCGCCCGGCTTTGGGTCGAGCATGGCCGCCAGCTCCCGGGTCGCCAGCACGCCGCGCCCGTGGAAATGGTCGAGCGGCGCCAGCGCATCGGGCGTGACCGGCGCGGCGGGGCCGATTTCGGCCCTCAGCGCCGCCAGGATGCGCTGGGCGATGCCCTCGGAGCCGTAGTGCCCCTCGACGCGTTCGCTGACCGACATGGCCGACCTCCCGTCGCCTATTTGATGAACCGGTCGTAGACGCCGAGCGCGATCTCCAGCGCGATGAGCGCGATGATGTAGAGTTCCAGCCGGTGACTGGTGCGCGTGGAGATCAGGTCGGTGATCATGTCGGCCGTCTCGCGGATGATCACCAGCTTGCGCTCGATCGCCCGCGCGCGCTGGGCCAGGTCGTACTCGTCCACCAGCTTGGCCCAGAACCGCTCCAGCGCCGGATGGTCCCACAACACGTCGGGCTTCTCGTCCACCCCCACGCGGTCGGCCAGGCGCTGCTGGATGTGCAGGGCCTCGCCGATCTGGCCCAGCAGGGCCGACTTGGGTCCGGGCGGCAGGCGGTTGCGCGCCAGGCTGGTGGCGACCGGCTCCATCCGCTCGAAGGCGCGCGCTATGCGGCGCTCGTCGTGCGCCAGGGCCACGCTGACCGCCATCGCCTCGGCGACCAGGAGCAGGCGCTCGGGGTCGGCGGCCCTGATCTGGATCGCGCCGGTGGGCGAGGTGATGTCCTCCTCGGTCGGCTTGACGACGACCTGCGCCGTCTCGCCCTCGCGCTCCGCCAGGGGTTCGACGACGCGCGCGCCCAGGCTGCGGATGATCTCGTCCTCCTCGACCGGGCTCATGTCGACGAACACCGCCGCTCCCGACTTGAACAGCGCCACCATGCCGCCGCCGCTCAGGCGGAAGGCCAGCGGGTTCTTGGAGAATGCGTCCTCGCGCTCCAGCCCCTTCAGGTCGATGCGGTCGCCCAGCTGCAGGGCGCGGATCGAGAAATTGTCGCCTGCCATCGCCTTTTCGGCCCGCCGTCTAGAACGGCTCGGTGAGCCCCTCCTGCGCCATCATACGCTGGACCGCCGGCCGCGCCTTCACCAGCTCGACCAGCTTGCGGACATGGGGATAGGCCGAGGTCGGCTTGGCGCAGTTCCGGCTCCAGCGCGACAGCATGTGCAGGAACAGGTCGGCGCCGCTGAAGGCGGCGCCCGCCAGATAGGGGCCGTTCGCGGCCAGCGCCGCGTCGATCGTCGCCCACATGGCCTGCAGGCGCTTTTCCGCCTTGGCCTTGATCTCGGCACGCGCGGCCTCGCTGTCGGCCGCCTGTTCGGCGTGGAAATAGAGCATGAAGGCGTCCTGCACGGTGTTGGTCAGGTACATCAGCCATTGCAGGAACAGCATGCGTTCGGGTGCGTCGATGGCGGGGGCGAGCCGGGCTTCGCGGTGCTTGTCGGCCAGATAGAGAACGATGGCGGCCGACTCGTACATCACCCGGTCGCCGACGACGAGCGTCGGCACGCGGCCGTTGGGATTGAGCTTCAGGTATTCCGGCCGCTTGTGCTGCCCCGACTTGGTATCGACCAGCACCAGCTCGTAGGGGCAGCCGATCTCTTCCAGCGCGGCGTGCGGCGCCATGTTGGCGCTGCCTGGGTCCCAGAACAGCTTGTACATCGCCTCGTTCCTCTCGGGTATCGGTCAGGGGGTGGACTGGTAGTCCTCGATTTCCTGCGCGCGCGCCTCGGCGGTCGTGGCCAGGCACAGGACGCGCTCGATGCGCTGGGCGTCCGCCTCCTTGCGCAGCCGGTCGACCATCCAGGCGCAATGCGCCTCGCGGAACGTCTCCCAGGTCTGCTGCGCGCGCAGCAACAATTCCGTGCCGCGCGCATCCAGGGTCGCGCGCGATCGCTGCACGGCGGCGGCAAGCGCCTTGTTCTGCGCCGCCAGCTCGGCCTCGGCGCAGGCCAGCCGGCCCTTGGCGTCGGTGGCGCGGCCCAGGCAGTCCAGGCTTTCCTCGGTGAAGGCGAAGGCGGGGGTACCAGCAACCATGGCCGCCAGGCACAGGACAAGGGGGGAAGGGGAGGTTTCCAGGGCGCGCATCCCCCGCAGTCTAGCGCGGCCGCGGCGCGGCGTCAGCGTTGCACGCGGCCCCGCGCTCACGCCGTCGGGTCGCGCAGCGTGCCGGTCTTCTTGAGCGCGCGGATCAAAGCGGCCCACAGTCCGCAGGCGACCAGCCCGGCCCCGATCCACAGCAGGCTGCGCCCCGCCCCCGGCCAGCCCAGCCTTGTATAGGCCTGGTACGCGAAGACCAGCAGCGCGGTCACGATCCACGAGAAGAAGCTGCCGTACTCCTTGATCACCAGGCGCCGCCAGTTGAACGTCATCCCCTCGGTCGCCGGGCCGATCGCCGACAGCGAGGGCAGCCAGCGGTTGACCCGCCGGCAGTAGTCTTCGTATTCCCGGCCGAACTGGCCGCGCAGATAGCGCTCCTCGGCGGCGACGATCGCGCGGTAGGAGACCAGGAAGAACAGGCCGCCCAGCACATAGGCGAGCGGGTTGTTGTGGATCACGAACAGCCCGGCCAGCACCATGATGTTGCCGACATAGAGCGGGTTGCGCGAGGTCGCGAACATGCCTTCCTGCACCAGCCGCGCGGCGTAGATCTGCTTGTTGACCCCGCCGCGCTTGATATAGGCAAGCCCGACCACGGTGGCGCGCAGGCCCTGGCCCATCAGGCACACCAAGAGCCCCGCCAGGTCGAGCCAGCGGTCGGCCGCCCAGCTTCCGAGCAGGGGCTGCGGCGGGAAGAGAATGAAAATGGCCGCCATCACGGCGGGAAACACGCCGTTGCGGTAGCGGAACAGGAAATTGCCGTAGCGGACGATCAGGGACGGCCGATCGTCTTGCTGCGCCATCGCGGAATGCATCGGCCTATTTCACCGCGACGATGCCGCAGAAATTGTACCAGCGGAAGAACACCTCGACCGTCTTGAAGCCCGCGCCCTTCAGCATCTCGACGTTCTCCTCCAGGCGATAGGGGATCAGCACGTTCTCCAGCGCCTCGCGCTTCTGCGCGATCTCGACCTCGGAATAGCCGTTCCGGCGCTTCATGTCGTAGTAGTACTTGATGAACAGGCGGTTGAAGAGCGTGTCGGCGCTGGTCAGCTTCTCGATCAGGATCAGGCAGCCGCGGTCGTTCATGCCGCGCACGATGTCCGCCACCATGCGGTCGCGATAGAGCGGGCGCACGAACTGCAGGGTCAGCAGCAGCAGGGTGACCGAGGCGTTCTCGACGATCTGGCCCTTGTGCAGGTCGGCGTTGACCAGCTCGTAGGCGCGGCTCATGCCCGCGGCTTCCATCTTGGCCCGCGCCTTGGCCAGCATGTCGTCGGAATTGTCGACGCCGACGAAGCGCACGCCCGGATCGACCGGGCCGTCCAGCGCCATCAGCGTGGTGCCGGTCGCGCAGCCCAGGTCGTAGAGATTGGTGCCCGGCACCGCGAAGTCGGCCGCGATCTCGGTCGTCATCCGCTGCATCTCGTCGTAGAACGGGACCGAGCGGCTGACCATGTCGTCGAAGACCTGGGCCGTCTGCTTGTTGAACTTGAAGTCGGTCTGCGGCTTCTGCTCGGCGAACACGCGGTCGCGCAGCTCGGGCGGCGCCTCGGGGGCGCGCGGCACCGCGCGGTTGCGGTCGGTCGGAATTTTCACGGGGTCCGACATCGGGCAATCTCCGTCGCATGCGGCCAAGGTCTCAAGGGCCGGTAAACGCGCGGGACTATATACCCGGACCCTGAATTTTCAACCGCTTACGCCGTTTGGCCCTGCACGGCCAATTGCCCGTGGTCGGCGCCGACCGCCTGGGTCAGGTCGTCGAACCCGTCGCGGCGCAGCAGATAGGCGAGCTCGGCCTTGATGCGGTGGACCAGCATCGGGCCGTGATAGACCAGCGCGGTATAAAGCTGGACCAGCGTGGCGCCGGCGCGAATCGCGGCATAGGCGTCGGCGCCCGATTCGATGCCGCCAACCCCGACCAAGGTCAGCCGCCCCTGGGTCATGCCATAGACCTCGCCCAAGAGCCGGCGCGACATTTCCCTGACCGGCGGGCCGCTCAAGCCGCCGCGCTCGCCCTGATGCGCGCTGCGCAGCGTCGCCGGGCGGGTCGCGGTCGTGTTTGCGACCACCATGCCGTCGACGCGATGCGCCAGCGCCAGGGCCGTGATGTCGCTCTTCTCGGCATCGGTCAGGTCGGGCGATACCTTGAGTGCCATCGGCGTCGTGCCGCGCACGGCGGCGAGCCGCGTCAGCAGGTCGTCCAGCGGCTCGCGGCGCTGGAACATCTTGCCGTTGGCGGTGTTGGGGCAGGACACGTCGATCACCAAGAGCTCGACCAGCGGGGCCAGGCGGCGCGCCAGGATGACGAAATCCTCGGCCGGGTCGGCGCTGTTGGTGTTGCTGGCCAGGTTCGCGGCCACGAACTGCCCGTCGCCGGCGTGGCGCTCCAGCCGGCGGGCGAAGACCTCGAGCCCGTCGTTGTTGAAGCCCATGCGGTTGATCAACGCGCGGTCCTCGACCAGGCGGAACAGGCGCGGGCGCCTGTTGCCGGGCTGCGGCAGCGGCGTGACGCCGCCCACCTCGGCGAAGCCGAAGCCGAGCGCGGGCATGCGGGCGAAGACGCGGGCGTTCTTGTCGAACCCGGCGGCAAGGCCGACCGGGTTGGCCAGCGCGCGGCCGAAGGCATGGACGCGCAGGATCGGGTCGCCGCCGCGCAGCGGCGTCGGCACCAGCCCATGCTCCAGCGCGGTCAGCGCCAAGCGGTGGGCGGTCTCCGCGGGCAGCCGGCAGAGCAGCGGGAACAGTCGGGCGTACCAGTCGCTCACAACGGAAGCAGGATTACGCTTCCGCGGAGGCCGGCACAAGCGGTCGCGATCCGGCGAGCGCGCGCAGCGGGGCCGACATCAGCCGCTCGATGTCGCGGAACGCCTGGGGCGTCAGCCCGTCGAAAGCGACGGCGAAGTCGCCGGCATTGCGCACGACCGTTCCCTGCAGGCTGATCCAGCTTCCGCCCAGGGTTTCCAGTTCCACCGCGATCATGTTGCCCAGGCCCAGTCCGGGCAGGGGGCCGGGCGCGGCGAAGCCGCCCATGCTGATGTCCTTGGTGACCGCCGCCAGGCGGCGCGCGCCGGCGACCAGCCGGCAGGCCATGTGCCGCCGCTTGTCGCGCCGACGGTTGGGCCTCACATATCCGAGGATCCTGTCACCCTGGGCCATCCTGGCCTCCCGGTTCTAGCCGATAAGTAGAAAGCATTTTATACAATTTAGCTCTAAATGAAAGATTAATCTCGCGTATCCGAATGAAGGTTAAGGCCTAATCGGAGGCGAGGGAGGAAAGCGGGGATGATCGCGGTAATCTTCGAGTTCTGGCCAAGGGAAGGTCAGGTCGGGCGCTACCTCGACCTCGCCGCCGAGATGCGCCGGGCGGTCGAAACGGTCGACGGGTTCATTTCCGTCGAACGGTTCGAAAGCATCTACGAGAAGGGCAAGTATGTTTCGCTGTCGTTCTGGCGCGACGAGGCGGCGGTGAAGGCTTGGCGCGAGCAGCTCGACCACCGCGCGGTGCAGGAGCTGGGTCGGGCCGAGATATTCGCCCGCTATCGCCTGCGCGTTGCCGAGGTGCTGCGCGACTACGGACCGGACGACCGGTCCCAGGCGCCATGACGACGGAAGAGGCCATGACAGGGATTCAGCAAGCGCGCGACCTGGTCGCGGCCGTCTACGTCAGCTCTGCGGTCGCGCCGTTCACCCCGCAGGAACTGCTGGAGCTGCTGCGGCGCGCGCGGCGGGACAACGAAGCCGCCGGCATCACCGGCATGCTGCTCTACCGGTCGGGCAACTTCATCCAGACGATCGAGGGGCCCGCGGCCGCGGTCGACACGCTGCTGAA
The DNA here is from genome assembly GCA_020846275.1 of Alphaproteobacteria bacterium. Taxonomy (GTDB): domain Bacteria; phylum Pseudomonadota; class Alphaproteobacteria; order JAEULC01; family JAEULC01; genus JAEULC01. The sequence continues at coordinate 8,091 of JADLEG010000113.1, forward strand.
GCGGATCGCGTGCGATCCGCGCCGCACCGCGACCTTGCGGGCGAGCCCGGCTTCAGCGATTTTCTACGCCGGATCGAAGAAAGGGCGGCGACCGGCGAAGATGCCGGCATCGCGATGAACATGCTGCGGCGGTTCGGCCAGAACAATCGCTGATCCGCCTTCCAAGGGGAAGTACGAGGATGATCGAGGAAGCGCCGATCCTGACGCTACGCGCCGATTTCACGCGGCCCGCGCCGGACGTCATCGCCAGGCTGAAAAGCGTGCCGGTGGGTTATCTGGTCGACTGCATGGACGGCACGGGGGCGCTCGACTGGCGCATCAAGGCGCTGCCGGAGGCCTGCGTCCCCGGCCCGGCGCCGATGATCCTGGGCCCCGCGGTCACCTGCTTCTGCGGTCCGGCGGACAATTTGGCGGTGTTCGGCGCGGTGGCCATCGCCAAGCCCGGGGACGTGATCGTCGCGGCGACCGAGGCGCACACGGGCTGCGCGCTGATCGGCGACCTCCTCCTGGGCATGGCCAAGAACGCGGGCGCCATCGGCGTCGTGACGGACGGGCTGGTCCGCGACGTGGCGGGACTCATGGAAGTGGGGCTGCCGGTCTATTCACGCGGCGTCAGCCCCAACTCGCCGGCGCGCAGCGGCCCGGGCACGGTCGGACTGCCGATCGTGATCGGCGGCCGCAGCGTCGAGGCGGGCGACATCGTCGCGGCCGATCGCGACGGGGTCGTCATCGTTCCGCGTGCCGATGCCGCGCGCGTGGCGGCGAAACTCGAAGACGTGAAGAAGGCGGAGGCCGGGCTCCTGGCCAAGGTCCGGGGCGGGCTATCCGTCCCCGATCACATCAGGGCGCTGCTGGAGTCGCCGCGCACAAGGCGGGTCGGCTGAATCGCGCTGGAAGGGACGATGACGCGAGCGAGGAAATCGCCCCGCCCGCGCCGCCGCGAAAGATCAGTACCAGTACGGCGCGACGCCGTAGTAGTCGTGGACCTTCTTGCCCCAGTTGCGGTCCGCGTAGTTCGGCAGGTCGTCCGATTCGTAGTTCGGCGCGCCGGTCAGCGTGCGCTTGTCCAGGTTGACGACATAGCCGCCCTTGCCGGTATCGTACTTCAGCAGGCTCCACGGCATCGGATGATAGCGCTCGCCGATCCCGAGGAAGCCGCCGAACGACATGACGGCGTAGGCAACCTTGCCCGACACCTTGTCGATCATGACGTTGTCGATTTCGCCCAGGTGCTCGCCGGCCGGATTGTAGACCTCGGTACCTTCCACCCTGTCGGCGGCGATCAGCGTGTTCGTCTCGTTGGTGGCGAGAGTCTGCTGATTCATGGTGTGTGCTCCTCCTAGCAGCTTTAGGCCCGCGCAGGATCGCGCAGGCCCGACGCCCGGAAAACGCCACAGCGCGCGCAAGGGTTCCGGCCCCCAGGCCGGCGGCGGGCGCCCGCGAGGAGGAAGCGGCGGGGCTAGTTGAACAGCTTCTGGATCGTCTGCGGGCGCGGACGGTAGCAGCCTTCGACGATCTGCTCGCCGAAGATCTGTGCGATCATCGGATGCTTGATCGCTCCGCCCTCGGAATCCGGCAACAGGTTCTGCTCGCTGACATAGGCCTCGTAGGGACCCTTCTCGTTCTCGGCATAGAGATGGTAGAAGGGCTGGTCCTTGCGCGGGCGCATCGCGGCGGGAATCGCGTTGTACCACGCGTCGGTATTGTTGAAGACCGGATCGACGTCGTAGATGACGCCGCGGAACGGATAGAAGCGGTGCTTCACGATCTGGCCGATGCCGTACTTGGCAATCCTCGGGACGACGACCCTCGGTTCCTGCGCCTGGCCCTTCAGCATGCTGCCTCCGTCCCTCGCGACTACTGCCTGCGCCGTTCCCGCTGCTCCACCCGCCGCGATTGGTGCCGGCGGCAGGAGTTGAACCCGCGACCTACCGCTTACAAGGCGGTTGCTCTACCAACTGAGCTACGCCGGCGCCAGCGGTCTTGCCGATTTCCTTGTAGCAACGATCCGGCGGCCGTCCAAGCCCTATCCAGGGTTGAAGGCGGCGCGCCGCCTTGGTTAAGAGCGGTGCAGGCGCTCCGCCGTCACGGCGGCGGTGCGCGGCGCTCCATGATCCGCGCCTGAAACCAGTCGTCGAGCATGCGCTTCTCGTAGCGCAGCGAATCGTTCGCATACGGGCCGCCGTGGCGCAGGTAGTTGGTGTCGGCCACCGTCTCGGTCGCATCCAGCACGACAACGCCGCCTTCGCTCAGCACATAGTGCAGCCGCAGGCTTGGCCAGTCCGCCTCGGTCGCGATGCGTGCGGCATCCGCGGTCCGGCCGGTGCGCCGGTAGCCCGCCAGGTCGATTTGCAGCACTTCGAGGACCAGGGACTGGCCCGGCGCAAGCCGGCGCTCGCCGAGGCGCTCGAAATGCGTCCGCAGTCGGCGCAACACCGCCTGATCCGCCCCCAGTCGCCCGGCGCCGAACTGGCGCACGTCGATATAGGCCCCAGGATCGACGAACACGACCGAAACCGGCGGCGCCGCCCAGGCAAGACCGGGCGCGCCGGCAACCCCGGCTGCGATCAGCGCGAGACCTGATAGAGCGTGCAGCGTCCGCAAGCTCACCTACCGTGCCAGGGTCAGGCATTTTTGCAACAAGTTGCGCGGATATCATGGCGTTATTGCGAATGACTTGCAATGGCAACTTTGCTGCGCTATGACTCTCGGGCCCGGGCGAGAACGGAGCTTTTTCGGGCGGTCGGCTGGTCGGTCCTCGGCTTCTGCCGGGGGGTGATGCCATGACCATGCGTTCGCTCCGCCGACCCGCGACCTAGCCAGCCGACAGCGCCGACGGCGCTCGAATGCCAGCCAGGAATGCACGTTCAACGCGCGTTTCCTCTAGGGGCATTCGATGGCGATTTCCTGGCGTTGTTCGTTGTTGACGATCCTGGCCTGCAGTCCCGCGCTGGCGCAGCAGGGGCCGGCGCCCGATACCCAACGGGCCGCTATCCAAACCACCGCCGCGCCGCCGGCGACCGAGATGGACGCGGTCACGTCGTACGCCACGCGCACCGATGCAAAGGTGTTCGAGGTGCCGTCGGTCGTGACCATCTTCGACCAGAAGGACATGGAGCGCCGCAACGTCGAGTCGATGCGCGACCTGGTCCGGCTGGAGCCGGGCATCGAGGTCGGCAACCAGCCCTCGCGCTTCGGCCAGACCGGCTACACGATCCGCGGCCTGGGCGAAAACCGCGTGTTGATGATGATCGACGGCACGCTTTTGCCCGACATGCCCGGCTCGTTCGTCGGCGGCCCCGCGCTCTACTCGCGCGATTTCGTCGACTTCGACACGCTGAAGCGGGTCGAGCTGGTGCGCGGCCCTTCCTCGGCGCTCTATGGCAGCGATGCGATGGGCGGCGTGGTCGCCTATGTCACCAAGGACGCGCGCGACTACCTCGACCTCGTGGGCAAGGACTGGTTCGTCGGCGCCAAGAGCGGCTACGAGAGCGTCGACGGCAGCTTCTCCGAAACCGTGACCACGGCGGGCCGGTTCGGCATCGCCGAGGCGCTGGTCGTCGCCACGCGCCGCGACGGCGACGAGGTGAAGCCCCGCGGGACCGTGCCCGGCGGCAGCGCCTCGTGGAACCCGCAGAAGATCGAGCAGGATAGCTTCCTCGGCAAGCTTGACCTCAACATCACCCCGGAGGATCGCCTGCGATTCACCGGCGAGTTCCTGCACCGGCGCGCCCGCACCGACGTGCTGTCCGACCTGAACTTCCGGGCGACGACGACGGCCTCCGCTTTCCTCGATTCGCGGGCCGACGACACGACCGAGCGCTTCCGCGTCGCGGCCGAGTACACGCACAACGCGCCCTTGTACTTCGTGGATTCCGTGCTGGCGCGCACCTATGTCACGCGGGTGACGCGCGACGAGGACCGCGAGGCCATCCGCCTGCCGTTCGGCTCGACGCAGCTCCGCTACCAGTCCTCGGACTTCGACTACCGCCAGCTGATCGACGGGGTCGAGGTGCAGTTCGCCAGCCATCTCGATACCGGGCCGGTGCGCCAGAACTTCACCTACGGAACCGAGACGACCTACACCACGACGCGCCGTCCGCGCGACCGCTACGAGGTCAACCTGACCACCGGGGCGGTGACGAACAGCGTGTCGGGCGAGCTCTTCCCCAACAAGTCGTTTCCCGATTCCGCCGTTCTCAAGACCGGCGCCTACGCGCAGGACGAGATCAAGTGGGAGCGCCTGACCATCACGCCGGCCGTGCGGTTCGACTGGTTCTCGCTCTATCCCAACACCGACCAGAGCTTCCGCAACACCAACCTCAACAACGCCCAGGTGACGCCGGTCGACAGCTTCTCGATCACGCCGAAGGTGGGCGCCACCTACAAGGTGGACAACAACTACCTGACCTATGCGCAGTACGCGCACGGCTTTCGCAATCCCACCTACGACGACACCAACACCGCCTACCGCAACAACGTGCAGTTCTACGAGATCCTGCCCAATTTCGCGGTGCGCCCGGAATCGAGCGACACGATTGAGGGCGGCCTGCGCGGCAAGTATTCCGACGGCAGCAGCTTCTCGATCGGCGCGTTCTACAATTTCTTCACCGACTACATCGACTTCCTGCAGGTCGGCACCACGCCGCAGGGCTTGCTGCAGTTCCAGTCGCGCAACATCACCAGCGTCCACATCTACGGCATCGAGAGCAAGGGCGAGTGGCGCTTCCGGCCGGAATGGGCGCTGTTCGGGTCCGCGGCCTTTGCGCGCGGCACCAACTACGACACCAACCGGCCGCTCGACTCGGTGGCGCCGGTGACCTTCGTGGGCGGCGCGCGCTACGACAACGCCGACGGCTGGGGCGCGCAGCTCACCGGCAAGAAGGCCTTTCAGCACGACCGGGTCAGCGACCCGACCTATTTCCGCGCGCCCGGCTACGCCATCGCCGATCTCACCGGCTACTACGAGATGATGCCCGATTTCAGCATCAACGCCGGGGTGCAGAACATCCTCGACCACAAATACTGGGTTTCGCGCGACGTGGTGGGGGTGCTCGCCAACAACGAAACGCAGATCCAGCGGCTGAGCCAGCCCGGCCGGACCTTCTTCATCAACGCGACGTTCAGATGGTGACGTCGCGCACGATAGCGCCGCTGCTGCGCGCCACGCCCGCCCGCCTGACGGCCGGCGGGCGTTCGCGCGACTGCGGCATGGTTTTTCGAGAGCGGTGAGAGAGCCAAGGAAAGGAAACGAGACCATGGATATGCCCGAACCCGCGCGCGCCCCCTCGGCCGCGCTGACCGACCGTCTGGCGGCACTCAAGGCGAACGAACCCAAGCTGCGCATCCGCGATGCCGCCCAGCGCCTGGGGGTCAGCGAGATGGAACTGGTCGCGCTCAACCTCGGCCAGGGCGCGACACGGCTTTGCGGTGCCTGGGCCGACGTCATCCGCGCCCTGCCGGGCCTCGGGCAGGTGATGGCGCTGACGCGCAACGAGCACGCGGTCCACGAGAAGACCGGCGTCTACGAGAATGTCGAGGTCGGCGGCCCGCACGGGCTGGTGCTGGGCGCGGACATCGACCTGCGGCTGTTCCTGGCGCAATGGAAGCATGGCTTCGCGGTCCGCGAGGCGACCGGCGACCTGGTCCGCCACAGCTTGCAGTTCTTCGACCGCCATGGCGGTGCGGTGCACAAGGTCTACATGAATGCCAACAGCGACATGGACCGCTACGCGGCGCTGGTCGAGCAGTTCCGCCATGCCGAGCAGGCGGCCCCCGCGGCCGAGCCGGCCGCGCCCGTGACGCCGCCGCTGGCCGACGGCGCGATCGACGTGCCGGCCTTCGTCGCGGCCTGGGACGCGCTGAAGGATACGCACGAGTTCTTCCCGATGCTGCGCAAGCACAAGCTGGCGCGCACGCAGGCGTTGCGATTGGCCGGCCCCGACCGCGCGCGGCCGGTCGCCAACGCCTCGCTGCGCGCCACGCTGGAGGCGGCGGGAGCGCGCGACCTGCCGATCATGGTCTTCGTGGGCAATGCTGGCTGCATCCAGATCCACACCGGCCCGGTCAAGGCGCTGTGCGCGACCGGCCCGTGGTTCAACGTGCTCGATCCCGGCTTCAATCTGCATCTGCGCGAAACCGCGGTCGCGTCGTCCTGGGTGGTGACCAAGCCGACCAGCGACGGACCGGTCACCTCGCTCGAGCTGTTCGATGCGTCGGGCGAGAACATCGCGCTGCTGTTCGGCAAGCGCAAGCCGGGCCAGCCCGAGGATGCCGCCTGGCATGCCCTGGCGCATGGCCTCGCCGGCGACAGCAGGTCCGCGAGCGGCGCCTGATGCCAAAAGCCCGGGCCCGCGCCGCCCTGCTGGCGGCTGCGCTCGCCTTCGGCGCGGGCGCGGCCGCGTCGGCCGAGGTCGAGCGCATCGTCGCGATCGGCCCGGCGGTCAGCGAGACCGTGGCGGCCCTGGGCGCGGCCGACCGGCTGGTGGCGGTCGACAGCAGCAGCCAGTACCCGCCCCGGCTCCGCGGCCTGCCCCAGGTCGGCTACATGCGCTCCCTGTCGGCCGAAGGCGTGCTGTCGCTCCGGCCGGGCGTGCTGCTGATCACCGCGGATGCCGGGCCGCCGGCCGCGCTGGCGCAGCTGCGGGGCACCGGGCTGCCGGTGGTGGTGATGCCCCAGGGCCATTCCCCGGCCACGGTGCTGGAATCGATCCGCATCGTCGGCGATGCGATCGGCCGGCCGGTCGACGGGCGCGACCTGGCGCAAAAGGTCGACGCTGAGTTCGCCGCGCTCGCCCGCGCGCTGGCGGCGCGCAACGATACGCCGCGCGTGCTGTTCGTGCTGGCCAATACCGCCGACAGCCTGATGGCGGCGGGGCGCGAGACGGCCGCCGAGTCGATCATCGCGCTTGCCGGCGGCAAGCTCGCGATCGACGGCTACGCCGGCTACAAGCCGATCACGGCCGAAGCCGCGGTGGCGAGCGCGCCCGACGTCATCCTGCTGCCCTCGCACGGCGTCGATGCGATGGGCGGGCTCGACAAGGCGCTCAAGGTGCCGCAGATCGCGCTTACCCCCGCCGGGCGGTCCGGCCGCGTGGTCGTCATGGAGATGGCCTACCTGCTGGGCTTCGGACCGCGCGCGCCGCAGGCCGCGGCCGATCTGGCGCGCCGGCTTCATCCCGGCCTGGCGCTGCCCGGCGGGGCGCCGTGACGGTCGCGCTCGGACACGCGGCGCCGGCGCGCCGCCGACGGCTGGGCCCCGGCGCGCTGCTCGCCGCGCTGGCCGCGTGCCTGGTCGCCGCGGTGATCGTCGCCCTCGGCGTCGGCCCCTTCGCCATCGCGCCCGCCCGCATCGCGGCGATCCTCCAGGACGTGCTGGCCGGCCGTGCGCCGCCGGCCGAAAGCGCGGTCGACGCGGCCGTGCTGCTGACCATCCGCCTGCCCCGCATCGCGCTGGCGATCGTGGCCGGCGGGGTGCTGGCGCTGGCCGGCGCAGTGATGCAGGGCCTGTTCCGCAATCCGCTGGCCGATCCGGGCGTGCTGGGCGTGTCCAGCGGCGCCGCGGTCGGGGCGGTCGGCATGATCGTGCTGGGCGAGCGCATGCCCGATCTCCTGCCGCGCGCGCTCATCCCCTGGCTGCAACCCGGCATGGCGTTCCTTTGCGGGCTCGGGGCGACCGCCTTCGTCTATGCCGTGGCGCGCCAGGCCGGCGCGCTCCGGCCCATGACCATGCTGCTCGCCGGCATCGCGGTGAACGCCATGGCCGGCGCGCTGACCGGCTTCTTCACCTTCATGAGCGGCGAATCCCAGCTCCGCATGATCACCTTCTGGACCATGGGCAGCCTCGGCCACGGCGCATGGAGCGCGATGCTGCCGGCGCTGGTGCCGCTGCTGCTGTCGCCGGTGCTGCTGCTGCCGCTGGCCCGGCGGCTCGACGTGCTGTTGCTGGGCGAGCGCGAGGCCGGTCATCTCGGCATCGATCCCGAAGCGGTGCGCCGGCGCGCCAGCGTGGGCGTGGCGCTGGGCGTCGGCGCGGCGGTGGCGCTGACCGGGGTGATCGGCTTCATCGGCATCGTGGCGCCGCACGTCGTGCGCCTGCTGATCGGACCGGCGCATCGCGCCCTGTTGCCGGCCGCAGCGCTGGGCGGGGCGATCCTGCTGCTGGTGTCCGACATCGCCGCGCGCATGGTGGTGGCGCCGGCGGAACTGCCGATCGGCCTGGTGACGGCCCTGATCGGCGGTCCGTTCTTCCTGTGGCTGCTGCTGCGGCGGGCGGGCTAGCGATGCTGGCGGCGTGCAACCTCGGCATACGGCGCGGCGACCGCACGGTGCTGGACCGCGTCGACGTGGCGATCGTGCCCGGCGAGGTGGTGGGAATCGTCGGCCCGAACGGCGCCGGCAAGTCCACGCTGATCGCGGCGCTCGCCGGCGAGTTGCGGCCGGCGGCGGGTGCGGTCGCTATCGACGGCACGCCGATCGGCGCGCTCGATGCCGACGCGCGCGCGCGCCGCCTGGCGGTGGTGCCGCAGGCGACACGGCTCGATTTCGCCTTCACCGCACGCCAGGTGGTCGAGCTGGGGCGCTACCCGCATCGCGGGCGCGGCCGCCGCCAGGAGGATCGGCGCGCGGTCGACGCGGCCCTGGTCCAGGCCGACGTGATGGCGCTGGCCGGGCGGGCCTTCACCACGCTGTCGGGCGGCGAGCAGCAGCGCTGCATGCTCGCCCGGGCGCTCGCGCAGATCGATGGCGAGACGGCGCAGGCGCGCTACCTGCTGGCGGACGAGCCGACCGCCAGCCTCGACATCAATCACCAGGCGTCGTGCCTGACCGTGATGCGCGCGCTCGCCGCACGGGGCGTCGGCGTGCTCTGCGCGCTGCACGACCTCAATCTGGCCGCGCTCTATGTCGACCGGCTGATCGTGCTGAGCGAAGGCCGGGTGGCGGCCGACGCGCGGCCCGCCGAGGCGCTGGCGCCGGACCTGGTCCGCCGCGTCTTCCAGGCCGACATGCTGCGGATCGACCACCCCGCGCTCGGCGTGCCGCAGTTCCTCGGGCTGGGTCCCGCGTCCCCGCCCGGCGCGCATCCGGGCCTCTGAAAAGAAAAAGGGCGCCGGGACGGTGTCCCGGCGCCCTGACGATTTCGGCAGTCTCCTAGCGATGGATGTCGGCGTGCATGTTGTCCTTGAGGAACAACCAGCCCACGACGATCGTCATGACGGAGATACCGATCGGGTACCAAAGCCCGTAGTAGATGTCGCCCGACCAGGCCACCAGCGCGGTGGCCAGCAGCGGCAGCATGCCGCCGAACCAGCCGTTGCCGATGTGGTAGGGCAACGACATCGAGGTGTAGCGGATCTTGGTCGGGAACAGCTCGACCAGGAAGGCCGCGATCGGGCCGTACACCATCGTCACGTAGATCACCATGATGACGAGCAGCAGCAGCGTCATCGGATAGTTGATCTTCGCCTTGTCGGCCGCCGCCGGGTAGCCAGCCGCCTTCAGCGCCGCGCCGTACTTCGCCGCGCCGTCCTTGGCGTCGAAGCCTTCCAGCTTGGTGCTGCCGATGGTGACGACCACGGGCTTGCCTGCCTCGGCGGGAACCGACTTGAACGACAGGCCCGACTTGGTCAGGAAGTCCTTCGCCCGGTCGCATTCCGTGAACTTGGACCACGGCCCGACGAAGATGTGGAAGTTGCAGTCCGTTGCCGCCACGGTGATCGGCGTCGAGGCCGCGAACTTCTCGAGGTCAGGGTTGGCGTAGTGCGTCATGCCCTGGAACAACGGGAAGTACGTCACGACCGCCAGGATGCAGCCGGCCAGGATGATCTTCAGCCGGCCGATCTTGTCCGACAGCGCACCGAACACGATGAAGAACGGCGTGCCGATGAGCAGCGAGATGGCGATCAGCGTGTAGGCGGTCAGGTAGTCGACCTTAAGGGTGATGGTGAGGAAGAACAGGGCGTAGAACTGCCCCGTGTACCACACCACGCCCTGGCCCGCCGTGGCGCCCAGGAGCGCCAGCAGCACGTACTTGTTGTTCGGATAGTGGAAGAAGCTCTCGGTCAACGGCGCTTTCGAGCCGCGGCCTTCTTCCTTCATGCGCTGGAAGACGGGCGACTCGTTCAGCTTCATCCGGATGTAGACCGAGAAGATCAGCAGGATCAGCGAGACCAGGAACGGCAGGCGCCAGCCCCATTCGGCGAACACCTTGGGCTCGATCCAGCTGCGGCAGCCGCCGATCACCAGCAGCGACAGGAAGAAGCCGAGGGTCGCGGTGGTCTGGATCCAGCTGGTCGCATAGCCGCGCTTGCCGGGCGCGGCATGCTCGGCCACGTAGGTCGCCGCGCCGCCGTATTCGCCGCCCAGCGCCAGGCCCTGCAGCAGGCGCAGGCTCACCATCAGGATCGGCGCCAGCCAGCCGACGCTCGCGTAGGTCGGCAACAGCCCGACCGCGAAGGTCGAGCCGCCCATCACCAGGATGGTGACCAGGAAGGTGTACTTGCGGCCCACCAGGTCGCCGATGCGGCCGAACAGCACCGCGCCGAACGGACGCACCAGGAATCCCGCCGCATAGGCCGCGAACGCGGACAAGAGGGCCGCCGTGTCATTGCCCGGCGGGAAGAACAGCGCCGCGAAGAACGGCGCCAGCGTCGCGTAGAGATAGAAGTCGTACCACTCGAAGACGGTGCCGAGCGAAGAGGCAAAGATGACCTTGCGCTCCTCGGCAGCCGACACCAGGCGGCCCGCGCCCATGGGCGCCGTTGCGGCCCTGGAAACCATTGATGTCCCTCCCGTTAATGCAGGCGGTCCGGCCCGCCCTGAACTTGGCCGCCACGTCCGGTTGACCCGGGCCAGCGACGGCTCCCCCCAACAAGCCATGGCTTTTCCACAGCCCGCCCATACTCCGTGCAGATTGCGTTACGGTTCAAGGCAGGTGCATTGGGAATCGCATTAACGTTGCATAAACACGCAACGGCGGACGCGCCCGTCAGGCAGACTCGTGGAACTGGTCCGGCGCGACCAGGCGGTAGCCGACCCCCAGCTCGGTCACCAGATAGTCGGGGCGGTTGGGATCGGCCTCCAGCCGGCTGCGCAACTTGCGCACGAAGACCCGCAGGTACTGCACGTGCTCGCCATAGGCCGGGCCCCAGATCTCGGTCAGCAGCTGGCGATGGGTGACGACCTTGCCCGCGTGCAGCGCCAGCAGGCGCAGCAACTGGTATTCCTTGGGCGACAGGCGGACCTGTTGCCCGTCGCGCGTGACCATGCGCCGCGCCAGATCGATCTTCAGCTTGCCGACCGTGTAGACGGGCTCGGGCGCGGTTTCGCGCAGGCGGCGGCGCAGCGCGCTGCGGATGCGCGCCACGAACTCGGCCATGCCGAAGGGTTTGCTGACATAGTCGTCGGCGCCGGCTTCCAGCGCGCGCACCTTCTCGCGCTCCTGGCTGCGCACGGACAGCACGATGACCGGCACCTGCGACCATTCCCGCAGCCGGCGCAGCACTTCCATCCCGTCCATGTCGGGAAGTCCGAGGTCGAGCACCACCAGATCGGGCTGGTCGCGCGGGATCACGCGCAGCGCCTCCTCGCCGCTGGCGACCTCCGACAGGGCGTAGCCGTGGACCGACAGGCCGGCGCGCAGGAAGCGCCTGATCTGCGGCTCGTCGTCGACCACCAGGATGGATCCGATGATGTCAGCCATCGGACGCCTCGCTGAGGGCGATTTCGCCCGGCTCGGCGAGGGCGTCGCGCGGGATCGGCAGGCTTATCCGGAAGACCGCGCCCGGCGGCCCGACCGACTTCACCCCGACGGTGCCGCCATTGGCCTCGACGAAGGCGCGGCAGATGGCAAGGCCGAGGCCGGTGCCGGGCGGCGAGCTGTCCGGCGCGCCGGCGCGGAAGAAGGGCTCGAACAGATGCGCCAGCGCCGCGACCGGGATGCCCGGCCCCTGGTCGGCGACGTCGATCAGCAGCCGCCCGCCCTCGACCGCCGCCCGCACGCCGATGCGGGTGCCGCGGGGCGCATACTTGGCGGCGTTTTCCAGCAGGTTCGCCAGCGCCTCCTCCATCAGGAAGAGGTCCAGCCGCAGCATCGGCAGGTCGCGGGGCAGCTCGAGCGCGATCGAATGCCCGCCAACCGCGCGGCGCACCCGCCGCAGCGCGGAGTTGACGATATCGGGCAGCTCCACCAGCTCGAGCTTGGGCGCGATGGCGCCGGCGCGGATGCGCGTCATCTGCAGGATCTTCCCGACCAGGCGTTCCAGGCGCTCGGCCTCCTCGCGGATCGTCGCGACCAGCTCGGCTTCCGCCTTGCCGGCGTGCAGGCTGGCGAAGCTCTGCAGCGAGGTGGCGGAACCGATGATGACGGCCAGCGGCGTCTGCAGGCTGTGCGAAACCGAATTGATCAGCGCCTCGTGCAGCCGGTCGCGCGCCTCCTTGACGCGGGTGTCCTCGATCGCGCGGGCCAGCAGCGTCCGCTCGATCGCGACGGCGACCAGGTCGAACAGCGGGTTCAGCCCTTCGAGGGACTCTTCGGACAATTCGCCGCCGGCGATGCCGAGCAGCGCGGTGGGACCGCGCCAGGTCCGCAGCACCTGCAGCTGCCAGCCCTCGACCTCGATCTCCTCGTCCTCGGCCAGGTTCGCCCGGTCGTCCCACAGCGCGCGCGCGCGGGCCTGCACCGATTCCGGCACCATCCGGTCGTACATGCGGCCCGCCAGGACGACCAGTTCGCCACGGTCGGGCAGGAACAGCAGGATGCCGCGGCCGGTCTGCTGCTCCAGGTGCTCGATCGCGGCCAGGTACAGGCCCCCGGCATCGGCCATGCCGCCCAGCTTGCGGCTGAAGGCGTGCAGATTGGCCGTCGCCGTTTCGCGCTGCTCGGCGTCGCTGGCATGGCGGCGCAACTGCGCCACCAGGTCGCTGACGACCACCGCCAGCACGGAAAATCCGACCAGGTCGACCAGCCCGTCCAGCGCGACGACGCGCGCATCGTAGTTCGGCGCGTAGAACAGCCCGACCTCGATTCCGACGCACAGCACCGCCGACAGCAGCGACGGCGTCACGCCCCACAGGATCGCGTTCAGGGTCACCGCGGCCAGGAGGGGCGCCGAGACGTGCTTCAGCCCGTACTGGTTGGCGACGAAGGCCGCCGCGGTCGCCAGCGCGATGATGCCGGCGCTGGCGATATAGGGCACCGGCCAGGCAAGCTCGCGCGGCCGCAGCCACGCGCCCGATACGATGGCGGTCCAGGACTGGCGCAGGCCTGCCGCGCCCGACATCGCTCAGGCCTTCAGGCTTTCCAGATTGCCGTCGATCGACAGGGCCTGGCCCGAAATCGTACGGCCCACGTCGCTGACCAGGTAGAGCACCATGTTGGCGATGTCCTGGGCCGACACCATCGTGTGCATCGAGGCGAGGCCGAGATAGCGCTCGCGCATCTCCTCGAACGTCATGCCGCGCGCCTTGGCCTTGGCGCCGATCACCGCGTCGATGCGCGGACCGGCCACGATGCCCGGGCAGATCGCGTTGACGCGGATCTTGTGTTCGCCCAGCTCCATCGCGAGCGTCTCGGTCAGGCCGATCGTCGCCCATTTGGTCGCGGCATAGGGGCTGCGCAACGGATAGCCGAAGCGCCCGGCGGCCGAGGACATCATCACGATCGATCCGCCGCCGCCCGCCTTCAGCAACGGCACGGCGCGCCGGGCGCAGAGATACTGGCCGGTCAGGTTGATCGCCAGCGTGCGGTTCCAGTCCTTGGGCTCGATGTCCTCGATCGGCAGGGTCGGCCCGGCGATGCCCGCGTTGTTGATCAAGGCGTCGAGCCCGCCCAGCGTGGCCTTGGCCTCGGCGAACAGCTTGTCGACGTCCGCCGGCTCGGACACGTCGGCGGGGGTGACGCCGATGCCCGGCAGCTCCTGGCGCGCCCGGTCCATCGCCGCCGGATCGACGTCGCAGATATGCACGCGCGCGCCGGCATCGAGCAGGGTCTCGGCGATGGCGCGGCCAATCCCCGCGGCCCCCGCGGTGACGACGACGCGCAGGCCCGCGCAGGCGATCTTCATTTCGTTCCTCCCCCTTTGCTGGCGGCGCCGCGCTGGCGCGCGCACTCATATAAGGCGACGGCGGCGGCGTTCGAAACATTCAGATGCGCGATCGGGCCGGCGGTGGGCAGGCGCGCGGCCAGGTCGCAGCGCTCGCGGGTCAGCCGCCGCAGCCCCGGGCCCTCGGCGCCCAGCGCCAGGGCGACCCGGCCGGAAAGGTCGACCGCCGCCAGGTCCTGCCCGGCCTCGCCTTCCAGCGCCACGCACCAGAAGCGCGATTCCTTCAGGCGTTCGATCGCCTGGGCGATGTTGCCGACCCGGACCAGCGCGACATGTTCCAGCGCGCCCGAGGCCGCCTTGGCCAGCGCCCCGGTGACCTGGGGGGCGTGGTGACGGGGCACGATCACGGCCGCGGCGCCCAGCGCCGCGGCCGAGCGCATCACGGCGCCGATATTCTGCGGGTCGGTCACCTGGTCGAGCAGCAGGATCGTGGCGCTCTGGGCCCCGGCCAGCCCATCCAGCACCTCGTCGAGGTCCAGTTCCTCCAGCGGCTCGACCAGCACGGCGATGCCCTGGTGCACCGCGCCGGCCGGCACGGCGCGGTCCAGCGCCGTCCGCTCGACGATCTCGGCCTGGACCTGCGGCGGGCCCGGCGGCCGGGGTCCCGCGACCGTCTCGCGCGCCATCAGCAGGCGCCGGATGCGGCGCCGCGGGTTTGCCAGGGCGGCGTGGACCGCGTGGGTGCCGTAGATCCAATAGGCCGGGCCCGCGCCGGAAGGGCCGGGGCCCGTTTCGCCGGTTCTCGCTCGGCCCGCCGCCGGGCCGCCGGCCGGGGCGGTCGAAGCCGCCCTAATGGGTTGTCCCGATTGGAAAGGGCGCTTGCGCTTTGCCATGGCGATGCTTACTATCATGCCTGGGTTTGATGCGAAAACGACCTCTGCGCCCGGATTTTCCACCGGAGAGGCGGCGGGGTTGTTTGCGCGTCCTTTGTCGTTTTTACGAGCGAGGTCAAGGGATTAGAAGTTCGCTGCACCGTCACCGCGGCGCGGCTGCGTCTGGCGGAGGGGTGCCCGAGCGGCTAAAGGGGACGGACTGTAAATCCGTTGGCGTCAGCCTACGTTGGTTCAAATCCAACCCCCTCCACCACTGCCGCTCTGCAAATCGGGCATGTCTTTCGTCACGACCGACGGGGTAGCGGGTGCAGCCGTTCGCGGGTGTAGCTCAATGGTAGAGCTCCAGCCTTCCAAGCTGGCTATGCGGGTTCGATTCCCGTCACCCGCTCCAGGCAGAGCGACGCCGAC
>JADLEG010000114.1 GCA_020846275.1 Alphaproteobacteria bacterium
AGGTGTGGTCGTCGCCCGCCAGCACCAGCACGCCGCCGTTCTTGGCCGACCCGGCCGCGTTGCCGTGCTTGAACACGTCGCCCGAGCGGTCGACGCCCGGCCCCTTGCCGTACCAGATCGAGAACACCCCGTCGTACTTGGCGCCGGGGAACAGGCGGAGCTGCTGGCTGCCCCAGACGGCGGTGCCGGCCAGTTCCTCGTTGATGCCGGCGCGGAAATGGATGTGGTTCTTCTTCAGGAACTTGCGGGCCTGCCACAGGCCGAGGTCGAGATTGCCCAGCGGCGAGCCGCGGTAGCCCGAGATGAAGCAGGCCGTATTGAGCCCGGCCGCCACGTCGCGCTGGCGCTGGATCATCGGCAGGCGGATCAGCGCCTGGGTCCCGGTCAGGAACACCCGACCGGTGTCGAGAGCGTATTTGTCGTCGAGGCTTACCGCCGCTAGCGCCATTTCTCTCCCCACGGGCGACGCAATTTTGTTTCCTGTTGAAGGTAATCGCTGCGCCGGGACGTGACAATGCGCCACACCCCGGCGGCCTGCAATTGGCAGCAAGCCTGCGCCGCGCCCCAGGGGCCCGAACGAAGCTTGCCACGCGCCCGGGCCGCACGAACGAAGCTTGCGGCGGCCGCGCCCGGACCCCGCCAAATCCGCGTGATTTCAAGCCCGAAGGCGGCTATACGAAGCGCCTCCCAGAGTGGCTTCGGATTCCCCAATGACCGTCCTTGTCACCGGCGTCGCCGGCTTCATCGGCCATCACGTGGCCCAGGCGCTGCTCGACCGCGGCGAGCGCGTGGTCGGGATCGACAACCTAAACGACTATTACGACGTGCGGCTGAAACAGGCGCGGCTGCAGCGGTTGCAGGGGCGCAACGGTTTCGCGTTCCAGAAGATGAACATCGCCGACTATCGCGTCGTGCTGTCGCTGAAGGACACCTATCCCGATATCGACCGCATCGTGCACCTGGCCGCCCAGGCGGGGGTGCGCTACTCGCTGGTAAACCCCTTCGCCTACATGGACAGCAACGGCACCGGCCACCTGGCGCTGCTCGAATTCGCCCGCGCCCTGCCGCGATGCCGGCACATGGTCTATGCCTCGTCCTCGTCGGTCTACGGCTCGAACACCAAGCTGCCCTTCTCGGTCGAGGACCGCACCGACACGCCGGTATCGCTCTACGGCGCCACCAAGAAGGCGACCGAGCTGATGAGCCAGTCCTATGCGCATCTTTTCCGCCTGCCGCTGACGGGGCTGCGCTTCTTCACCGTGTACGGGCCCTGGGGCCGGCCGGACATGGCGGCCTTCCTGTTCGCCGACCGCATCCTGAAGGGCGAGCCGATCCCGGTGTTCAACAAAGGCGAGATGAAGCGCGACTTCACCTATATCGACGACATCGTCGCGGGCATCGTCGCCGCGCTCGACCGTCCGCCGCCCGACGGCGGGCCTGCCACGCCGCCGCATCGCGTCTACAACCTGGGCAACAACCGCTCGGAGAAGCTGCTGCGCTTCATCGGCATCCTGGAGCAGGAGCTGGGCGTGAAGGCGAAGCTGGACCTGCAGCCGATGCAGCCCGGCGACGTGCCGGAGACCTATGCCGACATTTCCGCCAGCGAACGCGACCTCGGCTTCAAGCCCAAGGTGCCGATCGACCAGGGCATCCCGCGCTTCGTCAAGTGGTACAAGGATTACCGCGCCGCCGGGGCCTGACGCGTCAAGCCGCGAGCACGGTCAGGAAGTTGCGGCACCACGATGCCGCGTCGTCCTCGCGAATGCGATCCCACATGCGCCGCCAGCGCTCGCGGCGCTCGTCGAGCGGCAGGCGCAGCGCCGTGTCCAGCGCCTCGGCGATCTCGTCCGGGTCGTAGGGATTGACCAGCAGCGCCTCGCCCAGCTCGTGCATCGCGCCGGCGAAGCGCGACAGCACCAGGATGCCCGGGTTTTCCGGATCCTGCGCGGCGACGTATTCCTTGGCCACAAGGTTCATCCCGTCGCGCAAGGGCGTGACCAGGCCCACGCGCGCGAAGCGGTAATAGCCCGCGAGCGTGCCGCGCGGCACGGGGCGGTTCAGGTAGCGCAGCGGCACCCAGTCGATGGCGCCGAACCGGCCGTTGATCCGCCCGGCCATCTGGTCCAGCTCGCGGCGGATCGTGCGGTACTGCGGAACGTCGTCGCGCGAGCGCGCCGCGATCTGCACGTAGGTCACCTTCGAGCGCCATTCGGGCCAGCGCCCCAGCATGCGCGCGAACCCCTCGAACCGGTTGGGCAGGCCCTTGGAATAGTCCAGGCGGTCCACGCCCATCACAAGGGCGCGCCTGCCGAGGCTTTCGCCGAGGCGCTTGCCGTCGGCGCCGGCCGCGCTCTCCTCCGCCATCCGGGCGAAGCCCACGCTGTCGATGCCGATGGGAAACGCGCCGAAGCGCGCCTGGTGGCCGTTGGTCTGCACGCGGCCCATGTCGTCCACCGGCCGGCCCAAAAGCTCGCGCACGCAATCCAGCAGGTTGCGCAGATCGGTGATGGTTTGCACGCCGACCAGGTCGTAGGCGCACAGCGCGGCCAGCAGCTCGGAACCCTTCGGCAGCACCGAGTACATGCTGGGCGGCACGAAAGGGACGTGCAGGAAGAAGGCCAGCTTGTTGGTGATGCCCAGCTCGCGCAGGAAGCCGCCCAGCGGGATCAGGTGATAGTCGTGCACCCACACGATGTCGCCCGGCTTGATCAGCGGCGCCAGCGCGGCGGCGAAGGCGCGGTTGACCGACAGATAGGCCTCGTACTGCGCACGATCGAACTCCATCAGCCCCAGGCGGAAATGCAGCAGCGGCCAGAGGGTGGAGTTGGCGAAACCCACGTAGTAGCGGTCGTACTGCTCCTGGGTCAGGTCGATCGTGGCGTAGACCGTGCCGCGCGCGCGGCGGAGCTGCGCCTTGGTCGGAGCGCCCTTGGCGACCTGGCCGCTCCAGCCGAACCACAGACCGCCGCTGATCACCTCGCCCAGCGCGGAGACCAGGCCCCCCGACTTCACGCCGCGATCGGCCGCCGCGGGAACGCGGTTGGATGCCAGGACTAGACGTGCCACAGCCCGTCCTCCCAGCTTCGGCTCAGCCGCATGGCGCTGACGATCATGCCCACAAGCGAATAGGTCTGGGGGAAATTGCCCCACAGCTCGCCGCTGCGCGGATCGACATCCTCGGACAAGAGCCCCACATGGTTGCGCAGGGCCAGCACGCGCTCGAACAGACCGCGCGCCTTCTCGCGCATTCCCGCTGCCGCGAGCGCGTCGATGTACCAGAAAGTGCAGACCAGGAACGCGGTCTCCGGCAGACCGAAATCGTCTTCCGTGTCGTAGCGGTAGACCAGCCCGTCATGCAGCAACCCGCCCTCGATCGCGGCCAGCGTGGCGAGGAAGCGCTCGTCGGTGGGCGCAATGATGCCGATCTCGGGCAGCAGCAGCAGCGAGGCGTCCAGCCCGTCGCCGTCGAGGCTGGCCACGAAGCTGTTGCGGTCGGGTCGCCACGCATGCTTGAGGATGGTGGCGCGCATGTGGTCGCCGGCGACCGCCCAGCGCTGGCGCTCCTCTTCCAGCCCCAGGCGCTTGGCGACCCGGCGCAGGCCGTTCACGGCCGCCCAGCACATGGCCGAGGAGAAGGTGTGCACCTTCATGCGGCCGCGATACTCCCACAGGCCCGCATCGGGCTCGAAGCAGGTCTCGATCGCCTTCTTGCCCACGCGCTCGAGCTGGCGGTAGAGCTCGATCCCCGCAGGCTGCGGCAGGCGCTGGTCGTAGAACATCTGGTTCGCCGCCAAAACCACCGAGCCGTAGATGTCGTTCTGCACCTGGTCGACGGCGGCATTGCCGACGCGCACCGGCCCCATGCCGCGGAAGCCACGCAGATGCGTTGCCGACCATTCCGCCATCGGCGTGCCCGGCACGATCGGATAGACCGGCGTGGCGCTCTCGCCTTCCTCGTACAGCACCGCGTTCATCAAGTAGCGCACGTATTCTTCCATCGTCTTGGTGGCGCCCAGCTTGTTGAGCGCCAGGACGGTGAAGAAGGCGTCGCGCAGCCAGCAGAAACGGTAGTCCCAGTTGCGGCCGCTGTTGGCCGCCTCGGGAATTGAGGTGGTCAGCGCGGCGACGATGCCGCCGGTTTCCTCGAAGCTGCAAAGCTTGAGCGTGATCGCCGCGCGGATCACCGCGGACTGCCACTCGAACGGCACCGACAGGTAGCGCGTCCAGTCCTGCCAGTAGGCAACGGTTTCCTCGACGAAATCGCGCGCCACCGTATGCGGGGCCTCGGCCATGGTTTCGTCGGGCCCGATCAGCAGGTGCCCAGGCCGGTCGAGCGTGAACTCGACCTCCTCCGCCAGGTAGGACACCGCCAGGTCGGTCGTGACGCGCACGGCCATCTCCGACGCGACGTAGCGCAGGTGGTTGCTGCCGGTGCGCCGGTGCGGCGTATCGGCGCCGTAGCCGAAGCGCGGCCGGATGCGGATCTTGATGCGGGGATGGCCGCCGAACGGCTCGATGCGGCGCAGCAGCATGGGCGGCCGGAACACGCGCCCGAAACGCTTGAACCGCGGCGCCAGGTCGGTGATGCGCACCCCCGCCCCGGCCTTGTCGGTCAGCACCGTCTCGAGCACCGCGGTGTTGTGGAGATAGCGCTGCTCGGCGCGGACCTGGTTTGCCAGGATCAGGTCCATGAATCCCTGTTCCGGGTCCGCGCCGTCGACCAGTGCCGAGAACATCGGCTCGCCATCCAGCCGGGGAAAGCAGAACCACACATGCCGGCCATGGGCATCGATGATGCCCGCGACGTTGCAATTGCCGATCACCGCCAGATCGAGCTGCTTCATCGCAATTCGCCCGCGCGCAGCTGCGCCAGGACCGCGGTCAGCCAGGCGCGCACGCCCGCCGCCCCTTCGGCGAAGCAGGCGCCCACCTGGATGCCAAGGCCGCCCATCGCATGGGCCGCGCGCATGCCGTCCTCATCCGTCACGTCGTCGCCGATGAAGACCGGCACGCGTCCGGCCAGCGGCGCTACGCGCATCAGGCGGCGCAACGCCAGGCCCTTGTCGATGCCGCGCGGCCGGATTTCATACGCCATGTCGGCCGGAGTCAGGACGAATTCGCCGCTCGCGCCGATCAAGTCGAGCAGAATCGCCTGCAGATCGGGCCCGGTTCCCGGCGCAAGCCGGTAGTGGACGGCGATCGCCGATTCCTTCTGCTCCACCAGAACCCCCCTGTAGCGAATGGCGAGCCCCGCCAGCGTCTTCCGCCATTCCATCGGCAAGAGCGGTGGATCGGCGGATTCCACGCGACCAGAGGGCAAGCGGCAGAACGCGCCGTGCTCCCCCGCGGCGACTGGACGCCACGGCGCCAGCAAAGCATCGATCTGGACGATCGGCCGCCCGCTGACGATCGCCAGCGCCCCGCCAAGCACCCGCTCAATGTCGCGTAGTATCGCAACCAGGCCCGGCGGCGCCGTGACCAAATCGGGCCGCGCCGCCAGATCCAGGATGGTGCCATCCAGATCGAGGAACAACGCCCAACGGTCGCTGGGCGGCGGAAGTCGGCTCATCTCGTGCATAGCAACGCGCCGGGGCGGCGACGGTTCCGTGCTATCGCATCAAATCCGCGCTCGACACGCGGCGCACGCCGGCCGCCGCCATGTCCCGCCAGGCCCGGGCCAGCGAGCCGCCGAGATCGATGCCCCGGCAGGCGTCCTCGATCACCAGGGCCTCGAATCCGGCCTCCACCGCGTCCTTCGCGGACCAGTAGACGCAGAAATCCGTCGCCAGCCCGACCAGGAACACCCGGGTCAGGCCGCGCTGCTTGAGGTAGCCCGCGAGCCCCGTCGGCGTGCGCCGGTCGGCTTCGTAGAACGCGGAGTAGCTGTCGACCCCGGCGTGAAATCCCTTGCGGATCACGAGCTGGGCCTGCGTGAGGGCGAGGTCATCGTGCAGCGCCGCGCCCGACGTGCCCTGCACGCAGTGGTCGGGCCACAGCACCTGCGCGCCATAGGAGAGCTGCGCCGTGTCGAACGGCTTCTTGCCGGGGTGCGCCGAGGCGAACGAGATGTGGCCCGGCGGATGCCAGTCCTGGGTCAGCACCACGTTGGCGAACAGGCGCCCGACGCGGTTCACGACCGGCACCACCGCGTCGCCGTCCGGCACCGCCAGGCTGCCGCCCGGCATGAAGTCGTATTGCAGGTCGATCGCGACAAGGACGCTGTGCTCGCCGATCATTGCCGTGCCGGCGTTCAGGCCGCGATGTCGTCCGACTTGATACGGCGCACGCCCGCCTTCTTCATGTCGGCCCAGGCCTTGGCGACCGAGCCGTTCAGGTCGATGCCGCGGCACGCGTCTTCGATCACGTAGGTCTGGAAGCCGGCCTTGCGCGCATCGAGCGCGGTCCACGCCACGCAGAAGTCCGTCGCGAGCCCGCACACGAACACGCGGTTGATGCCGCGGCCCTTGAGGTACTCGGCAAGCCCGGTGGAGGTCTTGCGGTCGGCCTCCTTGAAGGCGGAGTAGCTGTCCACGTCCTTGTGGAAGCCCTTGCGGATCACGAGCTGCGCCTGCGGGATCGACAGGTCCTTGTTCAGCGCCGCGCCGTCCGTGCCCTGGACGCAGTGGTCGGGCCACAGCGTCTGCTGTCCATAGGGCAGCTTGATCTGCTCGAAGGGCTTCTTGCCGGGATGCGCGGAGGCGAAGGAGATGTGGCCCGGCGTATGCCAGTCCTGGGTCATCACGACGTTCTCGAATCCCTTGGCGATCTTGTTGATCACCGGCACGATTTCGTCGCCCTGCTTGACGGCCAGGCTGCCGCCGGGCGTGAAGCAATTCTGCACGTCGACGACGATCAGTGCGCTGGCGGCTGTCGGCTTCACCTTCCCCGCGGCCGCCTGCGCGAAGGCGCGGGGCGCGGCGGCCATCAAGGACGCGGAGCCAAGGGCGGCCAGGAACAAGCGACGGTCGATATTGGTCATGGTGAGATCCCCCGATCCAGGCAGCGCGGCCGCGGGGCCGCGCGATACACCGTAACCAACGCTACCACTAGGCGCGGGACGCTGGAACAAGAACGGCGGAGCACCGTCATGATGCGCCGCCGTCCGTTTGCGAAGGACGACCTTCCTGGTGCCCTCGTGGCTGGGCGCCGTTCATGGCGCCCGGCCCGGTAGCGACGTCGCCGTCATGGCTTGGCGCTACCGATCGGAATTTCGCAGGCCGGCCGTTCGCTGCCGGATGAACCGCACGGTAGGCCGTTAACCTTAACAATGTGCTAAGGCAAACAAGACAATCCATTGTAATTACGGGCTTTCCTGACTTACTCACAGACAATCGGGCGAAAAGACCATAAATGCAGCGGCAAGCAGAGCAGGAGACCACAAGTAATTGACGGGCGCTCTCGCGCGGCATTTGTTCCTGCGCCCGGGCAAAGCCAGAAAAAACCGGCAACTTAGGGTGCCTTGCTCGCTGCGTTCGAAAATCGTAAAGAGATTCGGCCTATATCGGTTGTGATGAGCGAGCAACCGCAACCACTCGACCTGTCGGCTGGCGACGAGGGCGTCGAGTTCTGCCGGCTGCCGCTGGCCGACGCGGATGCGACGGACTTCCAGCTCCTGCTGCGGTGGTGGGAACGAACGCGCGGCAGGCGCGCCATGCCCAGCCGGGCGGAGGTCGACCCGGAGCACCTGCGGCCGATCCTGCATCGCCTGCTGATCGTCGAGGTCTGCCGCAATCCGCCCGACTTCCACTACCGCCTGGCCGGAACCCAGGCCCGCACTATCCACGGCATCGAACTGACCGGGCGCTCGGTGCTCGGCCTGGTTCCCCGCGCCCAGGGCAAGCTGATGTGGAACGATTGCTGCGAGATGCTTCGCCACAAGCAGCCCCAGCACGTGCTGTTGCAGTTCACGAACCGCGAGGGACAACCGCGCCGCTACCGCGTGCTGCGCGTGCCGCTGTCCCATGACGGCACGCAGGTCGACCACATCATGGTGGTGCAGGATTTCGGGGTCGAGCCGCGCAAGCTCGCGGAGATGTACCGCGAATTCCGGCGCGCCGAGGAGGCCGCGCGCGCGACCGCCGCGCCCGGCTAGCCCGCGCTACTCGGCCGCCCGCACGGCGGCGGGCGCCCGCTCGACGCGCGCGGCGCAGTACTTGAACTCGGGGATCTTGCCGAGCGGATCGAGCTGCGGACTGGTCAGCAGGTTGGCGGCCGCCTCGGCATAGCAGAACGGGATGAAGACCATGCCGCTGGGCACGGCCCCGTCGACGCGCACGGACAGTTCGATGGAGCCGCGCCGCGTCGACACGCGGATCGTGTCGCCGCCCTTGACGCCGAAGCGCTGGAGATCGTCGGGCGACAGGCAGGCGATCGCCGACGGTTCGATCGAGTCGAGCACCGAGGCGCGGCGCGTCATGGCGCCGGTGTGCCAATGCTCGAGCTGGCGGCCGGTGGTCAACACCATCGGATATTCGTCGTCCACGGGCTCGCCCGGCCCGTGATAGATCGCCGGCACCAGCTTGCCGCGCTTGCTGGCGGTCGGAAAGCCGTCGCCGAAGACGATGTCGCGCCCGGGCTGGTCGGGCGCCGGACAGGGATAGGTGACCGCGCTCTCGCGCTCCAGCCGGTCCCAGGTGATGTTGGCGAGCGAGGGCATCACGCCCGCCATCTCGGCGAACACCTCATGCGGCCCGGCGTAGTTCCAGCTGAGGCCCACGCCTTGCGCGATCTGCTGGATGATCGCCCAGTCCGGGCGCGCCTCGCCCGGCATCGGCAGGGCGCGCCGGCCCCTCTGGACCTGGCGGTTGGTGTTGGTGACCGTGCCGTCCTTCTCGGGCCAGGCCGAGGCCGGCAGCACCACGTCGGCGTAGTAGGCCGTCTCGGTCAGGAAGATGTCCTGCACCACCAGGTGCTCGAGCTTGGCCAGCGCCTCGCGCGCGTGATGCGCGTCGGGGTCCGACATGGCCGGGTTCTCGCCCATGATGTACATGGCGCGGATCTCGTCCCTGAGGATCGCGCCGACGATCTCGACCACGGTCAGGCCGCGCTTGGGATCGAGCGTGGTGCCCCAGGCTTTCTCGAAGGCGCCGCGGATGTCGGCATTCTCGACCGAGCGGTAGTCGGGAAAGACCATCGGGATCAGGCCCGCGTCGCTGGCGCCCTGGACGTTGTTCTGGCCGCGCAGGGGATGCAGCCCGGTACCGGGCTGGCCGACCTGACCCGTCGTCAGCGCCAGCGCGATCAGGCAGCGCGCATTGTCGGTGCCGTGGATCGACTGCGAGATGCCCATGCCCCAGAAGATGATCGAGGCCTGCGAGCGCGCATAGAGCCGCGCCACTTCGCGGATCTTCGCGGCCGGGATGCCGCATTCCGGCGCCATCGCCTCGGGCGGGAAGGCCTTCACGTGCTCCTTCAACTGGGCGAAGTTCTCGGTGAAGGCCTGGACGTATTGCTGGTCGTACAGCCCCTCTTCCATGATCACATGGAGCATGGCGTTGAGCAGCGCGACGTCCTTGTTGGGCTTGAACTGCAGCATGTGCGTGGCGTGGCGCTTCAGCGCCTGGCCGCGCGGGTCCATCACGATCAGCTTGGCGCCGCGCTTGGCCGCCTGCTTGAAATAGGTCGCGGCGACCGGATGGTTCTCGGTCGGGTTGGCGCCGATGACGATGATGACCTCGGCATCCTGGCAGGCGGTGAAGGGCGCGGTCACCGCCGCCGAGCCGATGCCGTCCATCAGCGCCGCGACCGACGAGGCGTGGCAGAGCCGCGTGCAATGGTCGACGTTGTTGGTGTGGAAGCCGGTGCGCACCAGCTTCTGGAACAGGTAGGCCTCCTCGTTCGAGCCCTTGGCCGAGCCGAAGCCGGCCAGCCCCTTGCCGCCATGCGCCGCGCGCACCTTCTTGAGGCCGCCGGCGGCGCGCGCCAACGCCTCGTCCCAGGTGGCCGGGCGGAAATGGGTCCAGGGGTTGTTGGGATCGACCCGGTCGTCCGCGTGCTTGGGTACGCCGTCCTTGCGGATCAAGGGCTGGGTCAGGCGCTGCTTGTGGTGGACATAGTCGAAGCCGAACCGGCCCTTGACGCAGAGCCGGTTCTCGTTCGCCGGCCCCTCGCGCCCGGTGACGTAGAGCAGCTTGTCGTCCTTGATGTGATAGGTGAGCTGGCAGCCGACGCCGCAATACGGGCACACGCTGTCGACCTTGCGGTCGGCATAGCCGGTGCGCACGTTGGCGGCATCGACCAGCGTCGACGGCATCAGCGCGCCGGTCGGACAGGCCTGCACGCATTCGCCGCAGGCCACGCACGTGCTGTTGCCCATCGGGTCGTCGAGGTCGAAAACGATCCTGGCGTGCACGCCGCGGCCGGCCATGCCGATCACGTCGTTGACCTGGACCTCGCGGCAGGCGCGGACGCACAGGTTGCAGTTGATGCAGGCATCCAGGTTGACCGCCATCGCCGGGTGGCTGCGGTCCGCCATCGGCATCTCGCGCTCGGGGAATCGGCTCTCGACCATGTCGATACGGTTGGCCCAGCGCCAGAACTTCGAGTGCGGATCGTGCGAGGCCAGGCGCTCGGGCTGGTCGGCCAGCAGCAGCTCGAACACCATCTTGCGCGAGGCCTTGGCGCGCTCGGACGCGGTCTTGACCTTCATGCCCGGCGTCGGCTTGCGGATGCAGGACGCGGCCAGCACGCGCTCGCCCTCGACCTCGACCATGCAGGCGCGGCAATTGCCGTCCGGCCGGTAGCCCGGCTCGGGCGCGTAGCACAAATGCGGGATCTCGGTGCCCATGCGCTGGGCCACCTGCCAGATCGTCTCGCCCTCGCGCGCCTCGACCGACTGGCCGTCGAGGGTGAACGCGATCGTCTTGGGCATCGCCGTATCCGCCATCACAACGTCTCCCGGCGCGTTCTCACCACGCGCCCAGCGGCTTCGCCAGGTCTTCGCGGAAATACTTGAACACGCACATCAACGGGTTCGAGGCCGCCTGGCCCAGGCCGCAGATCGAGGCGTCGCGCATCGCGCCCGACAATTCGGTCAAGAGGCTCTCGTCCCAGGGCCCGTCGCGCATCAGCTTCACCGCCTTCTCGGTGCCCACCCGGCAGGGCGTGCACTGGCCGCAGCTCTCGTCCTCGAAGAAGCGCATCAGGTTCAGCGCCACGGCCTTCATATCGTCCTTGTCGGACAGAATGACAACCGCATGCGAGCCGACGAAGCAGCCATACTGTTCCAACGTGCCGAAATCGAGCGGCAGGTCGGCCATCGAGGCCGGCAGGATGCCGCCGGACGCGCCGCCCGGCAGGTAGCCCTTGAAGGTCTGGCCGTCCGGCATGCCGCCGCAGAACTCGTCGATCAGCTCGCGCACCGACACGCCGGCCGGCGCCAGCACGACGCCCGGCTTCTTCACCCGGCCCGAAACCGAGAAGCTGCGCAGCCCCTTGCGCCCGCGCCGCCCGTGGCCGGTGAACCAGTCCGCGCCCTTCTCGACGATGTCGCGCACCCAGAACAGCGTCTCGATGTTCTGCACCAGGGTCGGGCGGTTGAACACGCCGACCTGGGCGACGTAGGGCGGGCGGTGCCGGGGCAGGCCGCGCTTGCCCTCGATCGATTCGATCATCGCCGATTCTTCGCCGCAGATATAGGCGCCGGCGCCGCGCCGCAGATGGACCTTGGTATGCGGCGACAGGCCCGCCTTCTCGATCCGCGCGATCTCCGCCAGCAGCATCAGGCGGATCGCCGGGTATTCGTCGCGCAGGTAGATGAACACCTCCGCGGCCTCCACGACCCAGGCCGCGACCAGCATGCCCTCGAGGAAGCGGTGCGGATCCTGCTCGAGGTAGAACTTGTCCTTGAACGTGCCCGGCTCGCCCTCGTCGCCGTTCACGGCCATCAGCCGCGGGCCCTTCTCCTGGCGCACCAGCGTCCATTTGCGCCCGGTCGGAAACCCCGCGCCGCCCAGGCCGCGCAGCCCCGCCTTGTCGACCGCGGCGATCGTCTCCTCGCGCGTACGCTTGCCAGCGAGGCACGCCTTCAGCAGCGCAAAGCCGCCGCCGGCGAGATAGGCGTCGTGCGAGACCTGCGGCGCATGGGCATGATCGGCATGCTTGTGCGCGGCCGCGGCCTTGATCTTGGCCAGGTCGGCGCGGGGCAGCTCGTCATGCCCGACCGCGACCGCCGGCGCCTTGTCGCACAGGCCCATGCAGGGCGCGCGGACCACGCGAACCCCGGCGCCCAGCGCGGCCGGCAGCGTGTCGAGCAGGCGCTGCGCCCCCGCCATCTCGCAGCTCAAGGAGTCGCACACGCGGATGGTCAGCGCCGGCGGGGGCGGTGCCCCGTCCTTCACGATGTCGAAATGCGCGTAGAAGCTGGCGACCTCGTAGACCTCGGTCATCGCCAACTTCATCTCGAACGCCAGCGCCACCAGGTGCCGGTCGGCGAGATGGCCGTAGCGGTCCTGGATCAGGTGCAAATGCTCGATCAAAAGGTCGCGCCGCCGATCGCGGTCGCCCAGCAGCGCCCGCACGTCCTCGAGCGCCGCCGGATCGACCTGGCGGCCCTTTGGCGTGCGCGGCGCCTTGCGCCGGCCGCCGGCCGGCTTGTTTTCGACCGTGTCCATTCCCGTCCTAGAACAGACCCACGATGCGCCCATCCGCGCCGACGTCGATATGGTCGGCGGCCGGGACCTTGGGCAGGCCCGGCATGGTCATGATGTCGCCGCACACCGCCACCACGAACTCGGCGCCCGCCGACAGGCGCACCTCGCGCACCGTGACCACGTGGTCGCTGGGCGCGCCCTTGGAGTCGGGATTGGTGGAGAAACTGTACTGCGTCTTGGCGATGCACACCGGGACCTTGCCGAAACCCATCGCCTCGAACTGGGCCAGCTGGTCGCGCACCGACTTGTCGGCGGCGATGTCCTTGGCGCGGTAGATTTCGCGCGCGATGGTGCGGATCTTCTCCAGAAGCGGCATTTCGTCGGGGTAGAGCAACTTCAGCTTGCTTTTGCCGCTGTCCACCGCCTTGACCGCCGCGCGGGCGACGTCGGCGGCACCCTTGCCGCCCTCGGCCCAATGGTCGGCCATCACCGCCTCGACGCCCAGCCTGGCGCAGGCCGACTTCACCAGCGCGATCTCGGCCTCGGTGTCGGCGCTGAAGCGGTTGATCGAGACCACCGGCACCAGGCCGAATTTCTGCACGTTCTCGACATGGCGCTGCAGGTTGGCCATGCCGGCCTCCAGCGCCTTCAGGTTCTCCGACTTCAGGTCTTCCTTCTTGACGCCGCCGTGCATTTTGAGCGCCCGGATGGTCGCCACCAGCACGACCGCGTCGGGCGCCAGGCCGGTCTTGCGGCACTTGATGTCCAGGAACTTCTCGCCGCCCAGGTCGGCGCCGAACCCGGCCTCGGTCACGACGTAGTCGGTCAGCTTCAACGCGGTGGTGGTGGCCAGCACCGAGTTGCAGCCATGCGCGATGTTGGCGAAAGGCCCGCCATGGATGAAGGCCGGCGTGCCTTCCAGCGTCTGCACCAGGTTCGGCGACAGCGCGTCCTTCAGCAGCACGGTCATCGGCCCGTGCGCCTTCAAGTCGGCCGCGCGCACCGGCTTGCGGTCGCGCGTGTAGCCCACGATGATGTTGCCCAGCCGCTTCTTCAGGTCCTCGAGGTCCTTGGCCAGGCAGAAGATCGCCATCACCTCGGACGCCACCGTGATGTCGAACCCGTCCTCGCGCGGGAAGCCGTTGGCGACGCCGCCCAGCGACGAGACGATGTGGCGCAGCGAGCGGTCGTTCATGTCGATGGCGCGGCGCCAGGCGACGCGGCGGCCGTCGATGCCCAGCGCGTTGCCCCAGTAGATGTGGTTGTCGAGCAGCGCGGAGAGCAGGTTGTGCGCCGTGCCGATGGCGTGGAAGTCGCCGGTGAAATGGAGGTTGATGTCCTCCATCGGCACGACCTGGGCATAGCCGCCGCCGGCAGCGCCTCCCTTGACCCCGAAGCAGGGGCCCAGTGACGGCTCGCGCAGGCACAGCATCGCCTTCTTGCCGATATGGTTGAGCGCGTCGGTCAGGCCGACCGTGGTGGTAGTCTTGCCTTCGCCCGCCGGCGTCGGAGAAATCGCGGAAACCAGGATCAGCTTGCCGTTCGGCTTGGACTGCAGCGACTTGATGTAGCCCATCGACACCTTGGCCTTGTAGTGGCCGTAGGGCTCGAGGTTCTCCGGCGCGATGCCCAGCTTTTCGCGGGCCAGGTCCATGATCGGCCGCTTCTTGGCCTCCTGGGCGATCTGGATGTCCGATTTCGGATTCTGGTGCTGCGTGCCGGCCATGGACGACTACCCCCTGGGATTCCTGTTCGTGACGAGCGTTTAGGCGAACCGCGTGCCCACGGCCAGCTTGGTTGCGGCGGCAAATTCTCCGGCGCCGACCTTTCCGCCGTCGGCGGGCTTGACCCGCAGCACCTTGATCCGCCCGTCGGCGCACACCACGGTGAAGCCGTCGGCCGCCACCTCGACGATCTCGCCGATCTTGCCGGCGATCCCCTTGGGATCGCGCGCGGGCAGCGGCTGGATGTCGAACACCTGCAGCGTCTTGCCGTCGAGCGTCGTCCAGGCGCCGGGCGCGGGATTGCAGCCGCGGATCAGCGGGTCGATCTGGCGCCACGACTTGCCCCAGTCGATGCGGGCATTCTCGGGCGTGCAGCGTCCTTCGTAGGTCGCCTTGCTCTCGTCCTGCTTGATGCGCGGCGCCTTGCCGGTCTTCACCAGGTCGACCGATTCCATCATCGCCTCGACGCCCATCGGGAACAGGCGGTCGAAATAGACCGTACCCAGCGTGTCCTTGGGCCCGATCGGCGTCTTCTTCTGGATCAGCACGTCGCCCGTATCCAGCCCGTTGTCCGGCCAGAAGATCGACAGGCCGGTCTCTTTCTCGCCCAGGATGATCGGCCAGTTGATCGCGCTGGCGCCGCGATAGGCCGGCAGCAGCGAGGGGTGGTACTGGATCGAGCCGTGGGTGGGGATGTTGAGGAAATCCTCGGGCACGAACAGCGTGACGAAAGCCATGACCTGCAGGTCGGGCTTCAGCGCCTTGAACTCCGCCCACACCTCGGGCTTGCGATAGGACGCCGGCTGGTAGACCGGCAATTTCGCCGCCAGCGCCGCTTCCTTCAGCGGATCGGCCTTCTGTCCCGGCTTCTCGGGCGCGACATAGACCGCGACGACGTTCTCGCCGCGCTTGAGCAATGCCTCCAGCACCGCCTTGCCGAAGGCCTGCTGTCCGTGGACGACGATGCGCATGGTGTTGGCTCTCTCTCGCGCGCTGTCAGTAACCCCCATCCTTCGACAAGCTCAGGATGAGGACGGTAGGATCGGATTCCCATGTTCCTCATGCTGAGCTTGTCGAAGCATGGGGAACGATCGCCGTCAGTCCGCCGCCTCCGCCTTGGGCTTCGCCGCCTCGCCCGTCGCGCCCGAGGCCTTGATCTCCGCGATCTCGGCCGGCGTGAACTTCAGCACCTTCGACAGGATCTCGTCGGTGTGCTCGCCCAGCAGCGGCGAGCGCGTCACCTCGGTGATGCTGTCCGACAGCTTGATCGGGTTGCCCACGGACAGGTACTTGCCGCGGGTGGGATGGTCGACCTCGACGATCGTGCCGGTGGCGCGCAGCGACGGTTCCTCGGCCAGTTCCTTCATCGACAGGATCGGACCGACCGGGATGTCCACCGCGTTGCACAGCGCCATGACCTCGAACTTGGTCTTGGTCATGGTCCATTCCTCGATCGTGTCGAAGATGGCCTTGAGCCGCGGCAGGCGCGCCGGCGGCGTCGCGTAATTCGGGTCGGTCTTCCACTCCGGCCTGCCGATCAGCTCGCAGATCTTCTCCCACACCGGCGCCTGCGTGATGAAGTAGATATAGGCGTCGGGATCGGTTTCCCAGCCCTTGCACTTCAGGATCCACCCGGGCTGGCCGCCGCCCGAATCGTTGCCGGCGCGCGGCACGGAATCGCCGAACGGGATGTTCTGGCCGAACTGGCTGTATTCCTTCAGCGGCCCGTGCTTGAGGCGTTGCTGGTCGCGCAGCTTGACGCGGCAGAGGTTCAAGACCCCGTCCTGCATCGCCGCCAGCACGCGCTGGCCGCGGCCGGTGCGGTTGCGCTGGTAGAGCGCGCAGACGATGCCGAGCGCCAGGTGCAGGCCGGTGCCGCTGTCGCCGATCTGCGCGCCGGTCACCAGCGGCGGGCCGTCGCGGAAGCCGGTCGTGGAGGCCGATCCGCCGGCGCACTGCGCCACGTTCTCGTAGACCTTGCAGTCCTCATAAGGGCCCGGCCCGAAGCCCTTGACCGAGGCAACGACCATGCGCGGGTTCCAGGAGTGGATGCGCTGCCAGGTCAGCCCCATGCGGTCGAGCGCGCCGGGCGCGAAGTTCTCCACCAGCGCGTCGCAGGACTTCACCAGGCGCTCCAGCACGGCCATGCCCTGCTTGCTCTTCGAGTCGAGCGTGATCGAGCGCTTATTGTGGTTGAGCATCGTGAAATAGAGGCTGTCCGCGTCCTTCACGTCGCGCAGCTGCCCGCGGGTGATGTCGCCGATGCCCGGACGCTCGACCTTGATCACGTCGGCGCCCATCCAGGCCAGGAGCTGCGTGCAGGTCGGCCCGGACTGCACATGGGTGAAGTCGAGGATGCGCACGCCGCTCAGCGCCTTGCCGTCGCCGCCCCACGGCTTCTTCGAGGGCGACGGGATGGTCGCCCCGTTGCCGTTGGCCTTCCGGGCAACGACCTTGACCGCCGGCTTGGCCGCCTTGCGCGGCTTCGCCTTCGCGACGGACCGCGCCTTCGCTGCGGGCCTGCGCGGCTTCGCCTTTGCCTTGGCGGGTTTCTTCTTGGCCATATCAACGTCCTCCGAACTCGGTCGATCCGGTTACTTCTTCTTCAGCGCGCTCTGCGGGTTCAGGTTGCCGATGCGGCCGCTCTCGCTGCCGGCGGCCGGGTCGATCACCGCGTTGATCAGGGTCGGCTTGCCCGAATCCATCGCCGCGTTCACCGCGCGCCTCAAATCGTCGGGCGAGGTCGCGTTGACGCCGACGCCGCCGAAGGCCTCCATCATCTTGTCGTAGCGCGCGCCCTTGACGAACACGGTCGTGGCGGGATCCGCGCCGTTCTTGTTGACGTCGGTGCCGCGATAGATGCCGTTGTTGTTGAAGATGACGACGCAGACCGGCAGATTGTAGCGGCAGATCGTCTCGACCTCCATGCCGGAGAAGCCGAAGGCGCTGTCGCCCTCGACGGCCAGCACGGGCTTGCCCGTCTCGACGGCCGCGGCGATGGCCTGGCCCATGCCGATGCCCATGACGCCCCAGGTGCCGACGTCGAGCCGCTTGCGCGGCTTGTACATGTCGATCACGCCGCGCGCGAGGTCGAGCGTGTTGGCGCCCTCGTTGACCAGGATCGCGTCCGGCCGTTCCTTGATGACGGTGCGCAGCACGCCCAGCGCGCCGTGATAGTCCATCGGCACGTTGTTGTTCATCAGGCGCGGCGCCATCTTGGCGACGTTCTCCTCGCGCTTGGCCTTGACCGCGCCGGTCCAGTCGGCCGGCGGGGCGGGCCAGTTGCCGCCCATCTGCTCGAGAAGGGCCGCGACGCAAGAGCCGATGTCGCCCACGACCGGGGCCACGATCTCGACGTTGCTGTCCATCTCCTTGGGCTCGATGTCGACCTGGATGAATTTCTTCGGCGCCTCGCCCCAGGTCTTGCCCTTGCCGTGCGACAAGAGCCAGTTGAGCCGCGCGCCGATCAGCATCACGACGTCGCTGTCCTTGAGCACGGTCGAGCGCGCCGCGCCCGCGCATTGCGGATGCGTGTCGGGCAGAAGGCCCTTGGCCATGCTCATCGGCAGGAAGGGCACGCCGCTCTTCTCGACGAACGACTTGATCGCCTCGTCGGCCTGGGCATAGGCGGCACCCTTGCCCAGGATGATCAGCGGGCGCTTGGCGGACTTCAGCACCTCGAGCGCGCGCTTGGCCGCGGCCGGCGCGGGGATCTGCGCGGGCGCCGCGTCGATCACCTTGACCAGCGAATTCTTGCCTTTCGCGGCATCCATCACCTGGCCGAACAGCTTGGCCGGCAGGTCGAGATAGACGCCGCCCGGACGCCCCGACACCGCGGCGCGGACCGCGCGCGCCAGGCCGATGCCGATATCGGCGGCGTGCAGCACGCGGAACGCGGCCTTGCACAGCGGCTTGGCGATGGCGAGCTGGTCCATCTCCTCGTAGTCGCCCTGCTGCAGGTCGACGATCTCGCGCTCGGACGAGCCCGACATCAGGATCATCGGGAAGCAGTTGGTGGTGGCATGCGCCAAGGCGGTCAGCCCGTTCAGGAAGCCGGGCGCCGATACGGTCAGGCATACGCCCGGCCTCTTGGTCAGGAACCCGGCGATGGCGGCGGCGTAGCCGGCATTCTGCTCGTGCCGGAACGACAGCACGCGGATGCCCGCGGCCTGCGCCATGCGGCCGAAATCCGTGATCGGGATGCCCGGCACGCCGTAGATCGTGGTGAGGCCGTTCAGCTTCAGCGCGTCGATGATCAGGTGGAAGCCGTCGGTCAGCTCCTGCGTCGCTTCCGCTGCCGTTTCCGGCTTCTTCAATGCTGCCTCGGCCATCGGCCTTTTCCTCCGATTCTCTCGTTCGTTCCGTGCGGACCTAACGCCGTCCGAATTGCGTCATGGCCGGCCGCCGTGCCGGCCATCCACGTCGGCCAAGCGCCAACAGAATGACATTCGCATGGCACACCGCACCCCGTCGCCCGACGTGGATGCCCGGGACAAGCCCGGCATGACGAACTGCGGAAGGCGGGTGGTGTGCATGCCCGCTAGTCCAGATAGTCGACATGCTTGGCGACATGCTCGGCCAGGCCGAGCGCGTGCTGGCGCACCAGGACCTCGGCGCGGTCGGTATCGCGCGCCTCCAGCGCCTGGATGATGTTCATGTGGTCGCGGATCGACCGGTCGGCGCGGTCCTCCTCGCCGATGGTCTGGCGGCGGATCATCCGCATATGCGTGAACAGGTTCTCCGCCAGGCGGATGAGCACGTGGTTCTTGCTCATCTCGATGATCGTCTGGTGGAAGGTGATGTTGACCTCGGAATATTCGTCGAGCTTGGCGTGCAGCTTGTCGCCCTCGAAGGTGGCGAACAGGCGCCTGAGGCCCGCGATCTCGTCGTCGCTGGCGCGCTCGGTGATCAGCCGCGCCGCCATGCTCTCGAGCGCGGCCCAGGCGGTGATCATCTCGATCACCTCGCCCTTGGTCTTGCGCACGACATAGATGCCGCGCCGCGGCACCGAGCGCACGAAGCCCTCGCGCTCGAGCTGCGCCATCGCCTCGCGCACCGGGGTGCGCGAAATGCCGAAATCCTGGGCAAGCTGGCGCTCGTCGAGCCGGATCTCCGAGCGCGAGCGGTAGATGTCCATCGAGACGATGACGTTCTTCAGGGCGACATAGGCCTTGTCCTTGAACGTCTCGCGGCTGTCGATCGGCGCGACCACCAAGCGTGCTTCGTTCATCGAACCGGCTGCCTTCCTCCCAACGGAATCGCGCGGCGGCGCGCCGCTCGCCACCGGCACTGCGCGCTTGTGAGATACGTTATTCATAATGCCACACTCCTTGGTACAAGTCCAAACAGGCGCGGCACCCGTTGACCGGCTTGCCGGTCAACGGACGGCGGGCGCCAGCAAGCGCCCCTTGAGGTTCGACAACGCCGGCCAGAACAACGCGATCAGCCCGAGCGCCATGATCGTGCCCACCAGCCCGTTCGACCAGAACACCGTGATACTACCCTGCGAGATCAGCAGCGACTGCCGAAATGCTTCCTCGGCCTTGTCGCCCAGCACGATCGCCAGCACCAGCGGCGCCAGCGGGTAGCTGCATTTCTTCAGAACGTAGCCGGCGACGCCGAACACCAGCATCATCACGACGTCGAAACTGTTGTTGTGGACCGTGTAGGCGCCGATCGCGCAGATCACCAGGATGATCGGCGCGATGATCCCGAACGGCACGCGCAGGATCGCGGCGAACACCGGCACCATGGTCAGCACGACCAGCAGGCCGACGACGTTGCCCAGGTACATGCTGGCGATCAGGCCCCACACGAAGTCCTTCTGCTCGACGAACAGCAGCGGGCCGGGCTGCAGCCCCCAGATCAACAGCCCGCCCAGCAGCACGGCGGCGGTCGGCGAGCCGGGCACGCCCAGCGCCAGCATCGGCAGCAGGGCCGAGGTTCCCGCCGCGTGCGCGGCCGTCTCGGGCGCCACCACGCCCTCGATCTCGCCGGTGCCGAACTTGTGGCCGGTCTTGGAGACGCGCTTGGCGATGCCGTAGCTCATGAACGAGGCGGGCGTGGCGCCGGCCGGCGTGATGCCCATCCAGCAGCCGATGATGCAGGACCGGAGCGACGTGACCCAGTAGCGCGGCAGCTCCTTCCAGGTCTGCAACACGACCGCCGGATTGATGCCCGCCGCCTTGCCCTTGAAGCTCAGGCCCTCTTCCATCGTCAGCAGGATCTCGCCGATGCCGAACAGGCCGATCACCGCGACCAGGAAATCGAATCCGCCGAGCAGCTCGGTGAAGCCGAAGGTCAGGCGGAGCTGCCCGGTCACCGTGTCGGTGCCGACGGCGGCGAGCGCGAAGCCGATCATCATCGCCGCGACGGTCTTGGTCGGCGGCTCCTTGCCCATGCCGACGAAGCTGCAGAAGGCGAGGAAGAACACCGAGAACTTCTCGGCCGGGCCGAACTGCAGCGCGAACTTGGCCACCAGCGGCGCCACCAGCGTGATGACGACGACCGCGAACAGCGCGCCGACGAAGGACGAGGTGAAGGCCGCCGTCAGCGCCTCGCCCGCCTTGCCCTGCTGCGCCATCGGATGGCCGTCGAAGGTGGTCGCAACCGACCACGGCTCGCCGGGGATGTTGAACAGGATCGAAGTGATGGCGCCGCCGAACAGCGCGCCCCAGTAGATGCAGGACAGAAGGATGATCGCCGAGGTGGGCGGCATCGAGAAGGTCAAGGGCAGCAAGATCGCCACCCCGTTGGCGCCGCCGAGGCCCGGCAGCACCCCGATGATGACGCCCAGCACGATGCCGACCAGCATGTAGAGGAAATTCTGCCAGCTCAGCACCACGGAGAAGCCGTGCAGCAGGTTGCCGATATCTTCCATCGATCGCCCCTGTTCCTCTCGTATCGCGCGGCTTCTCAGAGCCCCAGCATGTCCTCGATCGGGCCCTTCGGCAGCGGCACGAGGAACCACTTCTCGAACGTCACGTAGATGATGATCGGCAACCCGATGCTGATGCCGAGGGTCAGCGCCCAGCCGTAGCGGCCGAGCCAGCGCATGAAGCCGGCGATGAGCAGGGCCGAGGCCAGGTAGATGCCGATCCACGGCACGGCGCCGACGTAGATCGCGGTCGGCCACACCACCTTCCAGACCTGGGCGATCTGGGCCCATTCGGCGAACAGGCGTCGCCCGCCCCCGGCATAGGCCCGCAGGAAGTTGAAGGCGCTGGAGGCGACGATCAGGGCGCCGATCCAGAAGGGAAAGAAGCCGGCCTGCGGGCCTTCCGCCGCCCAGCCGATCCCGACCTTCAGGCTGCCGGCGATCGTGATGGCGCCGAGCAGAACCATGAAGGCGGCCGTGCCCATCTCGGCATGGCGGTGCGACGGCCCCCTTGCTTCGGGCGCATCGGATTGAGTGGACATCGGGAACCTCGACTGGCGTTCGGGCGGCGGAAGAAATGCGGGCGATCGTCGCCGCTGCGGCCGCCGCGCCGGACCCGCATGCGCAGGCGCCGGCGCGGCGTTCGGACGCCCCGGTTCAGTTCGTGGCCAGGAACCCAGCTTCCTTCATCAGGTCGTAGTGGCGCTTTTCCTCGTTCTCGACCCATTTGGTGTAGTCCGGGCCCGTCATGAAGGTCTGGTTGAACGCACCCTCCTTCATGAGCTGCTCCCATTCCGGCGTGGCGCGGACCTTCTTCAGCAGGTCGACGTAGTAGTCCACGGCCTCCTTCGGCACGCCAGGCGGCATGAAGATGCCGCGCAGCATCAGGTATTCGATGTCCAGGCCCTGGGACTTGCAGGTCGGGATATCGGCCCAGGACTGATCGCCCGCGATCTTGTCCTTGACCGGCAGGGTCTGCTTGTCGAACACGCAGAGCGGGCGCAGCGCGCCGGCGCGCCACTGCGCCACCGCCTCGATCGGGTTGTTTACGGTCGAGTCGATGTGCTTGCCGACGAGCTGGACCGCGACCTCTCCGCCGCCCTTGTAGGGCACATAGGTCATCTTCCCGCCGGTCGCCTTCTCCAGCGCGACGGTGATGATCTGATCCTCCTGCTTCGAGCCGGTGCCGCCCATCTTGAACTGCCCGGCCGGGGCCGCCTTCACCGCCTTCACGTAGTCCTGCGCGGTCTTGTACGGCGCCTCGGCGTTGACCCACAGCACGAACTCGTCCAGCGCCATCATCGCGACCGGCGTCATGTCCTTCCACGAGAAGGGAATGCCGGTGCCCAGCGGCGTGGTGAACAGGTTCGACAGCGTGATCACCAGCTTGTGCGGGTTGCCCTTGGCCTGCTTGACGTCGAGGAAGCCCTCGCCGCCGGCGCCGCCCGCCTTGTTGATGACCACCATGGTCTGCTTCATCAGATTGTGCTTGGCGACGATGCCCTGGATCATGCGCGCCATCTGGTCCGCGCCGCCGCCCGTGCCGGCCGGCACGATGAACTCGACGTTGCGCGTCGGCTCCCATGCGCCTGCCGGCGCGGCGATCAGGCCCGCCATCAGAGTGGCCGCCGCGGCGGCGGACAGCGCGGGGAATCGGAGCGGTACGGTCCTTGTCATCGATTTCCTCCACTAGGTCTTTTGTTTCATTCGGTTGAGCCGGTTTGACACCGGCCTTGGCGACTGGATAACGACTGCCTCGGCGCAATCCTTCCCGGTCGCATTCGGCCCGGACGTGGAGCCCTAGGGCCGCCACCCGGGTCATATCAATAATACGGTATACCAAGCCTCTCCGTTTGCGCCAGACAGATCGACTCGTCGCGCCGGCTCACGCGTGCAGCGTGGGCGCGGCGCCGGCCTGCGCGACCACATCGGCCGGCAGCACGGCATTGCGGATGATGTCGCTGATGCTGATGACGCCGATCAGCGTGTGCTCTTCCATGACCGGCAGCAGCCGGACCTGGTGCTGGTCCATCAGGCGCAGCACCGTGTCGAGCGTATCGCTTTCGCGGCACTGCGCCAGCGGGCGGCGGACCAGGTCCGCGATCGGCATGGACAGCGCCGCGGCGCCATGCGCGGCCAGCGCGCGCGTGACGTCGCGCTCGGAAAACACCCCGACGACGATGTTGCCCTCGGTGCGCGACACGTCCTTGACCACCAGCGCGCTGATGTTTTCGCGCTGCATCAGCATCGCCGCGGTCGCAACCGTCTCGCGCAGGCGCACGGTCAAGATGCGTGTGTCCTTGGTGCGCAGAATGTCGGAGACCTTGGTGCAGGCATTCATCATGGCCGCTCTCCCTTTCCGCTCCGCACCCTTGTTCGGGCGCCTGTTTTTTGGCATTGGACGAATGATCAAACTCTGTAATACAAAATACTTTATGGCAAGCAGTTTATGGAATGCTGCGATGCGAAAATTCGCAATAAAATTACGCTGATGAGGGAGGGCGAGTGCCGCCCGGCTGCAGGCAGCAATCCCCCAAAGGCCACGCCCGCGCGTGCGCCCGGATGCGACGATGGCGAAGGGAAGATAGGGTGGTGCCCCGAGTCGGATTTGAACCAACGGCCTACCGCTTACGAAGCGGTTGCTCTACCACTGAGCTATCGGGGCAGGATGGGAAAATGCGGGCGTTCTATAGCAACGATCCGCCCGCCTGTCCAAGTCCTATAACCGGGCGATCGAAAACGCTCGCTGCAAGACGGGCGGCTGCAAGGCGCGACGATGGCGCTCGCTGCACCGGCAAGCGTGCGCGCGCAGCGCGAACGAGCGATGCGGACGCGACGAATCTGCTCCCGGCTTCAGTGGCTTCGCGGCAAGTAACCCTTGGAACGGTGCGGACAAAACGGCGTTTGCAGCCTCGTTGAATCGGTCTAGAGTGCGTGTCGCGTCGACTCGAGCTTAGGGGCGCAATCCGGCACAAGCCGGAAGGGTCGACGCATAACGAACGGTATCGTCTGCTGCATCGGACGCGTCAGCGGGGCGCCAGGAAATCCAATCCATGCCAGAAGGCCTCGATACGGCTGTTCCATCGACGAATCCGCACGCCCAGGCGTCGGATGGGCGCAGTGCCTACCGCCCGGCGAACCGCCGGCGAATCCTCTGCCTGTTCCCGCAATACGCCCCGTCCTTCGGGACCTTCCAGTATTCCTTCAAGCTGCTGGACGTGCAGGCGTTCATGCCGCCGCAGGGGCTGCTGCTGATCGCTGCCTACCTGCCGGCGGAATGGGACGTCCGCTTCATCGACGAGAACATGGACAAGGCCACGGACGCGGATTTCCATTGGGCCGATGCCGTGTTCACCTCCGGCATGCACGTGCAGCGCCGCTTCATCCACGACATCGTCGCGCGCGCGCACCGCTTCGACAAGCTGACCGTGCTGGGCGGACCGTCGGTGTCGGGCGCGCCGGAATACTATCCCGACGTCGACCTGCTCCATGTCGGCGAGATCGGCGACAGCACCGACAAGATCATCCAGTACATCGACGAAGGGCCGCGCCGGCCGCCGTCGCAGATCAAGTTCGTCACCAACGACCGCCGGCCGCTCGACCAGTTCCCCACGCCGGCCTACGACAAGATCGACGTGTCGAACTACTTCCTCGGCAGCGTGCAGTTCTCCAGCGGCTGCCCCTATCGCTGCGAGTTCTGCGACATTCCCGCGCTCTATGGCCGCAATCCGCGGCTGAAAACGCCCGAGCAACTGGTACGCGAACTGGAATCGATCCGGCGCAACGGCGCGGTCGGCCCGGTCTATTTCGTCGACGACAATTTCATCGGCAACGCCAAGGCGACGCGCGCGATGCTGGGGCCGGTCAAGGACTGGCAGAAAGCCAACGGCTATCCGCTGCGCCTGTCCTGCGAGGCGACGCTGAACCTGGCGCAGAATCCGGACATCCTGGCCGAGATGCGCGAGGCGGCGTTCGACACCGTCTTCGTCGGAATCGAGACGCCCGAGGAAGAGGCGCTGCTGGCGGCGCAGAAGAAGCAGAACCTGCGCGAGCCGATCCTGGAATCGATCCACACCTTGAACAGCTTCGGCTTCGAAGTCGTGTCGGGCATCATCATGGGCCTGGACACCGACACGCCGAAAACCGGCAGCAACATCCTCAAGTTCATCGAGCTGTCGAACATTCCGATGCTCACCATCAATCTGCTCTACGCCCTGCCCAAGACCGCGCTGTATGCGCGGCTGGAGAAGGAGGGCCGGTTGGTGGGCGGACAGGACCGGGTATCGAACGTCGTCTTCAAGATGCCGTACGACGATACGGTCAAGATGTGGCAGGAGTGCGTGACCGAGGCCTACAAGCCCGAGAACCTGATCAAGCGCTTCCTCTACCAGACCCAGCACACCTATCCGAACCGCCTGAAGGTCAAGCGCAAGGTCGGCTGGAAGGAGATCCAGATAGGCATGGGCGTGATCCGTCGCGTGCTGTGGCATGTCGGCATGCGCTCGGACTATCGCGACAAGTTCTGGCAGGCGGCGCTGCCGCTCCTGCGCCGTGGCCAGGTCGAGGAAGTGATCCATCTGGCCGTGGTCAGCTATCACCTGATCAAGTTCGCGCGCGATATCGCCGAGGGGCGGATGGAAGCCTGCTTCTATGCCGATCCCAGCAAGACGCCCGACGCCGCGCCGGTGACCGCGCAAATCCGCTCGGGCGCCGTCCAGGCGGCCTGAACGGCAACAGGCGCCGTACTTGGCGCCCGGCGTCATGGCTGCGCCCGACCGCCGAGTTCCCATTCGCGTGCTGCATGTGATCGCCGGTCTCGAGACCGGCGGGGCGGAAACCATGCTGGCCGCGCTTGTCACCGCGAAGCCGCCAGCGCTCGAGCAATCCGTCGTCGCGATGGTGCCGGGCGGCGCGCAGGCCGAGCGCATCGCCGCCGCCGGGATTGCGCTGGGCGACTTGGGCATGCGGCGCGGCCGGCCCGACCCGCGGGCGATCCTTCGCCTGGCCCGCGCGATCCGGGCGGCACGGCCTGAGGTCGTACAGAGCTGGATGTACCACGCCGATCTCGCCGCCACCCTTGCCCTGCCGCTGAGCGGCCTCAAGCGGCAGGTGCGCCACGCCTGGAACCTGCGCTGCTCGGACATGGCCGACCGCGACTATGGCCGGATGTTCCGCCTGGTCCGCGGCGCCTGGCTGCGCCTGGCCGGCCGCGCCGATCTGCTGGTCACGAATTCCCAGGCCGGGCTCGACTACCACCGCGGGCTGGGGTTGCGCGCGCCGGCGGTACGCGTGATCCCCAACGGCATCGACGCGGCGCGCTTCCAGCCGGACCCGGCGGCGCGCGCCCGCCTGCGCCAATCGCTGGGATTGGCGCCGGACGCGCCGGTCGTCATCCATGTCGCGCGGGTCGATCCGATGAAGGACCACGCGACCCTGTTCGCCGCGTTCGCACAGGTCCCCACCGCCACGCTGCTGCTGGTTGGGCATGGCACCGAACGCCTGGCCGCCCCGCCGCGCGTGCTGGGGCTTGGCGAGCGGGCGGACGTGCCGGCCCTGCTGGCAGCCGGCGATCTGGCGGTCTCGAGCTCGGCCTATGGCGAAGGCTTCTCGAACGCGCTCGCCGAGGCGATGGCGGCGGGCCTGCCGGCCGTGGCCACCGATGTCGGCGATGCGCGCCTGATCCTGGGCGACACCGGGCGCCTGGTGCCGCCACGCGATCCGGCGGCGCTGGCCCGGGCGATCGGCGCGCTGCTGGCGGAGCCCGCGGCGGCGCGTGCGGCGCGCGGCGCGGCGGCGCGCGCCCGGGTCGTCGAGCGTTTCGCCCTCGCCGCCTGCATTCAGCGATTTGTCGATACTTATCGGGAGCTTGCCGGCAGGCCACCGACGCGCTAGCCGGCCCGGCCGGCCGGCTTGCCTTCGCCGCCCTGCCCGCCTATACATGCCCCCCTGCCACGGAAACCCTGACGACCACGGGCCGCGCGGCGCCGATTGCGCCGGCTGCTGCCCGATCCGCGAGAACCACAGGCACCCAGCCGTCCATGCTGTCCACCACCCAACGCGACCGGCGCCTCGCCTGGATCGACCTGCGTCGCGGCGTCGAGGCGTGGAACATCTGGCACATCCTGGCGATGCAGGAGCTGCGCCAGCGCTATCGCCGCTCGGTGCTGGGACCCTTGTGGATCAGCGTGTCGCTGGCGGTCCAGGTCGCGGTGATGGGGTTTCTCGTCGGCGTGCTGTTCAAGCAGGAGCACACGAAGTACCTGCCCTATGCCACGCTCGGCATCATCCTGTGGAACTTCATCAGCACGTCGCTGATGGAAGGGGCGAACTGCTTCGTCGGCGCCTCGACCTACCTGCTGCAATGCAAGCGGCCCCTGTTCGCCTTCGTGATCCACGTGCTGTGGCGAAACCTGGTCTACCTGGCGCATACCGCGGTCATCTTCGTGATCGTGGCATTGATCTTCACCGTGCCGCTGGCGCCGGCGACCCTGCTGGTCCTGCCGGGCCTGGTGCTGCTGATCGTCAACATGGCGTGGATGCTGCTGTTCATCGGCGTCATCGCGGCGCGATTCCGCGACGTGCACATGATGCTGTCCAGCTCGATGACCGTGCTGTTCTGGGTGACGCCTATCGTCTTCTACCCCGAGATGCTGGGCCAGTTCCGCTGGATCACGGATTTCAATCCGCTGGCGCACCTGCTCGAGATCGTGCGGGCGCCGCTGCTCGGGCAGGTGCCCGCCGCCGAGCCCTGGCTGTTCACCATCGGCATGGCGGTGATCGGCTGGATCGCGACGTTTCAGCTCTTCAGCCGCTTCCGCGCCCGCATTCCGTACTGGCTCTAGGCCCGGCGATGTACGAAATCACGCTGAAGAAGGTTCGCATCGAGTTCCCGATCTACGACCAGGGCGGGCGTTCGCTGCGCGACATGCTGCTGCTGAACCCGGTCCGCCGGCAGATCGCCTCGACCGTGCGCCTGGTGGGGGGCGAGATCACGACCAATTCCTCGGGCAACCGGGTGGTTTGCGCGCTGGACGGGGTCGACCTCCATCTCGTCGACGGCGACCGGCTGGGGCTGATCGGACACAACGGCGCGGGAAAGACGACCATCCTGCGCGCCATGGCGGGCATCTACGAGCCGGTCGCCGGCGAGATCGTCACGCGCGGCGAGATCACCTCGCTGTTCGGCATGACCGAGAGCATGGACATCGACGCCACCGGCTACGAGACGATTCGCCTGCGCGGCCTGATGCTGGGCCGCTCGCCCAAGGAGGTGAACGACACGGCGCAGGAGATCGCCG
The DNA here is from genome assembly GCA_020846275.1 of Alphaproteobacteria bacterium. Lineage (GTDB taxonomy): Bacteria > Pseudomonadota > Alphaproteobacteria > JAEULC01 > JAEULC01 > JAEULC01. The sequence goes on from JADLEG010000114.1 coordinate 28,490, forward strand.
ATTTCACCGAGCTGGGCGAATACCTCAACATGCCGCTGCGCACCTATTCGGCAGGCATGCTGGTCCGGCTTGCCTTCGGCATCGCCACCTCGCACCAGCCGGAGATCCTGCTGATGGACGAGATCATCGGGGCCGGCGACGCCTCGTTCTTCGACCGCGCGCAGGCGCGGCTGAAGTCGTTCATCGACGCCGCCGGCATCATGGTGGTGGCGACCCACCACCCCGACATTCTTCGCCGCTGGTGCAACAAGGCGATCCTGCTGAGCAACGGCCATATCGCCGCGCACGGGGCGGTCGAGGACGTGATCACCGAGCAGATGCGGCGGGTCAACGCGGCGAAGAAGTAGCGCGCGCCGCCATCTCGTCGCGCACCAAACGCTCCACGCTGTCCCTGACCGTCGCCGGCCGGTAGCCCAGGGCCATCACCCGATCGAGCGCGATCGTGAAGGGCTGCTTGCCGGCCGTACCCCAGCTCGACGTATCGGGCCTGCCGGCGCCGGCATAGAGAAGCGCCACGACCGCGCGGACGGCCATCGCATCGCGCGCCGCGATGTTGGCGACGTGGCAGCCGGCGCGCGGAGCGGCCAGAAACTGTGCGACGAAGCCGGCCAGGTCCTCGACATGCACGACGTTGTTGAAGGGCCGGTCGGCGTGGTTGCCCGCTACCGCCTCGCCCGCCAGCACCCGCGCCAGCGCGTTGCTGAGGAAATTGTTGCGCCCGCCGGCGCCCACCACGCCCGGCAGGCGGATCGCCAGCGCCGCGACCGCGGGATCGAGGGCCGACAGCGCCGCCAGCAGCTTCTCGCCCTCCAGCTTCGAACGGCCATAGACGTCCGGATCGGTCGACGGCGTCGCCTCGGTCACGACCTTGTCGGCGATCGCGCCGTAGATCGACATCGACGACAGGTAGACGATCCGCCGCGCCCCGGCGCGATGCGCGGCATCGAACACCGCGCGCGTGCCTTCGACATTGCCGCGATAGAGGCGTTCGGGGTCGGGGCAGAAGGCCGGCACCTCGGCCGCGCAGTGCGCCAGGGCGTCGAGCGGCGGCAGGGGCCCGAGCGTCAGCAAATCGGCCTGCAGCAATTCGGCGTCGCCGACGTCGCGCGGCGGCGTCTTGCGATAGAGCGCCAGGACGCGGTGCCCCTCGCGCGCCAGGCGGCGCGCCACCGCGCGCCCGACGAAGCCGCCGGCGCCGGTGACCAGCACGCGCATGGCGCTACTTGTCCGCGCCGCCCGCCGGCGACGCTTCGTCCTGGAGATGCGGGCTTTGGCCCATCGCGTTGTAGATCGACAGTATCTCCTCGACCGGCGCGATGTCGGCTTCGCAGGCGATCACCATGTCTTCCAGCACGAAGCGCAGGTCGACGCCCTGTTCCAGCACGCGGTCGTAGATCGCGCGGCGGCGCTCGGGTCGCTGCGGCAGCATGAACATGCTGACCATCAGCATGCCCTCCAGCCCGTCCAGGTTCCTGACCATGCCTTCCAGCACCATGTAAGAGTGCGGGAAGCTGTTCTCGTTCAGGTGCAGCTTGTAGATCTTGCCGTTGCGCTGGCACCAGTCGCGCAGGACCAGCGCCTGCACCGGCACGGGGATGCGCAGGCCCCCGAATTCGCGCGAGGAGACATAGCCGCGATAGCCCTCGCGGTTCGCCGTCATGGGCCTATTCCTCGAAGCCGCCCGGCGGACGATAGGCCATGCCGATGCGGCTGACCGCGCGCGTGGTGATCGGCAGGTAGAACGAGCCGATCTTCTTCTCCGGGCTGGTGTAGGGCGTGAACAGGCCGGTGAAGCGGCAGTTCATCGACCAGCGCGTCGTCGG
>JADLEG010000115.1 GCA_020846275.1 Alphaproteobacteria bacterium
ACAACCTCGCTGAAGTCGTTGCGCTCGCGCGTCTTGCGCGGGAAGCAGCTTCCCGCGACGATGCGCGTGCGCTCGGGCCCCAGGGGATCGCTGCGCACCCACCACATGCCGTCGATGCACCAGCCCATCATCGTCGAGGGGTGCAGGCTCGGGTAGTAGGTGCCCTCGGCGATGCGGCCCTCGAGCCCCTCGATCGGCGGGAAGCCGGTGTCGCCCTGCAGCAGCATGCGGCTCCCGGGATGCTGCACGTAGAGCGCGACGTAGTTGCCGTTGCATGGCTCCGGCGGCGTGATCTTGCGCTTCTGCCGGTTCAGCGATGTCTTGTGGATGAAGGGGATGTGGTACTGCTCCGCGAAGTTCTCGTAGAAGAGCTTCCAATTGCACTCCATCACCCATTCCTGGCGCCGCGCGACCACCAGGTCATCCGGGTTGTAGCCCTTCGTGTGGTCGATGAAATCGCCGAGATAGGTCTTGATGTCCGGCGCGTCCGCGGCGAAGCAGATGAAGATGAACCCGCCGACGACCTCGAGCCTGACCGGCGCGAGGTGGTACTTCGCGGGATCGAAGGCCTCGGTCTCCTCCATGAAGGGCGCGCCGACGAGCGCGCCGTCGAGGTCGTAGGTCCAGGCGTGGTAGGGGCACTGCATCTGCTTGCAGTTACCCTCGCCCGCCATCACGGCCGAGCCGCGATGCCGGCAGGTATTGGCGAAGCCGCGCACCCGGCCGTCCTTGCCGCGCACGATGATGGTCGAGATGCCGACATAGTCGAACACGAAGTAGTCGCCGGGATTGGGAATGCGGTCGACGCGGTCGACGAAGTTCCAGCAGCGCTTGAAGATGCGCTCGACCTCGCGCTGGTAGAACGTGTCGGAGGTGTAGCACCAGGCGGGCAGCGTCTCGGCCTGCATCACCGGCTTGCGCACGTTCATGTAATGGCGCGGATCGAACAGGTCGATCGGCTGCATCGGCGTTCCTCCAGCGACAGAATTCCGTGGGGGATTGTAGGGGGAGCGGGCGCGGCGTAACAAGATGCGTTCGGCCCGGTGACGCTCGACGCCCCTTTCGTATCGCATTCAAATGCGTTTGGAACCGATGACCCCCGCCCAACCGCCTTCGCTGCTCTACCTCTCGCGCCACGACGTGGAATCCCTGGCGATCGCGCCATCGGACCTGGTCGACGCGATCGAGCGCATGTTCCGCGCGAAGGCCGAGGGCCGCGCCGAGAGCACGCACAAGACCTCGCTCTATCCGGGCGACGGCCGCCTGCACCAGACGATGCTGGCGCGCGCGGACGAGCCACCTCGCTTTGCCATCAAGTGCGTGGGCCTGTCGCCCGGGAACCACGCGCGCGGCCTGCCGCATATCGGCGCGCTGCTGGTGCTGCATGACGGCGACACCGGCATGCCGCTGTCGGTCATGGACGCGAACTGGCTGACGGCGATGCGCACCGCGGCGATGAGCGGCGCGGCGGCGCGGCGGCTGGCGCGCCCCGACAGCCGGTCGCTCGGCTTTATCGCCTGTGGCGCGCAGGCGGAAAGCCACCTGGCCGTCATGCGCGCGCTGTTTCCGATCGATCGGGTTGTCGCCTATGGGCGACGGCGGGCGACGGCCGAAGCGCTGGCGGCGACGGTGCGCGCTGCCGGGCTTGAGGCCACGGTCGCCACCCGGGCGGCGGATGCCGTGCGCGGCATGGATATCGTGGTGACCAGCGTGCCGGCGGCACCGGACCAGCGGCCCGAACTGGAGCCGGATTGGCTGGCGCCAGGCAGCTTCGTCGCGATGGTCGATCTCGGGCGGTCATGGTTCAAGGAAGGATTTGGAAGGTTCGATCGGATCGCGACCGACGATCACGGGCAGAGCACGGCGCTCGGAAAGTCAGGCAAGCTGCACTGGTCCGGCCCGTTCGCGGCCGATCTGGGCGAGCTGGTCTGCGGAGCGAAGCCCGGCCGGACCGGCGCGGCCGAGCGCACGGCCTTCCTGTTTCCCGGCTTCGCGCTGGGCGACCTGGCCGCCGGCGCGCTGATCTACGAGCGCGCGCGATCCGCGGGGCGCGGCGTCGTGCTGCCGCTGTAGGCTTCAGCCCGGCCCGGCGCCCAGCTCGGCCGAGATCACCCGCGCCGTTTCCAACACCGTCGGGACCAACTGCCGCCGCACATCCGCCAGGTTCCATCGCGTGGTCGGGACGGCGATGTTGACCGCCGCCACCGGCCGGCCCGCGGGATCCAGCACCGGCGCGGCGATCGACGTGTCGCCCAGATAGGTCTCCTGCTCGGCGATCGCGTAGCCGCGCTGGCGGATGTCGCCGAGAATGCGCAGGAGCGCGTCGCGATCGGTCACCGTGAACGGCGTCCACGCCACGCGCTTCGACCGGTCGATCAGGTCGTTCGCCTCGTCCTCGGGCAGGTAGGCCAGGATCGCGCGCCCCGGCGCCGTGCAGAACAGCGGCAGGCGCGTTCCCAGCACGACGTCCACGCTGACGACATGCCGGCTCGGCACCCGCGCGACATAGACGATCTGCAGCCCGTCGATCTCGGTCAGGTTGACGGTCTCCTCGCAGCGCTTGTTGGCGTCGAGCAGGTGCGGCGTGGCGCGTGCGACCAGTTCGTCGCTGCGCAGATAGGCGAAGCCCAGCGCCAGCACCTGCGGCGACAAGCCGTAAGCGCGCGTCTCCTTGTCCTGGCGCAGATAGCCGAGCGCGTGGAGCGTGTGGGTGAAGCGCTGCGCCGCGCTCTTGCTCAAGCCCGTGCGGCGCGCGACTTCGCCGAGGCCGAGCCGGCGATGCGAAGCGTCGTAGGCGCCCAGGACTTTCAGTCCCTTCTCCAGCGAACGAACGAACAGCGGCGATTGGCGCGGATCGCGCCGGGTGGTGGTGGTGGTTTCCATTGGCGTTGACAAGCCCCTAAGTGGATGGTTCCATATCAGTATACGATATATTGTATTGAATGACGATAGGGGGAAATCGCTGAAACGGGAAGGGGGTTCGTCGCTCGAAGTCGAAACTATCGGCTCGGTGCGGCGATTGACACTGAACCGTCCCGCGCGGCTGAACGCGCTCGACGCCGCTCTGCGCCGCGGCTTGGCGGAGGCGCTGGGCGCGGCCGCCGCGGACGGCGGCGTGCGCGCGGTGATCATCACCGGGGCGGGCGATCGCGCGTTCTGCGCCGGCCAGGACCTCAACGAGAGCGAGCAGCTGGGCGACGAGAACAGCGCGGATTGGCTGGAATCCTGGCGCAGCTTCTTCGACGCCTTCGCCGACTTCCCCAAGCCGCTGGTGGCCGCGGTCAACGGCGTCGCCGCCGGCGGCGGCTTCGAGATCGCCATGCTGGCGCATCTGCGCATCGCCGCGCCCGAGGCACGTTTCCTGATGGCCGAGATCAATATCGGCCTGCCCTGCATCGTCGGCAGCTTCCTGGTGCAGCAGCACCTGTTCTTCTCGCGCATGGTCGAGATCCTGCTGTCCGGCCGCAGCCTCGACGCGCGCGAGGCCCGCGAGATCGGCATGGTCCACCGCATCGCGCCGCGCGGCCGGTTGGAAGCCACGGCACTGGCCGCGGCCGAGGAGCTGGCCGCCAAGCCGCCAGTCGCGATGCGCCTGAACATCCAGCGCTTCAATGCCCTGCGCCGCGCCTCCATGACGAAGCTGGGGGTCGAGGAGGCGCTGCACCGCCTGCACAGCGAAGCCCTGCAGAGCGGCGAGCCGCAGCAGGTCATGGCGGAATTCCTGGCCGAGCGCGCGCGGCGCCGCGCGCGGTCCGAAAAAGCCTCATCCCCTCGCGCGGCCCGTGCCGCCTCACGCAAAGGAGCCTGAACCAATGGCGGAACCTTCGGTGCTTTCCGAAGTGAAGGACGGCGTCGGCATCGTAACGCTCAACAAGCCGGAGAAGCTGAACGCGTGGGATGGCCCCATGCGCCTGACCGTCAAGGCGGCGATCGAAAAATTCAACGCCGACAAGTCGGTCCGCGCCATCATCCTGACCGGGGCCGGTGACCGCGCCTTCTGCGCGGGCCAGGACCTCGGCGAGACCAGCAAGTTCACGGGCGGCAGCGAGGGGGCGGCGTGGTTCGAAACCTGGCGCGCCTTCTACGATTGCCTGCGGAATTCTACCAAGCCGGTGGTCGCAGCGCTGAACGGCGTCGCCGCCGGATCGGCCTACCAGTTCGCCATGCTGTGCGACGTGCGGGTCGGCCATCCCGGCAGCCGGATGGGCCAGCCCGAGATCAACTCGGGCATCCCGAGCGTATTGGGCCCGCTGCTGATGATCGAGCGGCTGGGCCTGTCGCGCACCATCGAGCTGACCCTGACCGGGCGCATGATGGAAGCCAAGGAATGCCAGCAGATCGGCCTGATGCACCACCTGGTGCCGCAGAAGAAGGTCATGGCCAAGGCGATGGAGGTGGCCAAGATGCTGGCCGCCAAGCCGCCGATCGCCATGCGGCTGAACAAGCAGCGCTTCCGCGAGGTGACGCAGCCGGCCTTCGACGAGGCGTTCCTGAACGGCCGGCGCATCCAGGAGGAGGCTTACGCCTCGGGCGAGCCGCAAGCATCGATGGAAGCGTTCTTCGCCGCGCGGGCCAAGGCGAAGGGGGCAAAGAAGGCCGGCGCCAAGCCGCGTGCCAAGGCGGCCCGCCGGTGAAGCGAGGGATTCGTTGCCGGTAAGCGGTTTCAACCCTAACATGGCGGCAGGAACAGGCATCGGGCATCGCCGCCACGCCAACGCCATGACGGCGCCACTAGCAAGCTTCTGAAACGCAACACGGCCCGAACAGGGGCAGCACTGGAAGGAGGAGAGCCATGGCTGGGAAAGACGGAATCACTCGCATCGGCAAGCTCGAGATCGGGCGCCGGCGCATCTTGCACCTCGCCGGCGGCGCGACCGTCGCGCTGACCGCGCCCGCCTACTGGCGGAAACTGTCCGCGCAGGAAAAGCGCATCGTCATCCGCGATCCGGGCGGCCCCTATGCCGAGGGCTTCACCGAGGCGTTCCACAAGCCCTTCAAGGCCGCGACCGGCATCGAGTCGATCGGCGTCGCCGGCCAGCACGAGCCGACCAGCCTGATCAAGGGCATGGTCGACACGAAGAACTACACCTGGGACATGGCGCTGCTGACCTCGGCCGCCTGCGACCAGCTCGTCGCCGAAGGCGGCTATGTCGAGAAGCTGAACGTCACCTCGCCCAACATCGAGTCGACGCCGAAGGACTTCAAGAACGAGTACTTCATCGGCAACAACATCTTCACGACCGTGTTCGCGTACCGCAAGGACGCGTTCAAGGACAAGAAGCCGCCGTCGAACTGGGCCGAGTACTACGACACCAAGAACTTCCCGGGACGCCGCGCGCTGCGCAAGCATCCGTTCGACACGATCGAGCAGGCGCTGCTGGCCGACGGCGTGGCGCCGGACAAGCTCTATCCCTGCGACATCGACCGCGCCTTCAAGAAGCTGAACACCATCAAGAAAGACATCAAGGTGTGGTGGGAAGGCGGCGCGCAGACCTCGCAGATGCTCAAGACCGGCGAGGTCGATCTCTGCCCGGTGTGGAACGGCCGCGCCCAGACCGTGATCGACGAGGGTGCGCCAGTCGAAATCGTCTGGCAGAACAACCTGTGGAGCGCCGAGGGCTGGTGCATCATCAAGGGCACGCCCAAGGCCGACATGTGCCGCGAGTTCATCAAGTTCGCGGCCGATCCGGCGCGCCAGGCCGTGTGGACCAAGTGGATCAGCTACGGCCCGGCGCACCCCGACGCCTACAAGACGATCCCGGAGGCGACGGCGAAGAAGCTGCCGACCTACCCCGCCAACTTCAAGACGGCAATCAAGGCCGACGCGGCGTACTGGTCGAAGAACAAGGACAAGGTGACCGAGCAGTTCGAAGCCTGGCTCCTGTCCTGACCATGGCGGCTTGACGGGGCGGCGGCCAGCGACGCTCCGTCGTCCGCTGTCCCTGAACGCGCCAGGCGGGCCCGTCGCGACGGCGGCGGGCCTCGGCTGGTGTTCCGCCGCCGGCTCCCCTTCTCCTCTTCATGACGACAGGCGCCCGATGACGCCCAATGCGACCGCCAAGCTGATCGTGAAGGACCTGCGCAAGACCTATGGTCCGGTCGTCGCCCTGACCGACGCCAGCATCGAGGTCCGCGAAGGCGAATTCCTGACGCTGCTCGGGCCCTCCGGGTCGGGCAAGACGACGATGCTGATGGTCATCGCCGGGCTGGTCCAGCCGGATTCGGGCGAGGTGTGGATCGACGGCAAGCTCGCCACCTACGCCCCCAGCTTCAAGCGCGACCTGGGCATGGTGTTCCAGAACTACGCGCTGTTTCCCCACATGACCGTGGCCGAGAACATCGCCTTTCCGCTGCGCATGCGCCGGCTTGGCCAGGCCGACATCGCGCGCGAGGTCAAGCGGGTGCTCGACATCGTGCGGCTGCCGCACGTCGCCGACCGCCTGCCGCGCGCGCTTTCCGGCGGCCAGCAGCAGCGCATCGCGCTGGCGCGCTGCATCGTCTACGGCCCCTCGATCATCCTGATGGACGAGCCGCTGGGCGCGCTGGACAAGAAGCTGCGCGACGAGATGCAGCTCGAGATCAAGCGCCTGCACACCGAGCTCGGCATCACCGTGCTTTACGTCACGCACGACCAGGAAGAGGCGATGGTGATGTCCGATCGCATCTGCCTGATGAACGACGCGCGGATCGAGCAGCTCGGCACGCCGGCCGACCTCTATTTCCGTCCGCGCACGCTGTTCGCCGCCGGGTTCCTCGGCGAATCGAACATTCTCGACGCCACGGTGACCGCGGTCGAGAACGGGCGCGCCGTGCTGCGGCTCGCCGTCGGCGACGACGCACTCGTCCGCGCCGTCGCCCGCGACGGGGTGAAGCCCGGCCAGAGCGTGAAGCTGATGGTGCGGCCGGAATGCCTGACGGTTCTCGGCCAGGGCGAGCGGGCCGAGAACGAGATCCAGGCCGGGCTCAAGGACGTCATCATGGTCGGCGGGATCACCAAGCACTACGCGCGGCTGCCCGACGGCAAGGAGGTCGTGGCGGCCAACCTGACGCGCGGTCCGGTCGCGCAAGCCGCGGCGGGCGAGGCGCTGCGGCTCGGCTGGTCGGCGGACAGCTCGGTGCTGCTGGTCTGATGGCGGCATCCGCCCAACGCGCCCGCCCGGCCTGGATCGGCTTGTGGCCGATCCTGCCCGCGCTGCTGTTCCTCGGCTTCCTGTTCCTCTACCCCGTCGCCCAGCTGCTGTGGTTGAGCGCGCTGGACAAGGCGAGCGGCGATTTGACCTCGGCGCATTATGTGCGCCTGTTCGCCTCGCCGCTCTATGTGAAGGTGCTGCGGATCACCTTCGAGATCGCCGGCTGGACCACGGTGTTCGTGATCCTCGGCGCCTATCCGGTCGCCTACTACCTCGCCACCTCCTCCGAGCGGCGGCGCAATGCGCTGATGCTGTGGGTGCTGCTGCCGTTCTGGACCAGCTTCCTGGTGCGCACCTTCGCCTGGATCGTGCTGCTCGGCCGCAACGGCGCGATCAACAAGTGGCTGCAGGCGCTCGGCATCACCGGCGAGCCGCTGGACCTGATCTACAACTTCACCGGCGTCATGATCGGCATGACCCACGCCCTGATGCCGCTGGCCGTGATGACCATGGTCTCGGTGATGGAGAACATCGACGCCAACCTGCCGCGCGCCGCGTCGACCCTCGGCGCGCGCGGCGGCCAGGCGTTCTGGCGCATCTACTTTCCGCTGTCGCTTCCCGGCGTGGCCGCGGCGGGGTTGCTGGTCTTCATCACCGCGCTCGGATTCTTCATCACGCCCGCGCTGCTGGGCGGGCGGCTGGAGACCATGATCACCCAGGTGATCATCACGCAGATCCAGACCATGATGAACTGGGCCTTCGGCGGCGCGGTGTCGATGCTGCTGCTGGTCGCGGCCCTGATCGTCTTCTACCTCTACGACCGCGCGCTCGGCATGTCGACCTTGGCCGGCAGCGCCGCGGCGAGTCAGGGCGAAGGACGCCCGAACCCCGTCGCGCGCCTGGGCGCCTGGGCCGGCGGCCACGTGCTCGATCTTCTCGGCCGCATCTGCGACACGGTCGCCGGCGCGTGGGAGCGGGTGTTTCCCGCGCGCCCCGACCGCCCGCGGGCCGACCGGTCGCGCATGGTGCTGACGGCGGTCGTGGCGCTGGTGATCTTCTTCCTCGCCGCCCCGACCTTCTTCATCGTGCCGGTGTCGTTCACGACCGACGCCTTCATCGAATGGCCGCCGAAGTTCTTCACGTTGCGCTGGTACCAGGCCTATTTGGACTCGCCGACCTGGATGTCGGCAACGGTGCGGTCGCTGATGGTGGCGACGGTCGCCGCGTTCCTGGCGATGCTGGTAGGCGCGCCCGCCGCGTTCATCCTGGCGCGGCGCAGCATGGCGGGCAAGACGGCGGCGATGGCCCTTATCCTGTCGCCCTTGATCATCCCGCGGATCATCATCGCGATCGCGCTGTTCTACTTCTATGCGCGGCTCGGGCTGGTCGGCAGCTCGCTGGGGCTTGTCCTGGGCCATGCCGTCATCGCCGTGCCCTATGTGGTCGTCACGGTGATGGCGGTGTTGAAGACCTATGACGAGCGCCTGGACCAGGCCGCGGGCAGCCTGGGCGCCAACCGGGTCCAGACGCTCTGGCACATCACCATCCCGCTGATCCGCACCGGGCTGATCGCGGCCTTCCTGTTCGCCTTCATCACCTCGTTCGACGAGCTGACGATCGCGCTGTTCGTCAGCGGCGGCCTGGCGACCACGCTGCCCAAGCAGATGTGGGACGATTCACTGCTGAAGGTGAACCCGACCCTGGCGGCCGTGTCGACGATGCTGCTGGTGTTCGTGACCGCCTTGATCCTGTCGGCGGAATACCTGCGACGGAGGGCAGCCGCGCGATGAAACGAAACGTCACGGTGATCGGCGCCGGCATTGTCGGCATCTCCTGCGCCAGCTACCTGCAGCGCGACGGGCACCAGGTCACGGTCATCGACCGCCTGCCGCCGGGCGAAGGCTGTTCCTTCGGCAATGCCGGCGGCATGAGCCCCGGCTCCTGCGTGCCGGTGGCGATGCCCGGCATGGCCAAGCAGATCCCGCAATGGCTGATGGACCCGCTGGGGCCGCTGTCGATCCGCTGGAACTACCTGCTGCCGGCCCTACCCTGGCTGATCCGCTTCCTGCGCGCCGGCAAGCGCGAGGAGGTCGAGCGCATCGCCGACGGGATTCGCGCCCTGCTGGACGGCGTGTTCGACAATTACGCGCCGCTGATCAAGGCCGCCGGCGCCGAGCACCTGGTCCACTCGCGCGCCGGGCAGATGTATGTCTGGCGCACCGAGGCGGCGTTCAACGGCGACCAGCTGGGGCTGAAGCTGCGGCGCGACCGCGGCATCACCGTGGAGGTGCTGGACAAGCACGAGCTGCGCCAGCGCGAGCCGGCTCTCGCGCCGATCTTCGAGAAGGGCGTCGTGTTCCCGCAGCACGGCCATTGCTCCAACCCATTCCGCCTGGTGCAGACGCTGGCCGAGCATTTCCAGCGCTCGGGCGGCACGATCCTGAAACGCGAGGTCACGGGCTTCGCGCGCGGCGGCGATCGCGTGACCGGCGTCGCCACCGATGCGGGCGAGGTCAAATCCGACAACGTGGTGATCGCGGCCGGCGCGTGGTCGGCGCGCCTGGCCAGGCAGCTCGGCGCGCATATTCCGCTGGAAGCCCAGCGCGGCTATCACGTCACCGTGGCCGATCCCGGCGTCGGGCCGCGCATCAACGTGATGTGGGCCGACGCCAAGTTCATGGCGACGCCGATGGAGATGGGCTTGCGCTTTGCCGGCACGGTGGAGCTGGCGGGTCTCGAGGCCGCGCCCGACTACCGCCGCGCGCGCAAATTGCTCGAGCTGGGCAAGACCATGTATCCGGGGCTGAAAGACGCCAAGGTCACGGAATGGATGGGCCACCGCCCCTGCACGCCCGACACCCTGCCGGTAATCGACTTCGCCCCGGGCCGGAAGGACGTGGTGTTCGCCTTCGGCCACGGCCACACGGGTCTCAGCGGCGCATCGACCACGGGCAAGCTGGTGGCGGAGATGGTCGCGGGCTCGAAGCCCTCGATCGACTTGAAACCGTACAGCGCGACAAGGTTCTAGGATCGGGCGCTGTGAAGCCGCGTCGATATCCCGCGATGCCGGTCCGCCCGCGCGCTGCCCGGGTCGGCGCCGATGTCGTCCGCCGCCCGGAGGCGTGAATGCGCCGCGGCAAACGGGCGCGACACGCGGAACCCCGCGCTGCAGCGCCTGCCTATATTACGCGAAAACTTCGACCATTCGAACCGCTCGACGAAGAGCAGCTCGCCCTCATCGAAGCCAAGGCCGACCTGTTGCTGAAGGAAATCGGGATCGAGTTTCGCAACGACCCGGAATCCCTGCGTCTGTTTCGAGCCGCCGGCGCCGACGTGAAGGGCGAGCGCGTGCGGTTCGAGCCGGGGATGGCGCGGAGAATCGTCCAAGCCACCGCTCCGCGAAGCTTCATGCAACACGCCCGCAACCCGGCGCGCTCGGTTCTCATGGGCGACGATGCCGTCGTGTTCGCGCCCTGCTATGGAATGCCGTTCGTCAGCAGCCTGGACGAGCCGCGCCGGTACGGAACCCTGGCCGATCTGCGCAACTTCATCAAGCTCGCCTACATGACCGCCGACCTGCACCATTCGAGCGGAGTCATCTGCGAACCGGCGGACGTGCCCGTCCCCAAGCGCCATCTCGATCTTGCCCATGCCCATCTGAAACTGTCGGACAAGCCGTTCCTGGGCGTCGCCACCGCCGGCTCGCGCGCGGCCGACACCGTCGCCATGTGCGAGATCGTGTTCGGCAGGGATTTCGTCGACCGCAACTGCGTCGTCGGATCGATCATCAACGTCAATTCGCCGCTGGTTCTGGACCACACGATGCTGGAGTCGCTGCGCGTATACGCGGCGGCGAACCAGACGGCGATCGTCACCCCCTTCGTCATGGGCGGCGCCATGGGGCCGGTTACCGTCGCCGGCATGATGGCCCAGGCGCTTGCCGAAGGGCTGGCCGGCATCGCGCTCACCCAGCTGGTGCGTCCGGGCTCGCCGGCGATCTTCGGCGCGATGCTGAGCGGCCTGAACATGAAGACGGGCGCGCCCACGCGGGGAGCCGAGAGCTGGCTTGCGATGACAGGGCTGGGCCAGCTCGCGCGCCGTCTTGGCGTGCCGTTTCGCGGCGGCGCCGCGTCCACCACCGCCAAGACCGTCGACTCCCAGGCCGGCCAGGAATCGGCCGACATGCTGCTGATGACGGTACTGTCGGGAGTTAATTTCCTGATTCACGCCGCCGGCCACATGGAAGGCGGGCTGTGCATCAGCTACGAGAAGTTCATGCAGGATGCGGACCATCTGGCGATGGTCGCACGGCTTCTGCAGGGCTTCGACCTGCGCGACGACGAATTCGCGCTCGATGCCTTCCGCGAAATCGGTCCCGGCCAGCACTATCTTGGCGCAGCGCATACGCTGCGCCGCTTCGCCGATGCCTATCACATATCCGATATACTGGATTCCAATTCGTTCGAACAATGGCGCGACGAAGGTTCGCTGACCGCGGCGCAGCGCGCCCACAAAGCCTACAAGCGCGCCTTGGCCGCGTACGCGCAGCCGCCGATGGAGGTATCGGTCGGTGCGGCACTCGACGCATTCGTCGAGCGCAGGAAGCGCGAGCTCGACGGAGCGGCGCCATAGGGAAGACTACGCGCCGCGCCCGGGCGCGGCGCTTGGGAATTGCGGCGAACCGCCGGACCGGCGACCGTCGCGCCTAGGACGCGTAGGCCGGTTCTTCCTCGTCGAGGATTTCCTTCGCCGCGTCGAGGTGCATGACCGCGTTCTCGTGCCGGGTCTTGAATCCCGTGCGCAGCGCGCGGGCCTTGGCGTCGTCGATCAGCATCAGCGGCTGGCCCGTGGACATGGCCAGCACCTGCACCTCGCAGGCCCGCTCGAGGTAGTAGAGATCATCCAGCGCGTCGGCGATCGTGTCGCCCGTGACGATGACGCCGTGATTGCCGAGGAACAGCACCTTCTTGTCCTTGCCCAGGTAGGAGGACATGCGGTTGCCCTCGTCGATCGCGTCGGCGAAGCCGTTGAACTCCTCGTCATAGGCGCAGATCCCGTGGAACCGCGCCGCGTTCTGGTGCGCCATCATCAGCCGGCCGCCCTTGATGCAGCACAAGGCCGTGGCATAGGGCATGTGGGTGTGCAGGACGACTTTCGTGCCCGTGTTCAGGTGGACGCGGGTGTGGATGTTGAAGCCGGTCCGCGCCGGGCGGCCCTCGCCTTCGACGGTCTTGCCCTTGTCGTCGATGATGATCAGCCGGCTGGCCGTGGCCTTCGACCAGTGCATGTGATGCGGGTTGATCAGGAACCGGTCGGGCTCGAGCATGACCGTGAAGTGGTTGCACACCCCCTCGTGCAAACCCAGCCGCGCGGTCCAGCGCAGCGCCGCCGCCAGGTCCACCCTGGCCTGCTGCCACTCCGCGCGATTGCTGATGCCGTCTGCCGCCATGTTCGCCTCCATTCTCGACGTAGTTCCATTCTAGCGTCATTGTGCGTCGGCGTCGCGATTTCTAAGATCGCCGCATGATCGTGAAAGCGCGTATCGCCTTACGATCCGCACTCGGGGGAGATGAACGGTGAAGGACCAATTGCTGGCCTGGATCGACCAGGACAAGGACACGCTGATCGATTTCTTCCGCGGCTTCATCCGCGCCAAGTCGCCCAATCCGCCGGGCGACACGCTGGAAGCGGTGGCGCATATCCGAAAATTCCTGGACGCCGAGAAGCTGGGCCATCGCGTCATCGCGCCCAACAAGATCATGCCCAACATCGTCGCCAGCTTCGACGCGGCCAAGCCCGGCCGGCATCTGGTCCTGAATGGCCATATCGACGTCTTTCCCGTCGCCGACGAGCAGCGCTGGAAGCACGGCGCCTGGTCCGGCGCGATGGCCGACGGCAACATCTACGGCCGCGGCTCGTCCGACATGAAATGCGGCACCTCGGCCTCGATCTTCACCTACCGCTACCTGCATCGCATCAAGGACCGGCTCAAGGGCAAGCTGACGCTCACCTGCGTGTCGGACGAGGAGACCTTCGGCCCCTGGGGCGCGCGCTACCTGATGGAGCACCACCCGGAGGTCCATGGCGATTGCTGCCTGAACGGGGAGCCGTCGAGCCCCTACACGCTGCGCTTCGGCGAAAAGGGGCTGCTGTGGCTGGAGTTCACGATCGAGACCAAGGGCTCGCACGGCGCCTATGCCCATGCCAGCGAGAGCGCCAGCAAGATCGCGGCCCGCATGATCGGCGACTTGGAGAAGCTGACCGACCTGCCGGTCGACGCGCCGGGCAACGTGATGGGCGCCTTGAACGCGGCGCGGGCCGAGGTCGACCAGGCGCAGGGCGCGGGCGCCTTCGCCATCCTGTCCAAGGTCACGGTCAACGTCGGAAAGGTCGAGGCGGGCATCAAGGTCAACATGACGCCCTCGCAGGCCCGCATGGAAGTCGACATCCGCCTGCCCGTCGGCATGACGCGCGAGCGAATGCTGGCGGAGGCCGAGAAGATCGTGGCGCGCTACCCGCAGGCCAAGATGGCCGAGATCAACCACAACGCGCCAAGCTGGTGCGACCCCGGCCACGAGATGGTCGAAATCCTGCAGAAGAACGTGCGCGCGCTGAAGGGCTTCGAGCCCAAGCCGATCATCAGCCTCGGCGCGACCGACGCGCGGCTATGGCGCTACCGCAACGTGCCGGCCTATGTCTATGGCCCCGCGCCCACCGGCATGGGATCGACCGACGAGCACGTGCCGGTCGACGTGTTCCTGCATGTCGTGCGCACGCATGTGCTGTCGGCCTACGACTACCTGACGCGCTAGTGTCCCGATTGCGAAGTTCGTCAGTGTTTGCGACGCCCGCCGTACGAACTTCGGAATCGAAAAGGACACTAGCAACTATTTCAAGTCTAGTGCCCCTTTGGAACCCGAAGTTCGCCTCCGGTCTTGCGATCAAGAGAGGGCGAACTTCGGGTTCGGGGCACTAG
>JADLEG010000116.1 GCA_020846275.1 Alphaproteobacteria bacterium
AGCGGGCGCTTCGCGCTGGGCGATTTCGCGCTGCTGTCGGGCCAGCGGATCAAGGCCGCGACCGTGAGCTGGAAGACGCATGGCACGCTGTCGCCCGGGCGCGACAACGTGGTGCTCTACCCGACCAGCTATTCGGCGCAGCATACCGACCTGGAATGGCTGATCGGGCCGGACGGCGTGCTGGACCCGACGCGCTGGTTCATCGTGATCCCCGACATGTTCGGCAACGGCTTGTCGACGAGCCCGTCGACCGCGCCCGACTATCCCGACCCGGTGACGTCCTGGGACAACGTGCAGGCCCAGCGCATCCTCTTGGAGCGGCAGTTCGGCATCCGGCAACTCGCCTGCGTCTATGGCTGGTGGATGGGGGCGCAGCAGGCCTATCACTGGGCCGCGATGTTCCCCGACGCGGTCGCGCGCGCGGTGGTGAACTGCGGCTCGGCGCGAACATCCGTGCACAACCAGGTCTTCCTGGCGAGCCTGATGGCGACCTTGGAGGCGGCGCCCGAGCACGCGGGCGGCGGGCGCTTCGCGGCCGAGCCAAAGGCCGCGCTGCGCGCCTTTGGCCGCATCTACGCCGGCTGGGCGCTGAGCCAGGATTTCTATCGCGCGGGGCTGCATTTGTCGGCGCTGGGCGCGCCCGACCTCGAGACCTTCCTGCGCACGGACTGGGAGGAGCGCTTCGCGCGGCGCCGGGCGGCCGATCTCTACGCGCAGCTCCGCACCTGGTTCGTCGGCGACATCAGCGCCAACCCGATGTACGGCGGCGACCTGGCCAAGGCGCTGGGCGCGATCCGCGCCAGGGTGCTGCTGATGCCCGGCGCGACCGACCTTTACTTCCGCGTCGCCGACAACGAGGCGGAGCTGAAGCACCTGCGCCAGGCGGAACTGACGCCGATCCCCAGCATCTGGGGCCATCGCGCCGGCAATCCCCTGCAGAACCCCGCGGACGCCCAGTTCATCCGCGCGCAGGTCAGGCGCTGGCTCGATTCATAGGCGGATCATGTCGCGGCCGTAGCGCGACAGCAGCTCGGCGCCGTCCTTCGTCACCAGCACGTTGTCGATGATGCGCGCGCCCAGGCGCTCGTCGCCCAGGAAGACCGGCGGCTCGATCGTCACCACCATGCCGGCCCGGAGCGTGTTGGTACTGCCGCCGAACAGGTGGATCGGCTCGGCCCAGGTGGGCGGGAAGCCCGGCGCCAGGCCGTAGCCCGACAAATGCACGCGGCCGCGGTCGAGCCCGGCCGCGGCGATGACGCGCTTGGCGGCCTCGTGCGGCACCGCCGCCGGCACACCGTCGTGGATCGCGGCGATGCAGGCATCGCAGGCGCGGCGCACCACGTCGTAAAGCTCGCGCATCCGCGGGGTCGGCGCGCCCAGGCAGAACTGGCGGCCGATCGTCGACGTGTAGCGCCTGAAGGTCGCGCCGTACTCCACGCTGCCATAGTCGCCCGCGCGCAATTGGCGCTGGGTCGGCGCGCCGTGGCTGTAGCAGGACCGCTCGCCCGAGACGATGTTGATCGGGCTGGCGGCGATGCCGCTGCCGGCCTCGAGCAGCGCGCCGTAGACCGCGCCCGCCAGCGCCAGCTCGCTGCGCCCGACGTCAAGCGCGCGGGCAAAGGCGTCCATGCCGATATCGCCGATCCGCGCGGCCTCGCGGATGTAGCCAAGCTCGGCCGGCGACTTGACCAGCTTCAGGTCGGGCACCAGCTGGGTCGCCTCCTCCGCCAGCGCACTGCCCAGCAGCGACTTGATCGCGACGTAGTGGTGGGGATGCAGGTAGTAGGCGGGGACCTCGAGCCCGACCCGCGCGCCGAGCAGGCCATATTGGTCGGCGAGCTTGGCGAAGGCCGCGACCGGATCCTCGGGCTCGCGCCCGCCATGGGTGTGGATGGCGTCCACAAGCGCGTCGTCGCGGAACTCGTTGAGCTCGCCCTCGCGCGTCAGCACGACGACCGGGCCCGGTTGGGCGGGGAACAGCAGGCACTGGAATTCCTGGTAGCTCTTGGCGTCCGAGCCGGTCAGCCAGTGGATGGTGACCGGATGGATCGCGACCAGCCAGTCCAGCCCGCGGGCATCGAGCGCCGCGCGCAGGCGCCGGCGCCGGTCGGCGAACTCTTCCGCGGTGAAGTCGTGCTTCGACATGCCATTGCCTCCCCTGGCCCGCGAGCCTAGCGCCCGTCCGGCGCGCCGGGAAGTAAAATGCGCCGCATGGACAGTCGCGCGCCAATAGCGTAGGAAAGTTCCGTAGGCCAATTGTTGGCGTAGTCTGTCGAATCCGCGTTTTTCACTAATGAAACGCGACGCTAAAGGGAGAGAAGACAATGCTTCGATTCATGGCGCGTCTCGCGGTCGCCCTTGCGCTGCTGGCCGGGTTCGGGACACCGGCCCGCGCCGACGTGTTCGCCGACATCCTGTCGCGGGGCACGGTGCGCATCGCCGTGTTCCAGGACGTGCCGCCCTTCGGCTCGCCCAACGCCAAGCGCGAGCTCGAGGGCTTCGACATCGACATGGCCAACATGGTGGCCAAGGCGATGGGCGTGAAGCTGGAGCTGGTGCCGGTGACAGCCGCCAACCGCATCCCCTACCTGCTCACCAACATGGTCGACATCAACATCGCGCTGATGTCGATCACGCCCGAGCGCGCCAAGCAGATCATGTTCTCCGCGCCCTACGTCAATACCTCGCTGGCGGTCTACGGGCCGAAGAACCTGAAAGTGACGTCGGCGGCCGAGCTGGGCAGCAACAAGGTGGCGGCGGCCAAGGGCACGACCGAGGAGGTCGAACTCACCACGCTGAACCCGCAGGCCAGCATCCTGCGCATGGAGGACAATGCGGCGGCGGTGCAGGCCTACCTGTCCGGCCAGTCGCAGCTGTGGGCCGGCAACAGCCTGATCGTGATCGAGCTGGCGAAGAAGAACCCGACCGTCGAGTTCGACCGCAAGTTCGTGATCCGCCGCGCCCCCGGCCACATGGCGGTCAAGATGGGCGAGCACGCGCTGCTGCGCTGGCTCGACTCCTTCGTGTTCTTCAACACGATGAACGGCGAGCTGGACAAGCTGCACCGCAAATGGCTGGGCATCGCGATGGACCCGCTGCCGTCGCTGTAGGAGTCAGCCCGGCAGGAACTGGAACGCCGCGATCGCGACCAGCGTGGGGGGCGTCGCCGCCGCGGCCAGCCACAGCGGGCTGATCGCCCCCTCGTCGAACGTGCCCTTGAGGATCGCGAAGCCCGCGGGGTTCGGCGCGTTGGCGATGACGGTCATGCCGCCGCCGGTCACCGCGCCCGCCACCAGCGCGTACTTCGCGGGATCGGACATGCCGTCGACCAGCGAGCCCAGATAGGTCAGCGCCGCGTTGTCGGTGATCGCGGTCAGCGCCGTGGCGCCGTAGTACAGCGCCGTCGTGTTCATGCCGAGCAACAGGGGCCGCAGCCACCAGTCCTGCATGCTGCCCAGCACGACGAGGCCCGCGAGGAAGAAACCGACCATCAGCCCCTCGCGCAGGATCAGCCGACTCTGGTAGCGCCGGTAAGCCTCGGCGAATCCCAGGAAGAATAGGAAGATGCCGACGAAGACCAGCGCGTGGTGGCTGGCCAGCACGACCGCGGCGAGAAAGCCCAGATGCGCCAGCACCACCGGCCAGGGCGTTTCGAGCCGCGCGAGGGCGGCGGAGATGGTCGGCATCTGCTTGAGGTAGCAGCGGAAGAACCAGGTTGCGCCGATCGCATTGACCATGCAGGCCAGCGCCGCCTTCCAGCCGAAATGCTGCAGCATGAACCCCAGATCCCAGCCCCAGCGGTCGGCCACCATCAGGACCGGCGGCGCCGCATAGGGGGTCAGCGTGCCGCCGATCGAGACGTTGACGAACAGCACGCCCAGGGTCGCGTACTTGAACGTGTTCGGCGCCTGCTGGCTGAAGTACCGCTCGCGCAGCAGCAGCGCCGACAGCGTCATCGCCGCGGGCTCGGTGATGAACGAACCAAGCAGCGGGCCCACGGTCAGCACCGTCACATAATAGGCAAGCGGCGGTCGCAGCGGCACCAGCCGCGACAGCCACAGCAGCACCGCGCCGGAGAAGTCCAGGATCGGCCGGCTGGCCGCGATCACCATGATGACGAAGATGAAGGCGGGCTCGGTGAAGTCGCGGCCCTGCAGGTACTCCATGGCCGCGGTGGGCGTCGCGGTGGCTGCCAGGAACAGCAACAGCACCATCGCCCAGAAGCCGAACACCGCCTCGACCTCGCCGAGCAGGTGCCACAGCCCGGCATGGCCGGGCTGTGCATGGGCCAGATGCTCGAACAGCTTGGTCGAGAACGTGTGCAGGATGGCGACGGCGAAGATGATGGTCGCCGCAATCTGCACGGTGGTCTGCGCCAGGTTCATGCCGCGCGCGCCAGCCGTCCGACCGAAGCCGCCAGCGCCTGGCGCGTCAGCGGCCGCGGCAGGATCTCGGTGACGCCGGTCAGCCGCGCCAGGCGAAGGTCGTCGCGGCTGCCACCATCGACGAAGGCGATGCCAAGGCCCGGCATGCGGTCGCGCAGCGCGCGGAACGTGTCGAGACCGGGCCAGGGCGGCAGGATGCGGTCGGTGACCAGCAACCCCCACCTGCCCTCGCGCAGCAGGCGCGTCGCGTCGTAGCCGTCCGCCGCCACCGATGCCCGCACGGGCAGGGCGCCGCACCAATAGGCGATGGCATCGCGCACCACCTCCTCGGCACACAGGATGACGACCCCCGCGGCATCCGCCGCGTCCGCGCGCGCCGGATCGGCCGAACCGGTCGCCACGTTCATGCGCAGGGCCATGGACCATCCTCCCGTTGGGAATCGATGGGCCATTCGGGCGGTCGGCGCGGCCGTTCGCAATTCAGGTTCCGCGCCTACGGTGCTAGGCTTACGCGTCGGCCCCTAAGGGTCGATCCTTAGGGGGGCGCGGGACCGCATGGCGCTAGAAAGGACGGACCGGTCTCGCTGGAGTCCGCGAACACGCGCCATGGCTCATCCGCGACTCTTTTCGCTGACGCCGGCCCTGCTGGGCGCCGCATACCTCGCCGGCTACGTGGCGCTGGACTGGATCAGCTTCATCGATCCCTATGCGCCGTTCGGCATCACGCCGTGGAATCCGCCGCCGGGCCTGAGCTTCGTGCTGGTGCTGCTGTTCGGCCAGCGCTTCCTGCCGCTGCTGTTCGCCTCGCCGCTGCTGGCGGACCTGCTGGTCCGCCACCTGCCCTTCCCCTGGTCGGTCGAGCTCCTGACCGTGGCGCTGACCGGCGGGATCTATGCGCTAGGCCTGTATTTCATCCTGCGGCCCGCCACGCGGTTCAACCCCACCCTGGCGTCGATGCGCGACCTGGTCGTGCTGCTGTTCATCGCCGGCGTGTCGGCCGCGGCGGTGGCGGCGTCCTATGTCGGCGTGCTGGTCGCGTTCGGCCTGCTGACGCCGCGCGATTTCGCCGCCGCGGCGCTGCAGTTCTGGGTCGGCGACATGATCGGCATCGCGGTGGTGGCGCCGGCGGCGCTGATCGCCTTGACGCGCGGCCGACGCATCCGCCCCACCCCCGAGGCAGCGGCCCAGCTTCTGGCCGTGCTCGCGGCCCTGGCGCTGGTCTTCGGCCATGCCGGGCAGCACCATTTCCAGCTCTTCTACCTGCTGTTCCTGCCGATCATCTGGATGGCGGTGCGCGGCGGGCTGGAGATGGTGACGGCCGGCATCCTGGTCACGCAGATCGGGCTGATCCTGGGCCTGCGCCTGGTGCCGGCGGTCGAGGTGGACGTGACCGCCTTCCAGGCGCTGATGCTGGTGCTGACCATGACCGGGCTGGTCGCCGGCGTGCTGGTGGACGAGCACCGCAGCACCGAGGTGCAATTGCGGCTGCACCAGGATTCGCTGGCGCGCCTGGCGCGGCTGGGCAGCATGGGCGAGCTGGCCGCCGCCGTGGCGCACGAGATCAACCAGCCGCTGACCGCCGCCGGCA
>JADLEG010000117.1 GCA_020846275.1 Alphaproteobacteria bacterium
AGCTCGGCGACAACGCGCTGGAGGACGCCTTCAAGCGCTTCAAGGACGTGGCCGACAAGAAGAAGAACGTCTACGACGACGACATCATGGCGCTGGTGGAGGACGAGGTGGTGCGCGGCAACGACCGGCTGCGTTTCGTGGCGCTGCAGGTGGTGTGCGGATCGCGCGGGCCGCAGATGGCCGACCTGGAGCTCGAGGTCGACGGCGTGCTGCACAACGTCCAGGCCCGCGGCGACGGGCCGGTCGATGCCACCTTCAACGCGATCAAGAAGCTGGTGCCGCACGACAAGGCGGTCCTCCAGCTCTACCAGGTCCATGCCGTGACCGAAGGCACCGACGCCCAGGCCAAGGTGACGGTGCGGCTTGGCGAGGACGGCAAGACGGTCAATGGCCAGGGCTCGGACACCGACACGCTGGTTGCCTCGGCCCGGGCCTATATCCATGCCCTCAACAAGCTGTTGACCAAGCGCGAGAAGTCGGCGCCGGCCGCGCTGTCGGCCTGATCGCCCCTAAATCCCGTCCTGGGGTAAAACGAGAACCTGTCGCCGGCGCGGCGGTGTCGCCGGGGTGGCGTCGCGTCGCTTGAATCGGCGGGCCGGGGCCTGTAACGATTTGCGGCTTGCCCGGGACGGTATAGGGTCCGGGCGGGGTTCCGGGTCGGTCGCGGGCCGCCCCCATGAGGCGCCGACAACGACAACAGATAACGAAAACGGGATGTAGCACGGATGTTCTCGCGACTGCTCGGCATGCTCTCCGCCGACATGGCGATCGATTTGGGCACGGCCAACACGCTGGTCTATGTGAAGGGGCGCGGAATCGTCCTCAACGAGCCCTCGGTGGTCGCGATCCACACCGGCAAGAGCGGCAAGCGCCAGGTGCTGGCGGTGGGCGACGAGGCCAAGATGATGCTGGGCAAGACGCCCGGCAACATCACCGCGATCCGCCCCCTGCGCGACGGGGTGATCGCCGACTTCGAAGTCGCCGAGGAGATGATCAAGCACTTCATCCGCAAGGTGCACAACCGGCGCAGCTTCGCCAGCCCCCAGGTCATCATCTGCGTGCCCTCGGGCTCGACCGCGGTCGAACGCCGCGCCATCCAGGAATCGGCCGAGGCCGCCGGCGCGCGCCGCGTGTTCCTGATCGAGGAGCCGATGGCGGCCGCGATCGGCGCCGGCCTGCCGGTCACCGAGCCGACCGGATCGATGGTGGTGGATATCGGCGGCGGCACGACCGAGGTGGCCGTGCTGTCGCTGGGCGGCATCGTCTATTCGCGGTCGGTGCGCGTGGGCGGCGACAAGATGGACGAGGCGATCATCGGCTATATCCGCCGCAACCATAACCTGCTGGTCGGCGAAAGCTCGGCGGAGCGGATCAAGAAGGAGATCGGCTCGGCCTGTCCGCCGCAGGAGGGCGAAGGCCAGACCATGGAGATCAAGGGCCGCGACCTGATGAACGGCGTGCCCAAGGAGCTGATGCTGAGCGAGCGCCAGATCGCCGAGAGCCTGGCCGAGCCTGTGGGCGCGATCATCGAGGCGGTCAAGGTGGCGCTGGAGCACACCGCGCCCGAGCTTGCCGCCGACATCGTCGACAAGGGGATCGTCTTGACCGGCGGCGGCGCGCTGCTCGGCAACCTCGACCTGGTGCTGCGCCACGCGACCGGCCTGCCGGTCTCGATCGCCGACGACCCGCTGTCCTGCGTGGCGCTGGGCACCGGGCGGTGCCTGGAGGAGATGAAGACGCTGAAGAGCGTCCTCATCAGCATGTACTAGGGGGAATCGATCCGTGGCAGGCAGCATCAAGCGCACCGGCAACTTCGAGCTTCTGCATGAGGTCGTCGAGCACGACAGCATTCTCTATTTCTGCGGCATGGTCTCCGAGGACCTGAAGCTCGACATGGCGGGCCAGACCAAGGACGTGCTGAATCAGCTCGACGTGCTGTTGAAGAACCACGGCTCGTCGCGCGAGCGCGTGCTGACCGCGTTGATCTTCATCACCGACATGAGCCTGAAACCGGCGATGAACAAGGTGTGGAAGGATTTCTTCCCATCGGCCGCGCTGCCCACCCGCGCCACGATCGGCGTGAAGGACCTGGGCGAGAACGTGCTGCTGGAAGTCGTCTTCACCGCCGCGAAGAACTGACGGCCCTATCCCGTCGCCGCCGGCTGGTCGGCCGGAGGAGCCGGCTTGGCCGGCTTCGCGGTGCCCGCTGCGAGCTTCCATTGCAGGCGTTGCGCCAGGCTGCCGATCATGCCGGCAAGCCCGGGGCTGACCCAGAGGCCGCGCGCGTAGCGGTGCTCCGAGGTGGCGTACTCGCGCTTGGTCGGGTTGTCGCCCTCGCCGCGGTCGATGCAGGCGATGCCCGCCTCGCCGCAAACCTCGATTGTCTTCTGCAGCAGAAGCCGGCCCGGGCCGTAGGACGCCAGCTCGTGGTTGTAGACCGGGAACCAGTAGTGCAGCACCTCGCCGGCGCGCAGCCCCACATGCAGCGCCACCCAGGTATCGCCGGCGTAGAGCGCGCTGAGCTGCGCCCGGCAATCGGGATCGTCCGACTGGTAGAGCAGGCGCACCAAGGCCTGCGCCCAATCCTCGCCGAGCACCGCGCCCTCGTCCTTGCCGGTTCGCGCATACTGGGCAAGCTTGGCCGCGATCAACGTGTCGAGGACGTCGGTGCGGCCGCGCAAGTCGATCTCCAGCCGCACCGGCCCGACCTGCTCGGCCAGGCGCCGCATGCGCCGGTCGGTCTCGCGCACGACGGATTTCTTGCGCTGGCGCAGATCGGCCAGGTAGGCACCGCCACCCTGCGGCAAGTCGATGCGCAGGCCCGTGCGCGGCTGCTCGCCGGACAGGCCGTAGGCGTCCTGGGTCTCGTCGAGATGCGAGAACTCCAGCGCGGCGATCCCGCAGCGCCGCAACAGGTCGCCGGACGCGCAGCGGAACCCCGGCGCGGCCACCAGGCCGAAATAGTCGCTGATCTCGCCGCCAATACGCTGGGCCACGCCAAGGCGGCCGAGCAGCCCCGGCTTCGGCTGGAACGCGAAGAAGCCCTGCTTGCCGCCGGCATCGCGCAAGACCGCGACCCGCGCCTGCGGGTCGATGCGGCCCACCGCATCGGCGAAGCCCGGCGCGAGGAACGCGCCGCCGCAGCGCGCCATCGGCCGCGCCAGGTCGCGCCACGCCGCCCGCTCGGCCTCGCCCAATGCCGAGGGATGCACCACGCGGCAGGTCAAACCATCGGTCATTGGAGGGGGCGCCGGAACAGCCACGTCGCCATTTCTTCGCTCCTCAAGCGGCCGCGTTCGTCGGACAGAAGCTGCTGGTCGATCACGATCCGTCCGATCGAGCGCGCATTCGCGACGCCGCCCGGCTTCAGGCGGTTGATATGCTCATCGCTGGTGAAGATCGCGGTGAAACCGACGCGCTCGGCGGCCGCCTGGACACCCGCATCGTACCGGCCGTGCGGGTAGGCAAGCGCATCCAAGGACGAGATGCCGCCGGCCATGCTGCGCAGGCCTTCGCGCGCGAGCGCGAGGTCGTCGCCAGGATCGGCCAGCATCGTCAGCGGGGCGTGCGAGAATCCGTGCACGCCAAGCTCGACCCCGGCCTGCCGCAGCGCGGCGAGCTCAGCCGGGGTCAGCATCATGCGCGTGCCCTGTTCGCGCGGCGGCAGATCCGCGATCAGGGGGGCGCGCCGCGCCGCGTCGAGCGTGCCGAGGCGGGCGATGAGGGATAGAACGGACGGCTCGTCCGGCCGCTGCACCCAGGCGCCGGGCCGCACCGCGGCTGTTGCGGCCGCGTCCAGGGCGGCGTGGCGCTCGGGCGTCATCGCGCCGGTGCGATAGGCCGCGTAGACCCGCTCCTGCCACCACTCGGCATCGCGACTCGCCACGGCGTCGACCGTCACGAACACGACGGCCGGCAAGCCCTGGGCCCGCAACACGGGCGCCGCGTAGCGCAGATTGTCCGACCAGCCATCGTCGAAGGTGATCAGAAGCCCGCGCGACGGCAGGCGGGCGCCACCCTTGGTCGAGCGGATCACGTCTTCGAGCGCGACGACATCGTAGTGGCGATGGAAGAAACGCAGGCAATCGGCAAAGAATTCCGTCGAGACGGTATCGCGCGGGTTGGCGTCGTTCCATCGCGGATCGTCGCGGTCGAGGACGCGATGGAACATGACGGCGGTCAGCGTGTCGCGATGCTCCAGGGCATGCTGGATCGGCAGCACGCCGCTGAAATACGCCGCCTTCTTGGCGATTCTTTTCAACGCCTCGTTCATATCGCCAGGGTCCATGCGCCGCAGCGCCATCGGCTTGTCGACTCCCACCCGCTCGCGGGCGGGCGACTCTTGCATCCCATTGTTAACAAAGCATCTATCAGCGATCTGGGCTAGCCCCGGCGGAGCGCCTTGCGCGCCACCCCGACAAGGTCGGCTTCGATCGTCCGCGGCGTGCCGCTCGCCAGCCAGGCGACGAGGAGCGTCGCGACGAATACCCCCGCGCCCGTCCCGACCGCGAGCAGCAGGCGCAGCAGCGCCGCCGCGTCTGCCGCCGCGCCCTGGACCAGGTGCACCGAAACCGCCATCGCCGCCGCGGCCAGGGCCGGCCGCCACAGGCTGGACAGGATGGTGGCGACCGACATGCGCGTGATGCGCGCGAAGGTGGCGACCACCATCGTCAGCACGATGACCATCACGGCCAGCCGCACCTCGGCCACCTGCGCCAGGCCGTAGAACGCCGCCGCCGGCAACATGCCCGCGATCAGCAGGACTACCTGGATCAGGGTCAAATAGGCGCTGACCTTCGGGCGTCCAAGGGCGGTCAGCAGCGCGTAGATCGGAAACGCGAGGGCGAACATCGCGCTGGCTGGCGCCAGGATCTGCATCAGCGGCGCGCATTCGAGCCATTGCGCGCCGAGGACAACCGCCACCGCATCGTGCGCGATCAGGTAGACGCCGGTGCCCACCGAGAACGCCACCAGCGCCACGCCGGAGAACACCTTCGCGAAGACGCGCGACAACTCCGCCGGGTCGTCCATGATCTTGACGTAGGCAGGCAGCAGAACGCGCGACAAGGGTTGCGACAGCTCGACCAACGGCGAGGCCGCGACGTCATGGGCGACGTTGTAGAGCCCCACTTCGCGCGTCGGCTTGAAGCGGCCGATGATCAGCGTGTCGATCTGGTCGCTGAGATACTCGAAGATCGCGTGGGTCAGGCTCCAGAACGAGAAAGCCCACATCTGCCCCACCCGCGACAGGTCGAAGCGGGGCCGGAACGGATGCATCGCGTAGGAAACGACGAGGTAGGTCGCGTTGAAGGTCAGGATGCCCACGACGAGCGCCCAGTAGCTGCGCAGCAGCACAGCGGCGCTGATCGTGACGAGGAAGGCGACCACCTTGGGGACGACGATCGTCAGCGAATCGCGGTAGAAATCCATGTTCTTGCGGAACCAGGCGATGCCCGGATTGGCCGTGCCCTGCAGCACCAGCACCAGCGCCAGGCACTGCATGACCGGTCCCAGCTCTGGCTTGTCGAACCAGTCCTTGATGAAGGGTGCGCTGGCGATGATGACGATGGCGAGCGACCCGTTGACCAGCGTCTGCAGGGTCCAGGCCGTGTCGAAATGCGCACGCTCGGGGTCGGTTTCGCGGATCAGCCAGTAGACCAGCCCCAGCTCGCTGAACACCCCGATCAACCCGGTCAGCATGGTGGCCAGGGCCACCAGCCCGAAATCGGCGGGGATCAGCAAGCGCGCCAGGATGATCGTGCTGACGAACCCCAGGCCCCGCACGCCCCAGCGCGCGGTCACCATCCAGGCGGTGCCCCTGACGATCTCGCGTTGGATCGACATGGCTGCGGCTTGACCTCCCGCTGGCGGCGCGATTGCCCCGCGGCACTAGAATCTCCGCCGCGGCACGGGTCAAGCCCGCATTGCCGGGCCTGCCGGTTCGATCACGCAGCGCCTGGCTTCAGCGACCGCACAAAGGCGCTGCGGGCCCTGGCGCCGGCCTGGATGAAGGCCAAGTCGGATCCGCCCTGGACGAAACGCGCGCCCATGCCGATCAGGTCGCGCATGATCGTCTCGTCGAAGATGCCCGCCATGCCGGGATGCTTGCCGTGCTTGCGCGCCGCGGCGATCATCGTCGCGTAAGCATCCTTCAGGCGTGCATGGCCGAACTGGCCGTGGATGCCCATCTCGGCGCACAGGTCGTTCGACCCGATCAGCAGCACGTCCACCCCCGGCGTCGCGGCGATGGCGTCGGCATTGGCGATGGCCGTGGGCGTCTCCAGCATCACGACCACCAGCGTCGAGGCATTGGCGACCGTCACCGCCTCGGCCAGCGGGATCGCGGCGAAGGCGAACTGCGGCATGGCGCCGGCGATCGAGCGCTTGCCGCCTGGCGGGTAGCGGCAGGCATCGGCTGCGCGCCGGGCCTGCTCGGGGGTGTCGACATGCGGGAAGATGACGCCCAGCGCGCCGGTGTCCAGCGCCCGGGCGGCCTGGGTGTACTCGTCCTGCGGCACGCGCACGATCGGCGAGATGCCGGCGCCCAGCGCCGCGACGCAGATCTGCGCCACGGCATCGGGATCGATCGAGTTGTGCTCGGTGTCGATGAACAGCCAGTCGAAGCCGCAGGTGGCGGCGATCGACGCGATGTCGACGGTGCGCGACTGCCGCAGCGAGAAGCCGAGCGCGACTTCGCCCGCCTCCAGGCGCCTGCGTGCCGGATTGTTGATCGATGCCATGGAAAATTCCCCTGTCGCCGCCGGCGGCCGCGGCCGCCCTCTCGATGGCAATCTACGCGAGACCGGCAGCGAACACTAGGCGCGGCGGCACCGCCTACCAGGCCAGGATCGCGGGCTCGTATTTCTCGACGCGGTCCTTGACCCGCATGAGGGGCTCGACGCTGTAGAGCTTGCGGGCGTTCTCGCCCATCAGCTTGCGCTGCACCTCGGGCGGCACCTTGTACTCCGCCATGTGATAGAGCCCGTCCCAGGCGTCCTCGGCGTCGTGGTGCGGATAGTCCGAGGACCAGATCGCGATATCCTTGAACTCGTCCCACATGCGGTAGACCTGCGTCTCGTCGGATTCGAAGCCGATGAAGCAGCGCTCGCGGAACACCTCGCCGGGATCGCGCAGCTTTCGGTTGCCGCGCTGGAACGCGAACAGGTTGGAGAAGTTCGTCGCCCGCGCCAGCACCAGCGGCAGCCAGGACGCGTTCGATTCCAGCACCGCCGCCTTGAGCTTGGGAAATTTCTCCAGCCAGCCGGTCTGCACGACGACCGTCACCCAGGTCATCGCCTCCATGACGAAGCCCAGCGTCTCCGACGCATCGATCGTGGGATCCATGGCGGCGGTGATGTTGGAGACGAACTGGCCGGGCGAGTAGACCACCGCCTCGTCGGTGAACATCAGGCCCTGGCCGGAATGCCCGCGCGCCTGGGCCATGCGCTGAGCCCATTCCATGGTCAGCGCCTCGCGCGAGGGGAAGGTGTGCATCGCCAGGACCAGCCCCAGCGATTCGAACTCGCGCCACAGCGGATCGAATTCGGGCAGGGTCGGATAGCGCCCGTTCCAGAAGCACGGCCGCACGGCCGCGGCCTTGAACCCCATCTTGGCGACGCGGCGCAATTCCTCGACCGACGCCTCGACGCTCTGCAGCGGCAGGACCGCGCAGGGAAACAGGCGTTTGCGGTCGGCCGCGCAGTAGTCGTGAACCCAGTCGTTGTAGGCTCGCCCGAGGATCGTGGCGGCCCCCGCGTCGCGCAGCAGCGCCAGGCGCACGAACCAGGTTGGGAACAGCATCGCCTGGTCGGTGCCCAGCGCGTCCATGTCCTTGAGCCGGGCGTGCGGGTCGCGGCAGCCAAGCAGCCGCCCGAACCTGGCCTGCCATTCCTTGGTGCCGGGCGTGAGCTTGCCGATCTCCTTCTTGTCCCAGCGCGCCCAGCCGACCTCGGCGGCGTTCGACCGCTCGCGCGCGGCGGGAACGACGCGGCCGTTGATCATCAGAAGGTCGCCGTCGGTGTGGAAGCAGAACTGCGTCTTGACCCAGGCGCGGTCCTTGGTCGGCACGTACTCGTCCCAGATCGCGGGCGGCTCGACCACATGGCTGTCGCAGTCGAAGACCGGGAAATCCTTCCGTGTCGCCATAGACCTTCCCTCCTTGCGTTTTTCATATTTTGAAATAGGCTTCTATTATCCGAAAGAGCAGGCGCCGATGTCAATCAAGCCCGCCTACATGACCGCGACCCTGGCCAAGGGGCTGGATGTCCTCGAGGCGCTCTCCGACGAGGAGGAAGCGGGGTTGAGCGATCTGGCGCGCAAGATGGGCTTGTCGGGGCCGACCCTGTTCCGCCTGCTGGCCACCCTCGCCGCCTGCGGCTACGTGCAGAAATCGGCGGCCAACCGGTACCGGCTGACCTTGAAGACCTGGGAGATCGGCGCCCGCGCGGTGCGGCGCATCGGGCTGCGCGAACAGGCGCATCCGCACATGGAGCGCCTGGCGACCGAACTCGACGAGACCGTCCACCTGTCGGTGCTGCAGGGGGACGGCATCGTCGTCATCGACAAGGTCGACTGCGCCAATCCCGTGCGCGTCGATACCTTCGTCGGCCTGCGCGCGCCGCTGCACGGATCGGCGACCGGCAAGGCGATCCTGGCCTTCCTGCCGGAAGCCACGCTGGACGAGCTGCTGCCGTCGCGGCTCCTGCGCCATACCGATGCCACCATCATCGATCGCGCCGCCTTGCTGCGCGAGCTGGCGCAGGTCCGGCGTGCGGGGTGGGCGCGCAATCGCGAGGAATGGCGCCCCGGTGTCTGCGCCGCCGCCGTGCCGGTCCGCGACGCGACGGGCACGGTCGTTGCCGCGCTGAGCGTCACGGTGCCAAGTTCGCGCTTCGCCAACGATGTCGTGCGCGACCGGCTGGTCCCCGCGCTCCGTCGTGCGGCCGAGGCGATCACGCGCGAAGTCACGCGCAAGGGGCAGTGAATGGCGGATGCAAAGGGAACCGAGCGCTTCTCGCTGGCCGGCCGGGTGGTGCTGATCACCGGCGCGCGCGGCGGGCTGGGGCTGGAGATGGCGCGCGGCATGGCGGCGGCGGGCGCCATCGTGGGCATTAACAGCCGCGACCGCGCCCTGGCGGAGAAAGCGGCCGCCGCGATCCCCAACGCTTTTCCCGCCGCCTTCGACATCACCGACCTGAAGGGAGCGGCGCAGGCGATCGATGCCATCGTGGAGCGCCACGGGCGCATCGACTGCCTGGTCAACAACGCGGCGCTGCGCGACCGCCGCCCGTTCCCCGACATTACGGCGGGGGACTTGCAGCGCCTCTTGGAGACCAACCTCGTCGCCGCCTACGAGGTCTCGCGCCTGGCGACGAGGCACATGGTCGAGCGCGGCGGCGGGCGTCTGTTGTTCATCACCTCGATGGTCGGACCGCAGTCGTTCCAGGGCGACCCGGCCTATGTGGCGTCGAAGGGCGGTCTGACCGCGCTGATGCGGGCGCTGGCGGTCGAGCTGGGGCCCAAGGGCATCACCGCCAACGCCATCGCGCCCGGCTTCTTCCTGACCGACGTCAACGCCGGCTTCTTCGGCGATCCGCGCGTCGCCGACATCAAGCGGCGCATCCCGCTGCAGCGATGGGGCAAGCCGGACGAGCTGGTCGGCGCCGCCATCTTCCTGGC
>JADLEG010000118.1 GCA_020846275.1 Alphaproteobacteria bacterium
CGACGTGCCTGTCCACGCAACAACGGAGATGCGCAATGAATCAACAAGTGGAAATCATCTTCCGCAACGCCGAGCGATCCGATGCCGTGGAATCCGCCGTGCGCGAGCGCGCCGAGGGGCTGGCGCGGCTGCACGACCGGCTGCAGCACTGCCGGGTGGTGATCGAGATGACCCACCGGCGCATGCCCAAGGGGCGCGAATACCGCGCGCGCATCGACCTGAAGCTGCCCGGCAAGAACCTGGTGGTCGGCCGCGCCTCGGCGGCGGCCCAAAGCCATCCCGACGTCTACGTGGCGATCAGGCACGCCTTCGACGCCGCCCAGCGCCGACTGCAGGATTTTTCCCGCCGCCGGCGCGGCGACGTGAAATCGCACGAAGCGCCGCCGCACGGCCAGGTCGCCCGGCTGTTCCCCGCGGAGGGCTATGGCTTCATCCGCATGTCCGACGGCCAGGAGGTCTATTTCCACCGCAATGCGGTGGTGAACGAGGGATTCGATCGCCTGGCGGTCGGCGCCGAGGTCCGGGTCAGCGTCCATGACGGCGAGAGCGACAAGGGATCCCAGGCCGGCACCGTCAAGCCCCTGGGCCGCCACCACATCGTGGCCGCCGCCAAGCGCGCCTAGGGCGGCCCGGACCGGCAATCGTTGATCGCGCAACGATCACCGGGGCGTTGCGCGGCGCGCCGCGGGCGTGCCATGCTGGGCACACAACCGCCGGGGCAAATCGGCGGGGCATCGAACGGGGGCGCTGGTGACCTGGTCCATCGTGGCGCGCGACGCCAAGAGCGGCGCCTTCGCCGTGGCAGTCACGACCAAGTTCTTCGCGGTGGGCGCCTTGTGCCCGCACGCGGCCAGCGGCGTCGGCGCGCTCTCGACCCAGGCGCTGGTCAATCCGATGTATGGCACGCAAGGGCTTAAGATGCTGGCCGACGGCGTTCCCGCGCCCGACGTGATCCGTCGCCTGACCGAGCCCGATGCCGGGCGGCTTCTGCGCCAGGTGCATGCCGTGGATCGGCAGGGCCGCGTCGCAGCGCATACCGGCACGTCCTGCGTGGAGTGGTGCGGGCATCGCGTCGGCGACGGGTTCTCGGTCGCCGGCAACATGCTGGCCGGTCCGCAGGTGGTCGAGCGGACCTTCGAGCGCTTCGCCGCCGGCGCCGCCCTGCCGCTGCCCGTGCGGCTGCTGGACGCGCTCGACGCCGGCCAGGCCGTCGGCGGCGACAAGCGCGGAAAGCAGTCGGCGGCGCTGCTGATCCATTCCACCGAGGACTATCCGGATTACGACCTGCGCGTCGATGACCATCCCGAGCCGCTGGTCGAACTGCGCCGGCTGCTGGCGATCTACGAGTCCGACTTCGCGATCTACCGCGAGGTGATCCCCACGCGCGCCAACCCCGCCGGCGTCACCGACCGCGCCAAGATCGAGGAAGTGCGCGCGCGACGCCTGGCCGCCCAGCAGGCCCAGCCGAAATCGTGACCGCCCCGGCCGCGCCCGACGCCAAGCTCTTGGAGGTGCGCGACCTTCGCACCTATTTCGTCGGCGAGGACGGCACCAGCCGCGCGGTGGACGGCGTGGGCTTCGCGCTGCCGCGCGGCCGCACCCTCTGCCTGGTCGGCGAGAGCGGCTGCGGCAAGAGCGTGACGGCGCTGACCATCATGGGGCTGGTCCCGCAGCCGCCGGGGAAGATCGCCTCGGGCGAGATCGTGTTCGACGGCCGCGATCTGTTGAAGCTGGACCGCGAGGCGATGAACGACCTGCGCGGCAACCGCGTCGCGATGATCTTCCAGGAGCCGATGACCAGCCTGAACCCGGCCTTCACCATCGGCGACCAGATCGCCGAGGTGATCCTGCGCCACCGCAAGATCGGCCCGCGCGAGGCGCGCGAGCGCGCGATCGAGATGCTGCGCCGCGTGCGCATCCCCGCGCCCGAGCAGCGCATCGACGAATATCCGCACAAGCTGTCGGGCGGCATGCGCCAGCGCGCGATGATCGCGATGGCGCTGGCGCTCGACCCGCAGCTGCTGATCGCCGACGAGCCGACCACCGCGCTGGACGTCACCATCCAGGCGCAGATCCTCGAGCTCTTGCGGGAGCTGCGCGCGGAGTTCGGCATGTCGCTGCTGCTGATCACCCACGACCTGGGCGTGGTCGCGGAGGTGGCCGACGAGGTGGCGGTGATGTATGCCGGCCGGATCGTCGAGCGCGCGGACGCCGCCACGCTGTTCCGCCGGCCCGGCCATCCCTACACGATCGGCCTCCTGGCCTCGATCCCCAAGCTGACGGTCGAGCAGGACGAGCTGCCGGTGGTGGAGGGCGCGGTGCCCAACCCGCTCGCGCTGCCGGCGGGCTGCCGCTTCCATCCCCGCTGCCCCTTCGCCGACGAGGAATGCCGCCGCACCGATCCGGCCCTCGCCGCGATCGCACCCGGCCACGAGGTCGCCTGCCTGAAGGCGCCGCTGGAACGCCATGTGCTGTAGCTCATCCTTCGACAAGCTCAGGATGAGGACTCGTTCCTCATGGTGAGCCTGTCGAACCATGAGGCCACGAGTGCGCACCCGATCCTGGAGGTCGCGGGCCTCGTGAAGCATTTCCCGGTGCGCAAGGGGGTGCTGCAGCGCGCGGTGGGCCAGGTGCGCGCGGTCGACGGCGTCGACCTGACCCTGGCGCCGGGCGAGACGCTGGCGCTGGTGGGCGAGAGCGGCTGCGGCAAGTCCACGCTCGGCCGGCTGGTGCTGCGGCTGATCGAGCCCACCGCCGGCAGCATCCGGTTCGAGGGCCAGGACATCCGCGCGCTCGGCGATCGCGAACTGCGCGACCTGCGCGGGCGCATGCAGATCATCTTCCAGGACCCCTATGCCTCGCTCAACCCGACCATGACGGTGGGCGACATGATCGCCGAGCCGCTGATGCTGCACGGCGTCGGCAACGCCGCCGAGCGCCGCCGCCGGGTGGCCGAGCTGCTGGGCCTGGTCGGGCTCATGCCGCACCACGCCAGGCGCTTTCCGCATGAATTCTCGGGCGGCCAGCGCCAGCGCATCGGCATCGCCCGCGCGCTGGCGGTCGAGCCCAGGCTGATCGTCGCCGACGAGCCGGTGTCGGCGCTGGACGTGTCGATCCAGGCCCAGGTGATCAACCTGCTGCGCGACCTGCAGCGCCGCTTCGGCCTCAGCTACATCCTGATCTCGCACGGGCTGGCGGTGGTGAAGCACGTGGCCGACCGGGTTGCGGTGATGTACCTGGGCAAGATCGTCGAGATCGGCGACAAGCGCAGCCTGTTCGCCGCGCCCCGCCATCCCTACACCCAGGCCCTGCTGTCGGCGATCCCGATCCCCGACCCCGCCGTCAAGCGCCGGCGCGCGATCTTGCAGGGTGACGTGCCGAGCCCACTGAACCCGCCGCCGGGCTGCCGGTTCCACACGCGCTGCGCCTTCGCCCGGGAGCGGTGCCGAAAGGAAGAGCCGTTGCTCGAAACGGCGGCAGCAGGCCACCGCGTCGCCTGCCATTTTTGGCGCGAGGTGCCGGCGATGGAGCCGATCCGGGCGGGGATCGACGCCGATCCCCAACTGGTGCGCCTGCAAGGCTTCTTCCGGTCACGACGGCGCGACGAACGGGATGCCGCGCTTGCCAGCGCCGGGGCGCGGACCTAGCATTGGCGAAACCGTTGATCGGTCAACGATCCGGACAATCACGAAGATGAACGGGGAAGGTGGATCATGCGCTCGCGTTTCTCCCTGCTGATCGGCGCCGCCGCGCTGACCTTTGCCAGCGCCGCTTCGGCCCAGCACTTGCGGATCGGACTGGCGGAGGACCCCGACCTGCTCGA
The DNA here is from genome assembly GCA_020846275.1 of Alphaproteobacteria bacterium. GTDB lineage: Bacteria > Pseudomonadota > Alphaproteobacteria > JAEULC01 > JAEULC01 > JAEULC01. Next base: position 3,824 of record JADLEG010000118.1, read on the forward strand.
CCCGCACCAGGCACGCACCTTCGTGGGGCGCCTGGTCTTCACCGCGCTGTGCGACAAGCTGGTGGACATCGACGCCAACCTGAAGATCGTGCCGCGGCTGGCGACGGAATGGTCGGTGTCCGAGGACGGCAAGACCGTCACCATGAAGCTGCGCCAGGGCGTCACCTTCCACGACGGCGAGAAATTCGACGCGGCAGCGGCCAAGTTCAACCTCGAGCGGGCGCTCAACCTGCCGGAATCGCGGCGCAAGAGCGAGATCGCGGCGATCGCGACGATCGACGCCGTGGACGACTACACGATCCGGCTGAACCTGAAGGAGCCGTCCTCGCCGCTGCTGTCGCAGCTGACCGACCGCGCCGGCATGATGGTGTCGCCCAAGGCGGCCAAGGAGCTGGGCCCCAACCTGGCCACCAAGCCGGTCTGCTCGGGCCCGTTCAAGTTCGTCGAGCGGGTGCAGAACGACCGCATCGTGCTGGAACGCTTCGCCAATTACTGGGACAAGGGCAAGTACCACTTCGACAAGGTGACCTTCCAGCCGATCCCCGACGCCACGGTGCGGCTGGCCAACCTGCAGTCCGGCCAGCTCGACATGCTGGAGCGCCTGCTGCCCACGGACATCGCGGCGGTCAAGGCCGACAAGCGGCTGAACCTGCAGGCCATCACCTCGCTCGGCTATGCCAGCTTCTCGATCAATGTCGGCAACACGCCGCGCGCCAATACGCCCGTGGGCAAGGATTCGCGGGTGCGCGAGGCGATCGAATTGTCGATCGACCGCGAGATCCTGAACCAGGTGGTCTTCAACGGCGAGTTCACCGTCGGCAACCAGCCGGTCGCGCCGACCAACCCGTTCTACGCCAAGACCATGCCGGTGCCGAAGCGCGACGTGGCGAAGGCGAAGGAACTGCTGAAGGCCGCCGGCGTGCCGAACCTCAGCTTCGAGATGCAGGTGCCGAATGACACCCAGCAGACCCAGGTGGCGCAAGTGCTGCAGGGCATGATGCGCGAGTCCGGCATCGACATGAAGATCGTGACGATCGAGTTCGCCACCGCCTTGCAGAACCAGACCAAGCGCGACTACGTCGCCTCGCTGATCGGCTGGTCGGGCCGGCCAGACCCGGACGGCAACATCCACGTCTTCCTGCGCTCGGGCGCGCCGCTGGACGAAACCGACTACTCGAACCCCGATGTCGACAAGCACCTGGACGCGGCGCGCACGACCTACGACGTCGCCAAGCGCCAGGAGCACTACACCAAGGCCGCCGAGCAGTACCTGAAGGACCGGCCGATCATCTATCTCTACCACGTGAAGTGGCTGTTCGCGCATTCCACCAAGCTGGCGGGCTTCAAGGCCAGCCCCGACGGGATGATCCGGCTGGAGAACGTGAAGCTGCAGTGATGCGGACAGCACGCGGCGCGGCATCTTTTGTCCCCCCTCCCCCCGCGGGAGGGGGAAAGGGGGAGGGGGCGCGCGCGACGGCGCGTGTCCTTCGCTCGACGAAGCGCGCCATCGCGGCCCATCATCTGCCTCGGGATTCCCGACGCCTGTCGTGGCTGCGTGCCGATACCCCTCCCCCTACCCCCCTCCCGCAAGGGGAGGGGGGACGGAAAGAGGGGGCGTAGCATGTGGGGCTATTTCCTCGGCCGACTGGCGATCGCCGTTCCGACGCTGTTCATCGTCACGATCATCGTCTTCGGCCTGCAGCACCTGCTGCCGGGCGACCCGGCGCTGGCGCTCCTGGGCGAGGACCGCTCGCCCGAGGCCTACGAGCAGGTGCGCAAGCAGTACCACCTGGATAAGCCGGTGCCGGTTCAGTACGTGATGTGGATCGGCAACGCGCTGACCGGCGATTTGGGCGCCAGCCTGCGCACCAAGAAGCCGGTGGCCGACCTGATCGCCGAGAAGCTGCCGGTGACGGTGCAGCTCGCGCTGATGTCGATGGCGATCGCGCTTCTGATCGGCATCCCCACCGGCATCCTGTCGGCGGTCAGGCGCAACAGCTTCTGGGACTATGCCGCCAACGTGCTGGGCCTGTCGGGCCAATCGGTGCCGACCTTCTGGCTTGGCATCATGCTGATCCTCCTGTTCTCGGTGCGCGGGGGCCTGCTGCCGGCATCCGGCTATGTCAGCCCGTTCGAGAACCTGGGCGACAATTTGCGCGCGATGATCATGCCGGCCTTCGTGCTGGGCGCGGCGCTGGCGGCGGTGATGATGCGCCACACGCGCGGCGCGATGCTGTCGGTGCTGCGGTCGGACTACGTGC
>JADLEG010000119.1 GCA_020846275.1 Alphaproteobacteria bacterium
CCGCGATCGACGGCGCGCTGCAGGAAGCGCTGGGGAAGCCGGCCGCGGCCTGCGCCAAGACGCGCGGCACGCCGCACACGGTGGAGCGGCGCTGGGCGGCGCCGGGCCTGCAGGTCCACCTGACCTTCTTCGACTTCACCGGCCAGGCGATGACCTACGATCCCAACACCTACACGTTCAACCCGCTGGTGCCGTCCACCCAGTACGAGGCGTTCAAGCCGCGCAGCTTCCCGCGCCGCATCGTGCTGCGCTATTTCCCAACCGCGAACAAGGAACTGGAAGGCGCGCCGCCCTGCAACTAGCCCGCTTCAGGGCTGGGCGCCGGCGAAGGTGTTGCAGGCGCTGATCTGGCCGGTCTTCAAACCCGCGCCGAACCAGCGGGTGCGCTGGGCCGACGAGCCGTGGGTGAAGCTGTCGGGCACCACGTAGCCCTGGCCGGCGCGCTGCAGCCGGTCGTCGCCGACCGCCGCCGCCGCGTTCATTGCCTGGGCCACGTCGCCGTCGTCGAGGATGCGCCAGTTCTTCTCGGCATGGAACGCCCAGACGCCGGCGAGGCAGTCGGCCATCAATTCGGTGCGCACGGAGACGGCATTGGCCTGGGCGCCCGCGGCGTTGCGCTGGGCCTGCTGCGCCTTCGGCAGGATTCCCAGCAGGTTCTCGACGTGGTGGCCCACCTCGTGCGCGATCACGTAGGCGGCGGCGAAATCGCCGCGCGCGCCGAGCTGCGCCTGCATGCGGGCCAGGAAGTCGAGATCGACGTAGACGCGCTGGTCGACCGGGCAATAGAACGGCCCGACCTGCGCCTGGGCGAAGCCGCAGCCCGACTGCGTGCCGCCGCTGAACAGCACCAGCCGCGGCGCCTGATAGCTGCGATTGGCCTGGCGCGGCAGTTCGGCCGACCACACATCCTCGGTCTGCGCCAGGACGGCGGATGCGAAGCGTCCCGCGCGATCCTCCGGCGCGCCGCCGCGCCCGGTCTGCTGCGTGTAGGAAGTCCCGCCTTGCGGCAGCATGTCGCCGCCACCCAGCAAGACCAGCGGGTTGATGCCCAGCGCCCAGCTTACCAGCCCGACGACGATCAGCGTGCCGATGCCGATGCCGCCGCGGCCGATCGGAATGCCGAAACCGCCGCGCCCGCCGCCAAATCCGCCACCCTCGCCGCGGCGGTCCTCGACATTCTCGGATTGGCGGAAATCATCCCAGCGCATAGGGATACCCTTGTCACACCGTGTGGCCGACCAACAGACCAACAGTAACGGGCGAGACCCGTATTTGTTCCCTTACGCCAGCAGCGCAGCAAAGATCAATGCGCGTATGCCGGAAATCGCCGCAAGAGAGCCACTAGGTCAAAGTCGACAGCGCTCAAGGCGCTCCTACAGTCAACGAGTAGCTCGAATAGGAGAAAATGAAACTCCTCCCTGCAGCAGGCCCAACCGCAAAACGGTGATCCAGCCCAGCCGCAGGTCAAGTCATATCCACCGGGACAACGCCGCCCGCGAATCGATATCTCGCCGTCGCCAAAAGGGAGGTAGATCGAAGAATCGTCGAAGTTACCAGAGATGATGTTGAGCGCATCCTGTGCAAACGCAAAGCCGCTCGCACGAACATGCGCTTGCTGATGCTCCCACTCGAAACGAAGCCCGAGAAGCGCTGCATGCTCGGCTTGCCGCCGCGAGTTGATTAGATCGCGGTCGAGTAGCAGGGCCTCGTTCACTGCAATGCTGCAGCCGCCAAACCAGCGCTTGGGCAAAGCAAGTTCCTTATGCACTTCTGCCTCTAACGCCATCGTAGCGAAACGAGTGGAATCGATTCAGTTTCGCAGCGTCTCGAACACGCCGCCGTCCGGCCTCTTTCCCTCGATATGCCTGCGGTGCCAGAGCGCGTAGAATAGCAGCACCCAGCAGGCAAAGCCGCGCCGCCCGACCGGGTTGGCGAACAGCGCGCGCACGGCGCCGGGCAGCGCGATCTCATCGATCGCGGGCTGACGCGCCAGCAGATCGCCCAGCTCCGGCCCGCGCCGCGCGATCCATTCCGCCACCGGCACGGTGAAGCCGCGCTTCGGCGCGAAGGGTTTCACCGCCGGCACGCGCTGGTCGACCCAGCGCCGCAGGAGCCACTTGCCCCGGTCCTCGCGCAGCTTGAGTTCGTCCGGCAGGATGAAGGCGAAGTTCGCGACCTCGGGATCCAGGAACGGCGTGCGGCCCTCCAGCGCATTGGCCATCAGGCAGCGGTCGAGCTTGGTCAACAGGTCGTTGGGCAGCCAGTGCGCGCAGTCCGCGGCCTGGGCCACCTGCAGGCGCGAGCGGCCGCCGGACGAAGCCTCGCGCTCCGCCGCCGCGATGCCGTCGCGCCAGTGCTCGGGCGTCTGGCGCAGCACGCCCAGGCTGGTGAAGGCGCCGCGGCGGATCAGCTTGCGCAGGAACCACCAGGGCCGCGACATCATGCGATAGCGGCCGTAGCCCGCCAGCATCTCGTCCCCGCCCTCGCCCGACAGCACGACCTTGAAGCGCTTGCGCGCCTCCTGCGCCAGCTTGAACGTCGGCAAGGTGGCGTAGTCGGCGGCCGGCTCGTCCATCGCGGCGGCGACCTGCGGCAGCAGCGCCCAGAAATCCTCCTCGTCGAACGGCACCTCGACATGCTCGGCGCCGGTGGCGGCGACGGCGGCGCGCGCATAGTCGCGCTCGTCATGCGCCGCCGTGCCGGGAAAGAACGCGGTGTAGGCCACGACGGGCCGCGGATTGAGCCGCGCCATCATCGCCAGCACGGCGGTCGAATCGAGCCCGCCCGACAGGAACATCGCGTAGGGCACGTCCGAGCGCTGATGCACCTTCACGCTGTCCTCGAGCACCGCGTCCAGCCGCTTCAGCGCCGTGTCCTCGTCGATCGGCTGCGGCGGACCGGGCGGCAGCGCGGGAATGCGACGGCGCTCGACCACCCGGCCCGCCTTGACGACGATCGTCTCGCCCGGCAGCAGGCGGCTTATGCCCTGGAAGATCGTGTCGGCGCCCGTGGTGTACTGGAGCTGCAGGAGTTCGCCGCGCCGCAGCGGGTCCACCTTGGCCGGCACGACGCCAGCGGCGATCAGCGCCTGCGGCTCGGAGGCGAAGGCGAAGCCCGACGGCGTTTCCGCATAGCACAGCGGTTTGATGCCGAACGGATCGCGCGACAGCACCAGCGTGTCGTTGGATTGGTCGTGGATCGCGATGGCGTACATGCCGCGCAGGCGCTCGGCGAAGCCCAGCCCGTACCAACGGTAGAGATAGAGCGGCGGCTCGCAGTCCCCCTGCGAGGAGAACGCGACGTTCTGCATCGCCGCGCGCAACTCGACGTAGTTGTAGATCTCGCCGTTCGCCATGATCGAGCCGCCGCCCGGCTCGTGGAAGGGCTGGTCGCCGGTCTTCAGGTCGATGATGGCGAGACGGCGCTGCACCAGCCCGACATCGCGCGCGACGTGCCGGCCCTCGCCGTCCGGTCCGCGATGCAGGATGCCGGCGGACAGGCGATCGAGCAGCGCCGGATCGACCGGCGCGCCGTTGTTGGTCATGAATCCGGCGATGCCGCACATGAATGCCCTACCTGCTCCCGGCCACCCGGTCGAAGAACGCGCGGTACTTTCCTACCACCGTCGCCTCGGTGAAGTCGCGCTCATAGGCGCTGCGCCCGCCCGCGGCAAGGCGCCGGCGCAGATCGGGATCGTTCATGGCGCGACGGATCGCGCCCGCCAGCGCCTGGGGATCGTCCGCCGGCACCAGCAAGCCGCTCTCGCCCTCGCGGATCAGCGCGGCCGGTCCCGCGGCGGCGGCGGCCACGACCGGCCGGTCCTGCGCCCAGGCCTCGATCACCACGTTGCCCAGCGGCTCGTGGCGCGAGGAGCAGACGAACAGATCGCATGCCGCGAACAGCGCCGCCGCGTCGTCGCGCCAGCCGAGGAAGCGCACCCGCTCGGCCACGCCGAGTTCGCGCGCCAGCGCCTTCAATGCGCCCTCCTCCGGCCCCGCGCCGGCCAGCCACAGCACCGCGCGGGGCAGGTCGGCCAGCGCGCGCAGCAGCACGTCGAAGCCCTTGTTCCGGTGCAGCCGTCCCAGCGCCAGGATCGCGAACGCGTCGCCGGCGGTCGACAGGCCGGCGCGGTCGACCGGCGCCATGCGCGTCGCGTCGACGAAGTTCGGCAGGTAGTGGGCCCGATCGCGGGGCCAGCCCTGTTCGACGATGTGGCGCAGGATGTCCTCGGTGTTGGCGATCAGGTGGCGGCAGCGGCGATAGTATTTCAGCTCGTAGTAACCGCCCAGCCGGCCGACCTGCACGAAGGGCAGCGCCGTGCCCGCCGCCGGGCAGAGCGCGCTGGCGCGGTTCATCCAGGTCAGCACCACGTCCGGCCGGAACGCGGCGATGGCGCGCTTCAACGCCGGCCGCGTCGTGAAGTCGAACCAGCCGCCGAACGGCAGCTCGATCGCGTCGACGCCGCCCCCGCGCAACGCGGCCGCGCGCCGGGCGTCGCGGCGGATCGCGACGCGCTGCTCCACGCCCGCGCGGCCGAGCGCCAGGGCCAGGCGCTCGAAGAACGCCTCCGCCCCGCCCTGCGCGGCGCCGGCCATGGCCTGGAACAGGCGCGTCACGGGATCAGCCGCTCGAACGC
>JADLEG010000120.1 GCA_020846275.1 Alphaproteobacteria bacterium
AAGGTCAGGTGGACCTGCAGGCCCGGCGCCGCCCAGCGCCGCTCCACCGTGTGCGGCGTGCCGCGCGTCTTGGCGCAGGCCGCGGCCGGCTTCCCCAGCGCTTCCTGCAGCGCGCCGTCGATCGCGGCGAAGGATTTCGGCGTCGAGCCGGCGTCGCGGCGCTCCAGCAGCACCTGCGCCAGCTTGTCCTGGCCGTCGAACTGGTAGAGCGCGGTCATCGCCATGCCGCCCACGGGCACGCCCTTGACCAGCAGCTTCGCCTTGACCGCGCCGTAGTCCAGCGGCGGGTCGAGGCGCATCGCCTTGTCGCCCAGTTCCTTCGCCACCGCCGCGCTCGTCTGGCCGAGCCGCGCATGCAGCCAGTCCGGCAGGTCGGCGGCGCGGGCCGAGCACGAAATGACGACGGCGAGGCAAAGCAAAATCCCGTGCAGCATTCTTCTTGCATCATGCCCGGCCTCGAGCCGGGCATCCACGCCGGCTTTGGCATAGCACGCAAGCGTGGATGGCCGGGTCAAGCACACGGCTGTCCGGTTTAGGATGCGCCGGATGGCACGGAAGCGAACACCGAGCTGGCGCTGGATGAAGGCATGGGATGCCGGGACACGAAGTTCGCGTCCCCCCTCCCGCAAGGGGAGGGGGGACAAGAGAGAGGCACGCACGCGACAGGCGTCAACCGGACAGCCGTGGGTCAAGCCCGGCCATGACGTCAGTGTGTCGATGAGTCCGCGTGCTTCCTGCATGGGACGGCCGGCTGCATCACGCCGCCGCCGGCGCTTCGCCCGCGACGGTGCGGCGCTGCTTGACGCTGTCGGACTTGAGCTGACCGCAGGCCGCCAGTATGTCGCGTCCCCTAGGGGTGCGCACGGGGCTGGCGTAGCCCGCGTCGTTGACGATGCGCGCGAACTTCTCGATCTGCCGGTCGGTCGAGCATTCGAACGGCGCGCCGGGCCAGGCGTTGAACGGGATCAGGTTGACCTTGGCCGGGATGCCCTGGATCAGGCGCACCAGCGCCTTGGCGTCGGCCACGCTGTCGTTCACGTCCTTCAGCATGATGTACTCGAACGTGATGCGCCGCGCGTTGGTGGCGCCGGGATAGTCGCGGCAGGCCTGCAGCAATTCGGCGATGGGGTATTTGCGATTCAAGGGCACGATGCGATCGCGGATCTCGTCGGTCACGGCGTGCAGGCTGATCGCCAGCTTGACGCCCAGCTCCGCGCCGCAGCGCCTTATCATCGGCACCACGCCGGCGGTGGACAGGGTGATGCGCCGGCGCGAGATCGCGATGCCCTCGTTGTCCATCACGATCTTCAGCGCCTGGGCGACGTTGTCGTAATTATAGAGCGGCTCGCCCATCCCCATCATGACGATGTTGGACAGGAGCCGGCCTTCGGCCGGGGAGGGCCATTCGCCCAACTGGTCCCGGGCATGCATCACCTGGCCCACGATCTCGCCGGGCGCCAGGTTGCGCACCAGGCGCTGCGTGCCGGTGTGGCAGAAGCGGCAGGTCAGCGTGCAGCCCACCTGGCTCGACACGCACAGCGCGCCGCGGTCGTCCTCGGGAATGTGGACGCACTCGACTTCCTGGCCGTCCGGCATCTTCAGCAGCCATTTCTGGGTGCCGTCGAGCGACTTCTGGCCGCGCGCCACCGTAGGGCGCGTGACCGCGAACTCCGCCGCCAGGACCTTGCGCAGGTCCTTCGACAGGGTCGTCATCTTCTCGAAGTCGATCTCGCCGCGGTAGTAGACCCAGTGCCAGACCTGCCGCGCGCGGAACGGCGGCAGGCCGAGCGCGGCGAAGGCCTGGCCGAGCTGCTCGCGGCTCAATCCCACGAGCTCGGTCCGGCCGTCGTCCCGGCTGTTGCCGGGGGCCGCCATCAGGGCGTGTTTCTCGGCGCTCATGGGCGTTCATATAGGGGTTCGCGGCCGCGACCGCAAACCGTCCGCTCAGCCCGGCTTCGCCTTGCTTAACGGCACTTTCCGCCCGCCCCGGCGGACCACCACGTCGCCGAACACGGGCGGGGGCAGGGGGGCCGTGGGGCCGCCCGGGGTGACGGGGCGCTCGGCGAAGCGGCCGACCGACAGCAGCCGGTCGTACATCACGATCGCGCCCGCGACCGACAGGTTGACGCAGAGCCGCGTCGGGATCTTGACCACATGGTCGCAGCATTCGACCAGCCGCGCCGACAGCGATCCCCGCTCCGGCCCCAGCACATAGGCCGCGGTGCGCGGATGGCGGAAGCTCGGCAGCTCCGTCGCGTCGTCGCGGAACTCGATCCCCACCAGCGCGCAGCCCGCGGGCAGGCGCAGCGCGTCGAGATCGACGAACTCGTAGAACGGCAGGTTCGCCGGCGCGTTGGTGGTGTCGGCGGCGTTGCGACGGTAGGACGCGCCGATCGTGAACACGAAGCTGGCGCCGAAGGCATGCGCCGAGCGGAACAGCGCGCCGAGATTGCCCGGCTTGCTGATGCCCTCGACCCCGATGCCGAAATACCCGCGCATGGATTGTCCCTATTGGCTGCCGCACCTTGCCCTGCGCCGGCCATCGAACGCAAGGCGCCCTCATCACGCGCCTGTGACGAGCGATCGGCAACCGGAAGTGGTAGAGATGGGCAGCCCTGCTCGACAGGGCACCCCCCAATTGCCTTGGCGGGCCGCGCGGGCAATCGCGCGGCCCGTTCTGTCCCTGCACGGCTTGCATCGCCGGGCACCGGCAGGCATGGTGCGGCCATATCCGCAGGGGCAAGACGATGACCGTGACGATGCAGCGCCGCGACGTGACCACCCAGCCGATTCTGGTCGAGGTGACGCGCGGCACGATGGTCGAAAGCCGCCACGCCGGCACGGTGGCCGTGCTCGACGCCAAGGGCAAGGTGGTCCTGGGCTGCGGCGACATCGCCCAGTCGATCTACCCGCGCTCGGCGATCAAGCCGATCCAGGCCTTGCCGCTGATCGAATCCGGCGCCGCCGAGCACTACAAGCTGTCCGACCAGGAGGTGGCGCTGGCCTGCGCCTCGCACGGCGGCGAGACGCGCCACGTGGCGGCGGTGCTGAGCTGGCTCGGGCGCATCGGCTGCACGGTCGACGACCTGGAATGCGGCGCGCATCCGCCGAGCCACGAGGCCTCGGCCGCCGCGCTCTACCGCGCCAACGGCCAGGCGACCCAGCTGCACAACAACTGCTCGGGCAAGCACACCGGCTTCCTGACGCTCGCCAGGCACATGGGCTGGCCGACCAAGGGCTATATCCGGGCCGACCATCCGGTGCAGCAGACCGTGCTGAAGGGGTTGCAGGATCTGTGCGGCGTCGACCTCGGCGGCGGGGCGAAGGGGATCGACGGCTGCGGCATTCCCGTCGTCGGAATCCCGCTCGATCGCCTCGCCTTGGCGATGGCGCGCCTGGCCGATCCCAGCCGGCTTTCGCCGGCGCGCACCGCCGCTGTTCAGCGCATCCGCCAAGCCATGACGCGCGAGCCGTTCTTCGTCGCCGGCACGGGGCGGTTCTGCACGCGGCTGATGACGGCGCTGGGCGACCAGGTCGTCGCCAAGACCGGGGCCGAGGGCGTCTACATGGCAGCCCTGCCCAAGCAGGGGCTCGGCATCTGCATCAAGGTCCAGGACGGCGCGTCGCGCGCCGCGCAGATCGCGCTGGCCGCCGTGCTCGAACGCCTGGGCATCGCCGGCGCGCGCGAGCTGGAAACGGCGCCGCTCAGCAACGTGGCGGGGCTGCGCATCGGCGAGGTGCGCCCCGCCGCCGCGCTGCCGTTCTGATGCGCGCCGCCGTCGTCAAGGCCTGGGGCTCGCTGGAGCCCGGCGAGCTGCCCGATCCGAAGCCGGGTCCGGGCGAGGTGCTGATCGCGGTGAAGGCCGCGGGAGTCAACTTCGCCGACACGCTGATCGTCGCCGGCAAGTACCAGGAAAAGCCGCCGCTGCCGTTCAGCCCGGGGCTGGAGGTGGCGGGCGAGATCGTCGCCTGCGGCCCCGACGTGACGCGCCTGAAGAAAGGCGACCGCGTGATGGGCACGACGCCGTTCGGCGGCTTCGCCGAATTCGCGATCGGCCGGGAATCCGCCTGCTTCGTGCTGCCCCGGAGCATGGACTACGACATCGCCGCCGGGTTTCCCGTCACCTATGGCACGGCGCATGGATCGCTGCGCTGGTACATGCACGTCAAGCCGGGCGAGAGCCTGGTCGTGCACGGCGCGGGCGGCGGTGTCGGGCTCGCGGCCGTGGAATGCGGCAAGGCGGTCGGCGCACGGGTCATCGCCACCGCAGGCTCGGACGAGAAGCTGGCGCTGGCCCGCGCGCATGGCGCGGACGAGACCATCAACTACGCGACCGAGGACCTGCGCGAGCGCATCAAGGCGCTGACGGGCGGCGAGGGCGCCGACGCGGTGTTCGACCCGGTGGGCGGCGATGCCTTCGACGCCTCGCTGCGCTCCACCGCCTGGGGCGGGCGCATCGCGGTGATCGGCTTCGCCTCGGGCAAGGTGCCGCAGATCCCCGCCAATATCCTGCTGGTCAAGAATCTCGCCGTGCACGGCGTGTTCTGGGGCTCCTACCGCACGCGGCGGCCCGACCTGCTGGCGGCGCAGTTCGCCGAATTGTTCCAGTGGTACGAGGCCGACAAGCTGAAGCCGCATGTCTCGCACCGCGTGCCGCTCAACGATGCGCCGCGGGCGCTGGAGCTGCTGACCTCGCGCAAGGCGACGGGCAAGGTGGTGGTGACGGTTTGAGCCTGACAGGATCAGGCCCTAACCCTCCCAACGCTTCGCGTTGGGCGCCTCCCTCTCCCGCGCGAAGCGTGGGAGAGGGTGCCGAGCGTAGCGAGGCGGGTGAGGGCATCGTGACCGACGCCGTCCGCGCGCAGTACGAGGCCTATCCCTATCCCGCGCGCGATCCGCGCGACGAGGCCAAGCGGCTGGTGACCGGATCGCCCAGCGACCTTCGCGAGATCGACCACTACCTGTTCGCCGGCAAGCGCGACTGGAAGCAGAAGTTCCGCGCGCTGGTCGCGGGCGGCGGCACGGGGGACGCGCTGGTGATGCTGGCGCAGCACTTGGCCGATCGCGCCTGTCCCGCCGAGCTGCACTATCTCGACCTGTCCGAGGCGGCGCGCAAGATCGCCGAGGCGCGGATCAAGGCGCGCGGGCTGGAGCGGCTCGTGACGTTCCACAACGGATCATTGCTCGATGTCGCCGCTGTGGCGCCCGGGCCTTACGACTACGTCGATTGCTGCGGCGTGCTGCACCATCTCGCCGACCCGCTCGCGGGGCTCAATTCCCTGGCGGCTCGGCTCGCGCCCCAGGGCGGCATGGGGCTGATGGTCTACGGCACGCTGGGCCGCACGGGCGTCTACGACGCGCAGGCCATGCTGCGCGCGCTGGCCCGGGACGCGCCGGATGCCGAGCGGTTGGCGGTCGCCCGCGCGCTGATCCGCGAGCTGCCGGCGACCAACCGGCTCCGGCGCAATCCGCTGGTGGGCGACCATCTGAGCGGCGGCGATGCCGGCATCTACGACCTGCTGCTGCACGCGCAGGATCGCGCCTACACGGTGACGGAATTCGCCCGGCTGATCGACGGCGCCGGGCTCGCCATCGCATCCTTCGTCGAGCCGGCGCGCTACGAACCGGCGACCTACCTCACCGATCGCGACCTGCTGGCCCGGCTCGCGGGCATGGGCTTCATTGAGCGCGCGGCCTTCGCCGAACTGCTGGCCGGCAACCTGAAGACCCATGTCTGCTACGTCGCGCCCAAGGGCCGCGTAGACGCTTGCGTTGCGCGCCCGGACGATCCCGCCGCCGTGCCCTATGGCCGCGACGTCGATTTCGCGCAGATCGCCCGCGGCATGGTGGCGGGCAATCCGGTGCTGTCCGCCAGTTTCGACGGGCTGACCCTGCGCATGAAACTGCCGCGCCTCGCCACCGCCATCCTCAGCCGGATCGACGGCCGGCGCAGCCTGGCGGAAATCCACCACGCCGTGGCCGCATCGGCTTCGCCCGGAATGAGCTGGGAGGCGTTTCTCGCCGAGTTCCGCCTGGTCTACGCGGCGTTCAACGGCGTCAACCGGATGCTGCTGCGCGCTGCTGCAGGCGGATGAAGAAGATCAGGTCGAGCTCGGGCGGCTTCTGGCTCGCCTGGCTCAGCATGTCGTGGACCTGGCCGCGGTGGTGGGTTTCGTGGTTGAAAAGGTGCGACAGCACAAGGGCCAGCTTCGTGCGCTGCGGCGCGCCCGACATGTTGGCGTAGACGATGTCCTGGCCGAGCCTCTCTTCGCTGAATCCGTCGACAATGCCGATCAGCCGCTCGTCCTCGGCGATGCGGGCCTGGCGTAGTTCGCCGCGCCCGGCATAGAGCACGTGGTTCAGCGCATGGGGCGGGTTGGGCTGGCCGAGGATGCGGCCGAGCCAGATCCGGTCGGTCAGGACCAGGTGGTTCAGCGTGTTGTGGATCGACCCGAAGAACGCCTTGCGGTCGGCGTAGTAAGGCGCGTCGTCCAGCTTGTCGCAGGCCGCGTAGAGCGTCTGGTTGGCCCAGCGGTTGTAGCGGGCGAAGGTCTTGAACTGGTCGAGCATGGCCCAAGCTCCCAGGCGGTACGCCCGGGAGCTTACGCCAGACCTAGGAGCGCCAGAACGGCTTCTCGGCCTCCATGAAGGCCTCGGCGCGGCCGATGCCCATGTCGGCGAGCAGGCGCTCGTCGATGTCCGCCAGCAGGCGCCGGGCGCGGGCGCGGTCCTGCCATTCCACCAGCCGGCCCAGGAAGCGGCCGGAATTGCCCCGAACCACGGCTGCACGCCCGAACAGCGACGCGGCCCAGGAGGCTGGGTGCAGGGAAGGGATCTGGTTGCTGGTGGTCATGGCACGAATTCCTTTTATTCGTTTGCGAACGGTAAAAAAGTCACCGCTCGCGAGAACCTCTTGTCAGCCATATGGATATCGGATCATTTCCGGGTTCACAAACGACGGTTTCTAATAGTATTCATTAGCTATATTTATCCGAAATCAGCCCTGGAGCGGAGCGCGCCGTGTCCCGATTCCTGCCTCCCCTCAACGCGTTGCGGGCGTTCGAAGCGGCCGGCCGGCATTTGAGCTTCACGCGTGCCGCGGCGGAGCTGAACGTGACGCAGGCGGCGATCAGCCACCAGATCAAGGCGCTGGAGGAGCGGCTGGGAATCAGCCTGTTCCGGCGCATGAACCGCGCGCTGCTGCTGACCGATGCGGGCCAGGCCTACCTGCCGGCGGTGCGCGACACGTTCGACGCCTTGGCGCGGGCGACCGAGCGGCTGGTGGCGCGCGACCGCATGGGCGCGCTGACCGCGAGCGTGCTGCCGTCCTTCGCCGCCAAGTGGCTGGTGCCGCGCCTTGGCCGGTTCCGCGAGCAGCACCCCGGCATCGACGTGCGCCTCTCGGCAGACCACCACATGACCGATTTCGGCCGCGAGAACGTGGACTGCGCGATCCGCTACGGCCAGGGCGACTATCCCGGGCTCGAATCGGCGCGGCTGATGACCGAGGACGTGTTTCCGGTGTGTAGCCCTTCGCTGCTCGAAGGTCCGCACGCGCTGCGCACGCCCGACGACCTGCGCCACCACACGCTGCTGCACGATGACTTCCGCGTGGACTGGCGCTTATGGCTGCTGGCGGCGGGGGTCACGGACATCGATCCGACGCGCGGCCCCACCTTCACCGATTCCAGCATGGTGATCCAGGCGGCGGTGGAGGGGCAGGGCGTGGCCCTGGCGCGCAGCGTGCTGGCGGCCAACGATCTCGCCGCCGGGCGCCTGGTGAAGCCCTTCGACGTCAGCCTGCCGGCGCGCTGGGCCTACTACCTCGTCTGCCCGCAGGCGATGCGCGACAATCCGAAAATCATCGCGTTCCGCGACTGGCTGCTGGCCGAAGCGCGCGCGACGCCGGGCGCGATCGCCGAGCCGTCCGTCCCCGCCGCGCGCGGCTAGCGCCGCGCGATGTAGGTGTTGGCGGTGTCGAGCGCTTCGTGGACCTGGCCGTAGAGGTGCTGGATCGCGTGGGCGATCGCCTCGGCCGAGGCGATGAAGGCAAGCGAAAGCAGCGAGGCGATCAATGCGTACTCGACCGCGGTCGTGCCGGCGTCGTCCTTCAGGAATTGCCGCAGGATGTTTTTCATGGCCGAACCCGTTTTCCGTCTTTTACCTGTCCGGGTGGCCGGGCGGCGGGCCAACCTGGACGGGAAGATTTAGCGACGAATTTAGGCAAAATGCAAGATAAACTTGCTACTAAAGTGTTGATTTTGTTAGTTAAAATACTTGGTTAGGATTAAGTTAATGCGCGCGGCCCATCAGCGGAGCAGCGGCAGCAGGCGCCCCATCGCCTCGGACAGGCGCTCGGCCGAATTGGCGTAGCACAGGCGGATGCAACCCTCGCCGCCCGGTCCGAAGGCCTCGCCGGGCGCCAGACCGACATTGGCCTTCATCAGCACATGCTTGCAGAACTGGACCGTGTCGCCGATGCCGTCGACCTTGAAGAAGGCGTAGAACGACGCCTGCGGACGCACCATCTGCACCCGCGGCGACGCCGACAGCGCCTGGAACACCAGGTCGCGGCCGATGCGGCAGCGCTCGACCATCTCCTTCACGAAGGGCTCGCCGTCGCGCACCGCCACCACGCCGGCATGCTGCAGGAACGGCGTCGTACCGCTGGTGTTGAATTCGACCGTCTTGGCCAGCGTCTCGCCGAGCGACGGCGCGGTGACCAGCCAGCCCATGCGCCAGCCCGTCATCGCCCAGGCCTTGGAGAAGCTGTTGACGACGATCAGGGGATCCTCGGGCTCGGCATGGGACAGGAAGGATGGCGCGGCCGGCCGGTCGTAGACGAAGCGGTCATAGACCTCGTCGCCGATCAGCCATATGCCGCGTCGCCGGCAGAAGTCCAGAATCGCGCGCTGGTCGTCGGGCCCGATCATCCAGCCCGTGGGATTGCCCGGACTGTTGATGAACATGGCTTTGGTGCGGGGACCGCAGGCCGCGAACAGGCGATCGAGATCGAGCGTCCAGCCCTGCGGGCCGAGGCTCAAGGGCACCTGCTTGGCGACGCCGCCCATGATCTTCGCCGTCGCGAAGATGTTCGGCCAGACCGGCGTGACGGCGACCAGTTCGTCGCCCTGGTCGATCACGCATTCCATGATCATCATGAGCGCGTTCATGCCGGCGCTGGTGACGGTGATCCGCTCCGCGCTGACCGGGGCCGGGCGCTCCGCCGTTCCGTGCAGGCGGTTGATGTACCGGGCCAGCGTCTCACGCAACTCCGGCTCGCCGCGCTTGTAGGAGTAGAACGTGCGGCCGGCCTCCAGCGCCTCCATGGCGGCGCGCCGGATGAAAGGCGGGGTGACCACGTCGGACTCGCCGACCCATAGCGGGATCACCCCTTTGCGGCCGAGCCCAAGCTGCCAGACCTCGACGATCTTGGACTCCTCCAACTCATTGATTTCTTTGCGGAGTTTCGCTTGCGGCCGGGCTTGGGCGTCGTTCACGGTTAAGACTCCCGCAGGGAATGCGACGGACAATGGCAAGCCCGCCCGGGCACCGCAAGCCCGGCCGGCGTCGCAAAAAGCCTGGTTTTCCCAGTGATGCCCGTCACTGCGGGGCAAGGCTCGGCCGGCGATGATGCGCACAGATAACACGAAAGAGCTGCGGCGGAGGTGTGCGATGGCCAAGACGACGATGATCCAGGCGAAGGCGATGTTGGCGGTGGTGGCGGCGATCGGCCTGGGCGCGTTCGCCCCGTCGGCCGCGCAGGCCCAATCCAAGGCCGTCGGCACCCCCGTCGTGGCCAAGGCGCCCGTCGGCCCGTCGGGCTTCAGCTCGCTCACCCCTCTCAGCAGCCCGGTCGGCAGCAGCACGCCGGTGGGCGGCTATACGACCAGCGTCAGCACCTATACGCCGAAGAGCGCGCCGGTCCTGCCGGAGACCACCCCGTCCATGCCGTCCGTGCCGGTCGTGACGCGCATGGAAATGCCGAAGCCGGTTGAGCGGACGTCGGGCGGCGAATTCCGCAACCTCGGCCGTCTGGAACAGATCCAGTCGGTCGGCCAGATCGCGACCGCGTCGGGCGAGCGCCGCATCGAAGTGCCGCGCCGCCCCGTGATCAACATGCTGGAGAACCGGCTGATCGTGTCGGCTTCCACCGGCGCCAAGCCAGTCGCTGCGTCGCGCAACACCGCCATCCAGGCGCTCGACGCCGCCAAGTCGCTGATCTAGCCGGCGGCGTAGGCGACGACGGCAAGGGCCAAGGTCATGACCCATTCCCCGGCACGGACGCCGATCCTACCCGTGACGTTGCTGGCAACGATGCTGCTCGCGGCGATCGCTGCGGCGACCCCGGCGGAAGCCGCCTCGTCCTTCCCGTCCGTCCCGCCATCGTCGACGTCGATCCCGACCCCGACGCCTACACCCACGCCAGTCCAGCCCAAGGATCCGCCGCCCGTGATCAGCACGCCCAATCCGCCGCCGCGCATGGCGCCGGAGCGCGTGCCCGATCTGCGGGAGCTTGCGTTGCCGGGGCGCGTCGTGGCGCCGACCGAAACGACGGCGCTGACGCGCCGGCCGGTTATCAATCGGCTGGAGAATCGCTTGACCACGGGCACCGCTTCGGGCGGCGGCGCATCTCTTGCCGCGACGCCAAGTACAATGGCCCCCGCCCGGTCGCTGCTGGAATCCGCCAAGCCAATCCTCTGATTTTCTGATTGTTTGAACGCGTAGCCGGGGCCGCAGAAAATTTGTTGCTCGGCGCCGCTTGCGGCGCGCGCGGCCGATACGATAAGAAAGGGCCGCGCTCACGCGCGGCCCGAGTTTAGGGAGGAAACGCCCAAGAAACGCAACATCGGTTCGGGACGAACCTGGGCAGATGTTGCAACGCACAATCTAGTGCTCGTGGCGCCGATCGTCAAGGTTTCCGACCGAACAGTCTCACGATGAACACCAACCCTCTGCCCAACGCAAGACCCGCCGATCGGCGGCGTTGGGCTATACCTCTGGTAAATATGGAGAAATCCGCATGAAGACTGCCCGCACACTTGCTTCGCTCGCGATTGCCGCCCTGGTTGGCGTCGCGCTTTCCGGCCCCGCTTCCGCCGTGACGCTGCAGCGCGGCGCCGACGTTGCCGTGCTGCAACATATCGCTGCCAAGGCCGGCGACACCGTCACCGTGTCGGCCAAGACCGCGAATCTGCGCGGCACCCCGTCGGCCAAGGGCAAAAAGGTTGCCTCGCTGGCCCAGGGCACCAAGCTGACCGTCGTCGCCGTCGAGAAGAGCGGCTGGCTGAAGGTCAAGGGCGCGGCCGGCGACGGCTACGTCTCGGGCAAGCTGGTGAAGTAGCGATCCGTCCGCAACGCTGGCCGGCTCGCCGGCGGCCGCTTGCAAGCGGCGCGTGAATGATCGAGGGTCGGCGGCCGGCAACGGCCGCCGATCCTCGTTTCAGGACGGCGTTTCGGGGCATGCAATGAGCGCAGTTCCGCTCGAGCAGGCATGGGCCGCCCTGGCCGAGCATCGCACGACGGTCGCGGACCAGCATCTGCGCGCCCTGTTCGCCGCCGATCCGCAGCGGGCAAGCCGCTTCACGCTGCGCCTCGACGATCTGCTGCTCGATTATTCCAAGAACCGCGTCACGGCCCGCACGATGGAGCTGCTCGGCGCGCTGGCGCGGGCCGCCGACGTCAAGGGCGGCATCGCCCGCATGTTCGCCGGCGAGCGCATCAACACGACCGAGAATCGCGCGGTGCTGCACGTGGCGCTGCGCAACCGGTCGAATGCGCCGATCCTCGTCGACGGCCAGGACGTCATGCCCGCGGTGAACGCGGTGCTGGCGCAGATGCGCCGCTTCAGCGACGCGGTGCGCGGGGGAGGCTGGCGCGGCGCGACCGGCGAGCGTATCGCGGCGGTGGTCAATATCGGCATCGGCGGCTCGGACCTGGGCCCCCGCATGGCGGTCGAGGCCCTGGCCGCCGATCGCAGCCCCGATCTCGCCAGCCATTTCGTCTCCAACGTCGACGGCGCCGACATCGCGCGCACCCTGGCGAGCCTCGATCCGGCGCGCACGCTGTTCGTGGTCGCGTCGAAGACCTTCACCACCCAGGAGACCATGGCCAACGCCGCCACGGCGCGCGCCTGGCTGGTCGCGACGCTGGGCGAGAAGGCGGTCGCGAACCATTTCGTGGCGGTATCGACCAATGCCAAGGCCGTCGCCGCGTTCGGCATCGACACGGCCAACATGTTCGCGTTCTGGGACTGGGTCGGCGGGCGCTTCTCGCTGTGGTCGGCGATCGGCCTGCCGATCGCGCTGTCGATCGGCATGGACCGCTTCGAGGCGATGCTGGCGGGCGCGCACGCGATGGACCTGCATTTCCGCGACGCGCCGATCGAATCCAACCTGCCGGTGACCCTCGCGCTGATCGGCGTGTGGAACGCAAGCGTGCTGGGCCTGGAGAGCCATGCCGTGCTGCCCTACGACCAGGGCCTGTCGCGCTTTCCCGCTTACCTGCAGCAGGCCGAGATGGAGAGCAACGGCAAGTCCGTGACGCGCGATGGCCGCAGGGTTGCGCACGCGACGGCGCCGATCCTGTTCGGCGAGCCGGGAACCAACGGCCAGCACGCCTTCTACCAGCTCCTGCACCAGGGCACGCGCGTCGTGCCGGCGGATTTCATCGCGCCGGCGCGCAGCCGCTATCCGACCGGGCGCCACCACGCGATGCTGCTGGCGAATTTCCTGGCGCAGAGCGAGGCGCTGATGTGCGGCAAGACGGCCGCGGAGGTCCGCGCCGAGCTGGCGGCGCAGGGGCTCAATGGCGCCGCGCTCGAAGCGGCGATCCCGCACCGCGTCTTCGACGGCAACCGCCCGTCCAACACGATCCTGGTGCGTCAGCTCGATCCCCGCACGCTCGGCATGCTGATCGCGCTCTACGAGCACAAGATCTTCACCCAGGGCCTGATCTGGGACATCAACTCCTTCGACCAGTGGGGCGTCGAGCTGGGCAAGCAACTCGCCAACCGCATCCTGCCCGAACTCGAGGGCGACAAGCCGCCGGGCGAGCACGATTCCTCGACCCTCGCGCTGCTGGTGCAGGCGCGCCAATGGACGGTTGATTGATTTTTATCAATCAGTCGGCGCGATCGTTTTCAAACCGGATCGCGCGCTTGATCCACCGCAAGGACAGGCGCAACTTCGCGGGCTGAATATCCGCCAGCAATACGCGAGCGGGGTCATCCAATGCGCAGGTCGCTTCTGACTTCAACGGCGCTTGCCGGAATCGCGGCCATGCAGCCGGCCTATGCGGCCGAGCCGGTGCGCCTGCAGCTCGGCGGCTATGTGGCAAGCGGCCTGACGCTGCGCATGGAGGATCATGTCGCCACGGCGGCGACGCCGTCCGTCAATCGCGGCGTCGGCGACGATCGCAACTACACCGTCGTCGGCACGACAAATGCCGCCGGCGCCGTGACCAGCGTGCCGAGCACGACCGATCTCGGCCGCAGCGACCAGTTCTGGGAGGCGGAAGTCTGGTTCGTCGGCGAGACGACGCTCGACAACGGCGTGAAGATCGGCGTCAACGTGCAGATGGAGGCCTATACCTCGAACGACCAGATCGACGAGCACTACATCTACGTCCAGGGCGGCTTCGGCCGGCTGGTGGCGGGAGCGGAGAATTCCGCGCCCTATATCCTGCATTTCGGCGCGCCGTCGCCGACCGGCACGTATTTCGGCGTCGAGGAGACGGTGCGCTTCTTCTTCCCGCTGCGCCCGCCGCCATCGAACAAGGTTTCCAGCGTGTCGACCTTCTCGCAGCTCACCGGGGATGCCAACAAGCTCACCTACTACACGCCGCGCTTCGCGCCGGGAATCCAGTTCGGCCTGTCCTACACGCCCGACGACGACGCGCCGCAGGGCGTGCAGACGATCAACGGCGCGGCCAACTGCAAGGGCGGCTGCGCGTTCGATGCCGGCAACGGCATCTCGGACAACGACCAGGCGAACCACCATCACTTCATCGAGGGCGGGTTCAACTTCGTGCGGACGATCGATGGCGTGAACCTGGGCTTCGACCTGGGCGGCGGCTATGGCTTCCTGGAGAAGCAGTCGCGCTCGGCGGCCGGCGGCCAGGACCGCCTGGGCAAGGACCGCGTCGTCGTCACGAGCGGCCTCAGCCTTGCCTATGCCGGCTTCACCGGGGGCTTGAGCTTCGCCTGGGACAATCTGGGCCTCCAGGGGCCGAACAACCGCTACGACTGGGCGCTCGGCCTCACTTATGGCAAAGGTCCGTGGCTCCTCGGCGGCGATGTCGGCTTCGTCGTGGCCCAGGACGGCCAGGCGCGCCAGGCCGCAGGCCCCGGCAACGCGACGCCGGTCCTGGTCCGGCGCAGCAACGACCGGCTCATCTATGCCGAGATCGGCGGCGCCTATCAGCTTGGACCAGGCATCAAGCTGTTCTCGGCGGTCAATCTCGCGCGCTGGGACGGCAATGGCACGGCGACGGAAGAGGCCAGCGGCGTGGCCTGGTCGACCGGGATGGCGCTGGCGTTTTAGCCCAGGAGTCCGCGGATCTTTCGCGCGCGGTCGCGGATCGCGTCCCATTTCCCGGCCGCCATTTCCGCGGGCGGCGTCATCCATGAGGCGCCGACGGCGACCACGTTCGGCTGCGCCCGATAGTCCTTCCAGTTCGCCTCGGTGATCCCGCCGGTCGGGCAGAACAGCAGGTCGGGCAAGGGACCGTGCAGCGCATTCAGCGCCGGGATGCCGCCATTCTGCTCGGACGGGAAGAACTTCAGCACGCGGAATCCCTCGGCGCGCGCCTGCATCGCCTCGGCCGGCGTGGCGACGCCGGGGATGAACGGCATCCTGCCGCGCCCAGCCGCCTGCAGCATGGCGGGCGTGAAGCCGGGGCTGAAGGCGAAGCGCGCGCCGGCCGATTCGGCGCGCGCCAGGTCATCTTCCGACAGCGCCGTGCCCACGCCCGCGATCGCGCCGGGAACCTCGCGGAGGATCGCCTTCATCGCATCGAGCGCGGCCG
The DNA here is from genome assembly GCA_020846275.1 of Alphaproteobacteria bacterium. Lineage (GTDB taxonomy): Bacteria > Pseudomonadota > Alphaproteobacteria > JAEULC01 > JAEULC01 > JAEULC01. Next base: position 15,029 of record JADLEG010000120.1, read on the forward strand.
GGGTGCGCAGCGTGATCTCGATCACCGGCAGGCCGCCATCGACCAGCGCCTTGGCCAGCGGCACGGCATGCTCGACGCGCTCGATCACCACAACCGGCACGAAGCCGGCGCGGCGCAGGGTTGCGGCGACGTCCATGGGCGGCCTCCTTCAGATCGTTGCCGGCATGGCCCGGCGCGGGATGATCGCGCCGGGATGGCGGATGACGGCGGCGGCAAGGCGATGGCCGGCGCGCGCGGCCTCGATCGGCGCCACGCCGTTCAATCGCGCCGCCAGGTAGGCGGCGTTGAAGGAATCGCCGGCGGCCGTGGTGTCCACGGGCGTCACCGCCGATTCCGGCACCACCAGCTCGGGCGAAGCGCCGGCGACCAGCACGACGGCCGGATCGGCTGCGTCCTTGACCACCACCTCGGCCGGCCCGAGCGTCGCCAGCCGGCGCGCGGCGGCGATCGGCGCGTCGTCGTTCCACAGCGCGCGCTCGTCGTCGAAGCTGACCAGCGCGATGTCGGTGCGTTTCAGGATTTCCGCCATGGCGGCCCGCGCGGTCGCGATGTCCGGCCAGTTGCGCGGACGGTAGTTGCTGTCGAAGGCAAGCTGCGCGCCGCCGGCGCGTGCGGCATCGAGCGCGCCCATAAGGACCTGCCGCCCCTCGGCGCCATAGAGCGACAGGCTGATGCCGGACAGATAGACGAGGTTGTAGCCGGCGATCGCGTCTACGACCGACGGCGTCTCGGGCAAAGCGAACAGCTCGCGCGCCGGGGCACGGTCGCGCCAGTAGGAGAAGCGCCGCTCGCCCTGCGCGTCGGTCTCGATCAGGTAGAGCCCGGGCAGCCGGCCGGGCAGGCGGCGCACCTGGCCCGTGCCGACGCCCTCGGCGCGCCAGGCGGCGAGCATCTTGTCGCTGAAGCCGTCGTCGCCCAGCGCCGTCAGGTAGTCGACCGCGACCCCCAGCCTGGCCATGTAGACGGCGGTGTTGAGCGTATCGCCGCCGTAGCCGAGCGCGAACAGGCCGCCGTCGCGCGGCGACAATTCCAGCATGCATTCGCCGATCGAGGCGGCGCGCGGCGCCATGGCTCACTTCACCAGCGTGACGGGGACCGTGCAATGATGGATCACGTCGGTCGCGACCGAGCCCAGCAGCAGACCCAGGGTCGAGCCCAGGCCGCGCGTGCCCATCACGATATGGTCGCATTTCAGCTCGGCGGCGAAGTGGGCAATCACCTCGCCGGGCCGGCCGACGCCGATATGGTGGCCGTGGGGAACGCCCTCGCGCTTGAGCGCCTCGATCGCCGGCGCCAGCGCCTTCATGCCTTCCTCGCGCTGGTAGCCCTTGATGTCGGCGCGGGCGACGAACATGGATACGGCCTGACCCACGGGCGTCTGGACGTTGACCAGCTCCAGCCGCGCGTCCGCGCGGCCCTTGACGAGGGCGGCGGCGAATTCCACGGCGCGCAGGGCGTTGGCCGATCCGTCGACCGGCACCAGGATGCGGTTGGATGCCGCGCTCATTTCGTTTCCTCCGCGCTCAGATCCTCCACCCCTCGCGCCTTGGCGTGGGCGGCGGCGCGGCGCGCCAGGATCGTGCCCAGAATGACCACCAGCGCCGCGCCGGCGATGGCTGCCGACCGCTCGGCCCAGAGGCCGCCCGTGGTCTCGACCCAGTGATGCACCAGCGGATCGCCGGCCATGATGTCGCCGCCGAGCCACCCCAGAAGCCCGGCGCCGGCGGTGACCAGCAGCGGGAAGCGGTTCAGCACCTTCATCAGGAGCTGGCTGCCGAAGATGATCAGCGGCACCGACATCACCAGGCCGACGACGATCAGCACGATGTCGCCCTTGGCCGCGGCGACGATGGCGATCACGTTGTCGAGGCTCATGACCACGTCGGCCACCACGATGGTCTGGATCGCGCCCCAGAGGTTGGCCGAGCTCTTGACCTCGTCGCCGTTGCCTTCGTCTTCCGGGACCATCAGCTTGACGCCGATCCACAGCAGCAGGGCGCCGCCGATCAGCTTAAGGGCGGGGATGGTCAGCAGCCACGAGATGATCGCGCAGAACACCACGCGGACGACCACCGCGCCGGCGCTGCCGGCGATCACCGCCTTGTTGCGGTACTTGTCGGGCAGGGAACGGCAGGCGAGCGCGATGACCACCGCGTTATCCCCCGACAGGAGGATATTGACGACGATGATCTTCAGCAGCCCGTCCCAGAAGGCATAGTCGTAGATCGGCATGGCCCGGCGGCTTTTCCCCTAGCCGATTGAATAGGCGCTGATATACCAGCCTTTTGCGGCGAGACTAGCGTCTTGCTCCGGGATTTGCGACCCAAATCGACGCGCGATCCGCCGGGGCCGGAAGGGCGGCTAGTTGCGCCGGACCCGCCGGCTCTCGGCGTCGCGCAGGCAATCGTCCAGCGCGCGGTAATAGCGATCCTCGTAGGCCTGGCGGCGGCGCTCCAGCATGGCCAGGTCGTCGCCCGGGCGCGGGTCGGTGCGCGGCGGCGGGCCGGCGCGGCGCGCAGCATCGTTGGTGCAATGGCTGTAGGTGCGTCCGCCGTCGAACAGGGTCTGGGCGCCCGCCGGGCCGGCCAGCGGCGCGGCGAGCATCGCGAGCGGCAGCGCGGCCGCGAGCCCGATGCCGGCTCTCCTCGGCGCGGACGGCGGCGGCATCAATGGGTCTTCGTGATCTTGCGCGCGACCTTCGACCATGCCGAGGATCGATTGCGCGCGGCCGTGGCGGCGGCGGAAATCGCGGCCATCTGGTAGACGACCGGATCCTCGATGGTGCGAACCTCCAGCACGGCCAGCATGACCGGGATGTCGTCCTCGATGATGCCGGCGCGGGTCAACACGCTGCGGCGAAGCTGGACGTCGTCGTTGAACAGGCGCTGGCGCACGACGTCGCGCGACAGGCTGGTGCGCAGCGAGATCGCCGTCTCGACGAAGTCGTGCTCGCCGGTACACAGCGCGTGCATGATGTTCTCGTTCGAGATGCCGCCGCTGTAGGCAAGCTTGCGGGCGAAGCTTTCCGGGGTTTCGTCCGCCGGGACCAGGCTGGGCAGCGTGTCGGCCGCGGGCGCGGCGGCCGGGGCCGCGGCGGGTTTGGCGCCGCCCGCATCCGCGCCATTGGCCGGCTTCGGCGCGCCGGCCAGGCCCTCGACGATCACCGATTCCGGCAGGTTCAGGTAGCGCCGCAGGTAGCTGCCGACATGCGCCTTGGCGGCGCGCTCGATTGCCGCGCGGACGTTGTCCGGCAGCGACGGGCGCACGACGATGGCGCGCCCGATGGCCTCGTCCTGGCCGTGGCGCTCGACCGCCAGCCGCAGCGCGGCGTCGGACATGGCGGCGCCGGAATTGCCGATCAGCCGGGCGATCGCGCCGGTGTGGCCGGTTTCGAGCACCGCGTCGGCCACGGCGCTGGAGACGGTCGAGCGCGCCGCGATCGCGGTCGCCTTCGCGGCGTTCGAATCCTTCAGAAGCTGGATCAAGTCGGTGTCGGCAAGCACGGGGCTGAACTCGAGGATCGGCAGCGAGACGCGCTCGACGTCGCCTGCGAGCGTGCGGGCCACGTCGGCCGGCAGGTGGGGCGAGCTCGCCACCGCCTTCGCCACCGCCAGGCGCACCGCCTCGATCTCGTCGCGCACGAACCGGCGCAGAATCTCGCCGGCCAGCGCCCGCTCGCGCTCCGACAGGTCGGCATCGATCAGCCCGGCGACCTTGCCGGCCATCGCCTCGCGCCGGGGCGGCGAACGGTCGAGGCGCAGGGCCTCGACCTCGCTGGATGTGATGACGGGCCGTTGTCCGATCATGATGGAATTTCAGGTTGCAGCGCTGCCGGGGCGGACATTACCGTCAGCAGAATAGCATCCCGGCGCGCGCCGACAAACGCGAATGGCGCGTTGCCCCCATGGCATGACTGGAAATTAGCTTATCGTGGTCAGCGCGCCGAAGCGCGGCCGGTAGAAGGCGCGGTGATAGAGGATCTGCGCCAGCGGCGTGGAGGAGAACCAGTTGCTCACGAAAAACGGCGCGAACTGGTAGAATACCTCCCCGACAATGATCGTTTCGTTTGTGCGGATGGTCATTTCGGCCGGCAGGGTCGCGGTGCCGTTCGGCACGCCGATCTTGCTTGCCTCGGTGAGCGAGCCGTAGCCCTGCTGCCAGGCGACCTTCTTGGTCACGCCATCGGGCGCCAGCACGACCGAGGTCACGATCATCCTGCCCCCCGGCGAGAAGGAGAACGGCGTGATGATCGGGGCGATGGCGTCGAACAGCGCGTTGATCTCGGTGATCGTGATGTCCTCTTCCTGCGCCACGAGGTCGGCCACCGTCGTGGTCACGCGGTCGAGCTTCTGGTTCAAGAGCACGAAGCGCGAGCATTCGAACCCGCTCATCACCAGGATCAACAGCATGGGCAGGCTGGCCGCGAACTCCGCCACCAGCGCACCGCGCGGGTCGCGCCACAGGCGCGTCACGAATTCTCTCAGGCCCCGCATCGACGCTGCTCCTCAGTAAGGTTCGTTGCGGATGGCGACGCTGGCGCGCAGCGGGAAGCTGTTGACGCCGAAAATCTTCTGGCCGTAGCCGGCGAACAGCACCCAGTCGTACTTGAGCGTGTAGACGACGATGTCGCCCGGGCCGCCCAGCCCGGCCACGCCCATGTCGGCATCCCATTGGCCGTTGCCGTTGATGTCGACGAACGACTCGCCGGCGTCGCGCGAGCCGTTGCCGTTGATGTCGGTGAAAGGCTCGGGCTTGCCGATGTCGGCGAAGCTCGAATACACCTTGGTTTCGATCGTCAGCTTGTTCATGTCGATCAAGCCGATCGTGTTGTCCTTGACGATGCTCTTGATGAAATCCTGGCGGTTCATGCCGGTCGGGGTGTAGCCGGTGAGGCCCGCGCGCGCGGCTTCGCGGACGGAACCTTCCAGCAGCGTGTTCGCCAGCAGCGTCAGGCCGAGTTCGACCGTCGCCCAGGCCACGACGAACAGGGCCGGGGCGATGAACCCGAATTCGACTGCCGTCGCGCCATTCGTGTCGCGACGCAGCTTGCGTGGCAGCGCCATCACGACCGCACCATCTTGGTTGCTCGCCGATGCGTCCGTCATAGGCCATTCGTGTTTACGCGCTGTTAAGAGTCGCTCGAAAACCCCGCAAATGCAGGCTAATTCACCGCTCCAGGGTTAACCCCTATTGCGTGAATTCATGAATTGATAACGAAGAAGCTTAACCTCCGAGCAACCTTTTCCCACCATCGTTCAGGGGGGCATCAGGACGATGCCGGCAATGCGCCCGGTTCCTCGGAATCCGGGGCGCGGAGGTTCGGACATGAGCAAGGCAGGACGCATCGCCACCCTGGTGGCGCGGGGGCGCAATCTGTGGACGCGGCTGCGGCGCGATCAGCGCGGCTCGGTCGCGGTTTTCCTGGGCATCGCCCTGGTGCCGCTGGTGGCGGCGATCGGCATCGGCGTGGACAGCGCGCGCGGCTATCTCGTGCGCTCGCGCCTCAGCCAATCGCTCGACTCCGCGGCGCTGGCCGGCGGCCGGGTCATGTTCGAAAGCTACCGCGACGCCGACGTGCAGATGTACTTCACCTCGAATTTTCCCCAAGGCTACCTCGGCGCCACCGTCACCACGCCTGTCATCACGCCGGACGCCAACAACGAGAACCTGACGGTCACCGCGACCGCCACCCTGCCGGCGACCTTCATGCAGATTTTCGGCCAGAGCACGATCACGGTCAAAGCGTCCACGACCATCAACCGCACCAATCGCGGCATGGAGCTGGCGCTGGTGTTGGACAACACCTACTCGATGGCCTCCAACAGCAAGATGGTCAACCTGAAGACTGCCGCCAATACGCTACTCGACATCCTGTTCGGCGAGGACGACACGGCCGCCAACCTGACCGTCGGCGTAGTGCCGTTTGTGGCCATGGTGAATGTCGGCGCCCAGCATGCGGACTGGACGGCCGCCCGGCCCAGCTCTCAGGTGACGATCTCCACCCTGACCCGATCGAGCACGATCACGGGCTCCGCCAGCAGCACGTCGAACCCGCGAACCTACTATGCGTGCGCAACCGTGTCGGGCAGCGTGATGCCGTTCCGGGACGGCCAGATGGTGGACGTCAGCGGCGCCGCCCAGACCGACTATAACGGCCGCCGGCAGATCCGCCGCGCCTCGTGGCCGGCTAGCTGCACATCCGCGGCAAACAAGTTCTGGTATGTCATCGACAATCACGGCTCCGGCGGCGATCCGACGACGCCGGCGACGGGAACGATCATCGCGAAGCTGCCGACGGAAACCTTCACCAACGCCACCTATACGTCGACGAACGGCGCCTGGAAGGGCTGCGTCGAGCAGCGCTTCGACCCAAGCGATCCCACCGATCCCTGGGATACGACCGGCGCCGAGACCGCGCCCGCCGTGAAGCCGTTCTACAAGGCGTTCGACCCATCCTCGGTCGGAATGCGATTCTACGACAGCACGAACAAGGCATTCCACTATCAGTGCACGACGAACAACAGCACCAGCGGGATCAACGGCGGCGCCAACGACTGCGACAATAACTGGGACGCGACGCACATCGTCGAGAACGGCGCCCAGACCCAGACCTACAACAATCGCGGCCCCAACAAGGGCTGCGCCGTGCCGATCCTGCCGTTGCAGAGCAGCCGCGCCGCCGTATCGGCGTCAATCGAGACGATGCAGCCTTGGAACGGCGGCGGCACGAATATTCCGATCGGGCTGGCCTGGGGCTGGCGAGTACTGAGCCCCAACTATCGCGGCCTGTGGGGGAACCCGACCGTCGGGACGCAGCCCTTCGACTACAACATGGCGCTGATCGACAAGGTGGTCGTGCTGTTGAGCGACGGTGCGAACACGGCACTCGAAGGCGGGTTGCCGGGCTGCAACGGCAGCCACGGCAGCTACAACTGCGCGCCGAACGAATCCGAGTACACCGGCTACGGCCGGCTGACCGGCGGCGGCTTCAACACGACGTCGCTCGCCTCGGCGCCGGCGCAGTCGGACTCTCGCGTCACCACCATGTGCACGCTGATGAAGGCGAAGGGAATCATCATCTACACGATCATGCTCGAAGAACCCGATCCGGCAATCGGGGCCGTGTTCCAGGGCTGCGCCACCAAACCGGAATATTACTTCCAGGCAACGTCGGGCAGCCTGAACTCGATCTTCCAGAAAATCGCCAACCAGCTCAGCAACCTGCGCCTGTCGAAATAGGCGCGCTCGGCGTCCTCATGGTTCGACAAGCTCACCATGAGGACGCGAGTTTTGGCGCTCCTCATCCTGAGCCTGTCGAAGGATGAGGATTGCCTGCCTCAGTGATACTGCTCGACCTCGGCGAAGATTTTCTTCAGCGCATCGACGGTGAAGCCGGGCTTGCGGCAGGTCGCCATGATCGCGGCCTCGCGCTTGGCGATCAGCGCGATGGCCTTCAGCAGCTCCTTGACTTTGTCGACGGGGATCACCGCCGCGCCGTGGCGGTCGGCATGCACCAGGTCGCCGGACTTCACCACCATGCCCGACACGTTCACTTCCTTGCCGAAATCGACGATGTCGGCATAGGCGTGCGAGGGCGTCAGCCGCGCGGCCAGGAACTGGAAGCCCGGCGCAACCGCGTGCAGATCGCGCACCCCGCCGCTGGTCACCACGCCCAGGCAGCCCAACGCCTGATGGATCGTGCTGTTGACCTCGCCCCAGAAGGCGCCGAAGCCGGCGCGCGCCCCGTCGAGGTCCTGGATCAAGACCACGCGCGGCGCCGGCACCGTCGTCAGGTATTCATAGTACTTCAAGCGCTTCTCGCGGCCCGGCCCGCCGGGTTGGGTCGAGCGCAGCGTAGCCGTGCAGGCGAAGCCGACCATCGACGGCAATTCGGGAAACGCGCAGAGCAGCGGTTCCTGGGTCCAGAACTGCGTGCGGTACTTGGCGTCGATCATCTCGAGCCCGTTGCAGATCGACGGGGTGTCGAGCTTGGCGAGCGCGGCAAGATCCTCGGCGGATACGGAAGCGGCGGACATCGGTTCTTCTCCTGGCGGATTTGCGGACCGGCGGGCACTGTATCAATGCGCGCGGCCGGTGGACAGGCATCGCAGCCCCGTCTAGCGTGCGGCGCGCATGAACGGGGAGCGACCGGACGACACCATTGGCGCCGCGGCGCGCATCGCGCGCGGCTCGCGGCTGCTGGCGTCCGGCCATGCCGAGGCGGCGCTGGCGGCGTTCCGCGCCGCCGCCGCCGGGCCGGCGGCGCTGCAGTCGATCGCCGAGGACGGGTTGGGCCGCGCCTGGCTGGCGCTCGACCAGCCGGAGCTTGCGCTCGCGCATTTCGACCGCGCCGTTGCCGCGCAGACAACGCCGCTCGCGACCATCCTCGCCGACCGAGCCTGGGCGCTGCTGCGCTTGGGTCGCGCCGACGGCGCGCTGGCGGCGGCCGATCAGGCGCTGGCCGGCAACCCGACCGAGGCGCGGGCGCTGGCGGCGCGGGCGGAGGTTGCGTCAGCCCGGGGCGAGGGGGGCGCCTGGGCGCCGTCCCCACAGCCTGTGACGACTGCGCGGGCGGCCGAGCCGTTGGCGTCGGCCCTCGGCCAGATGCTCGTGGGCATCGCCTGGCGCAGCGACCGCCAGCCCGATCCGGCGCTCGCCGATCCGCCGGGCACGCCAGGCGCCGATCGCTTCTCCGCTCCGCTCGACCCGTTCCTGCGCTACCTGGCGCCGTTCGGCGCGCGGCTGGTGGCGCTGCGCACGACCCCGGCCGATCCGCGCACGCAGCTTCTGGCCTCGCGCGGCATCGTGATCGATCCTGGCGGCACGCAGGGCATGGACGACGCCGGCCTGGCCGCCATCATCGCCAACCTCGACCTCGTGGTGGCGGTGGATTCGCGCGTCGCCGAGCTGGCGGGCCTGCTCGGCCGGCCGGCGATCGTGCTGCTGCCGACCGGCGTGATCGGGCGCTGGCCCCATGCCGCTGCCGCGCCGCACCGCCGCGCGCTGACCGTCCTGCGACAGGAGCAGCCGGGGGACTGGGATCCTGTCTTCCGCCGGGCCGCCGACCTTCTGGCCGGGCTGCTGCGCAAGCGCAAGCCGCCGGCGCCGGTCCGTCCGCCCAAGCCCGTCGCCGAACGGGCCGCCGCCGCCCTAGCGGAAGGCCATCGCCTGCACGCGGCCGGCAACAGCGATGCGGCGGCGGACTCCTGGCGTCGCGCGCTCACGATCGATCCGGGGCTTGCCGCCGCCTGGGCCAATCTCGGCGTCGCGATGCGCATCGCGCAAGAGCCCGAAGCGGCGATCGTCTGCTATCGCCAGGCGCTGGGGCTCGGCGGCGCGGCGGCGGGCACGCTCGGCAACCTCGGCAACGCGCTGAAGGACCTGGACCGGCTCGACGAGGCGGTCGCGATTCACCAGAAGTCCGTCGCGCTGGAGCCGCAGAAGGCCGGCGGGTTCCAGAACCTCGGCATCGCGCTGCGCCAGGCCGGGCGCTACCGCGAGGCGATCGCCGCCTTCGACCGCGCGCTGGCGATCGATCCCAGGCTGCATACGGTGCGCTGGGACCAGGCGCTCGCCAGGCTGCATACCGGCGACTTCGCCGGCGGCTGGCCGCTCTACGAATCGCGCTGGGACATCGGCGACCTGGTCATGCCGAATCTGGCGGCGGCGCTGTGGGATGGCGGGCCGCTGGACGGCAAGACCATCCTGCTGCACAGCGAGCAGGGCTTCGGCGACGCCATCCAATGCGTGCGCTATGCGCAGGCGCTGAAGCAGCGCGGCGCCGCCCGCGTGGTCTTGGACTGCAAGCCGCCGCTCGTGCGCCTGTTCCAGACCGCGCCCGGCGTGGATGCGATCGTGCCGCGCGGCGCGGGCCTGCCGCCGCACGACCTGCACTGTCCGCTCAACAGCCTGCCCGGCCGGTTCGGCACTGACACGACGAACATTCCCGGCGCGATCCCGTTCCTGCGCGCACCGGCCAACGGCGTCGACAAGTTCCGGCCCTCGCTGGCGCTGGCCGGGACGCGGCTGAAGGTCGGCATCGTGTGGTCGGGCAGCGTGACCTTCAAGGACAACCACCACCGCGCCACCACCCTCGCGCGGTTCCTGCGCCATTTCGGCCTGGCCGAGGTCTGCCTATTCAGCCTGCAGAAAGGGCCGCCGGAGGCCGAACTCAAGGCGCTGGGCGCCGACACGCCGCTGGTCGACCTAGCGCCGCTGATCGAGGATTTCGCCGACACGGCATCGGCGATCGGCGCGCTCGACCTGGTGCTGATGACCGACAGCTCGGTCGCGCATCTCGCCGGGGCGCTGGGGACGCCGGTCTGGGTGCTGCTGCCGTTTCACGCGCACTGGCTTTGGCTGGAGAACGACCGCGACACGACGCCCTGGTATCCCTCAATGCGCTTCTTCCGCCAGCCGTCACCCAACGACTGGGAAGCGCCGTTCGCGCGCGCGGCGGACGAACTTCTAGCGCTGGCGAAGCGGCAAAATCGCTAGTGTCCCGATTCCGAAGTTCGTCCGTGTTTGCGACGCACGCTGTACGAACTTTGGAATCGAAAAGGACACGAGTAACTATTTCAAGTCTAGTGCCCCTTTGGAACCCGACGTTCGCCTCCGGTCTTGCGATCAAGCGATGGCGAACTTCGGGTTCGGGGCACTAGGCGGCGTCCTTGCGTGTCGGCCGGATCAGAACCTCGGCGGGAATGCCGAGCTTCGCGTGCAGGCGGCGGATCATGCCGATCGACAAGGCACGTTTGCGATTGAGTACCTCGACGACCCTCGCCCGCGTGCCGATGATCGGCTCCAAGTCCTTGCGCGTCAGACCTTGCTGTTCCATGCGAAACTTGATTGCCTCGATCGGGTCGGGCGCATCCATCGGGAGATGCTTCTCCTCGTACGCATCAATCAACGTCGCCAGTACATCAAGTCGGTCGCCCTTGGGCGTCCCGCCCTTTGCGCCCCAGAGGCGCTCAATCTCTGCCAAAGCCGCCTCATAGTCTTGCTCCGTCCTAATCGGCCTTACCTCAGTCCTCATGCTGCACCTTTCGCACATCGATCCGATCATAGTCGCGGTGCGTCCCGAGCCACTTGATCCAGACGATGGCCTTCTCGTAGTCCACCGCAACGACCAGCCGGTAGTCGTTCGCCTTTATATTGAACACCACCCTGTCGGCCGTCACGATACTCGCTGTAGCATATTTCCGCTTCACGTCGGCGGAACTGGCCCAATCGGCCTTGCGAACCTCGCCATACCAGGCGTCCAGCGCCGCTTTGAGTGCGTGATGATCGGGCCTGCCGGTACGCGAGGCCACGAACCTTTGCAAGGTGCGCCGGGCGATGATCCGCATGGGGAGATTGTATCTTGCTCCCAAAATGGGATCAAGAAGCTTCTTTGCGCGACCTTGCGCGGCTTTTGACCCCCTGTCGGCGCTCTGGTAGGGAGGCGCCGCTTCACCAGGACGGATCGAGCGATCAATGCGCACTGCCACCGACAGACTGATCAAAACCTACTACGACCGCTTCAACGCGCGGGACGTGGATGGATTCCTGGCGCTGCTGAGCCCCGGCGTCGTGCACGACATCAGCCAGGGCGGCAGCGAGAAGGGCAGGCCGGCCTTCCGCCGGTTCATGCTGCACATGAACGACTGCTACGCGGAGAAGGTGCGCAACCTGGCGGTGATGACATCGCCGGACGGCAGCCGCGCGGCGGCCGAGTTCGACCTCGACGGGACCTATCGCAGGACCGACGGCAAGCTGCCCAAGGCGAAGGGCCAGCGCTATCGGCTGCGCGTCGGCGCGTTCTTCGTCATCCGGCGCGGCAAGATCGCACGCGTGTCCAACCACTACAACATGAACGACTGGCTGCGGCAGGTCGGCGCAAGGTGAGCCTGCGGATCGTCCGGCTGCGCGGCTCGGAGATCGTCGCCCGCCAGGACGACCTGGCGCGGCTGCGCATCGAGGTATTCCGCGACTGGCCCTATCTCTACGACGGCGACCGGGAATACGAGAAGGGCTACATCCGCACCTATGTCGACGCGACCGACTCGGTGCTGATCGCGGCGTTCGACGGCGACCGCGTGGTCGGCGCCTCCACCGCGCTGCCGATGACGCAGGCGATGGACGCGTGCGCGGCGCCGTTCGCCGCGGCCGGCTACGACCTCGAGCGCATCTTCTACTTCGGCGAGTCGGTGCTGCTGAAGCCCTACCGCGGGCAAGGCGTGGGGGTGCGCTTCTTCGAGGAGCGCGAGGCGGCGGCGCTGACCCATCCGGGAATCGACGTCACGGCGTTCTGCGCCGTCGAGCGTCCGTCGGACCATCCGTTGCGGCCGCGCGACTACGTGCCGCTGGACGCGTTCTGGGGACGGCGCGGCTACGTCAAGCATCGCGAACTGGTCGCGCGTTTCCGCTGGCGCGATATCGATCAGGATCGCGACACCGACAAGACGCTGTCCTTCTGGTTGAAGCGCCACTCCCCGCGCTGACAGTTTTTGCGCGATTCCGGCTGGTTTTGACAAATTCTGCCATCGTGGCGTAGCCTTCCCCGCAAGGGGGAGAGAAAACGCCATGGCGGGCGCAACCGAGGCGCAACGCGATGCCGGCCGGGATCTGATCCCGGCGCAGCGCCGCGCGCTGATCCTCGATCTGATCCGCGACGGCAACGGCGCCTCGATCGCGCTGCTGGCCGAGCGCCTCGCCGCGTCGGAATCGACCGTGCGCCGCGACCTCGACTACCTGACCGAGCAGGGCTACATCGAACGCAGCCATGGCGGCGCGATGGTCAAGGGGGCGGCCAACACCACCTTCGAGCCGCAATACGAGATCGGCTCGCGCACGCAGCACGCCGAGAAGGCAGCGATCGGCGCGGCCGCGGCCGCGCTGGTCGCGCCCGGGCAGAGCGTGATCTTCGACTCGTCCTCGACCGTGCTCGAGGCCGCGCGCGCCGTTGCCCAGCGCGCGCCGCGCATCACCGCCGTCACCAACGACCTCAACATCGCCGGCGCGCTTGCGGGCCAGGCGGCGATCCGCCTGATCGTTCCGGGCGGCACGCTGCGCCCCGGCTCCTTCACCCTGGTCGGCGAGCCGGGCGCGGATTTCTTCGCGGGGTTGCATGTCGATCTCGCCTTCATCGGCATCCAGGCCCTCTCGGGACTGCGGCTGGCGGATTCGTCGATCGAGATCGCGGCGATGAAGCGGCGCATGATCGACGCCGCGCGCGAAGTCATGCTGCTGGCGGATTCCTCGAAGTTCCAGGAGACCTCGTTCCGCGAGGTGTGCGGCGTCGAGCGCATGGCGCGGCTGATCACCGACGACCGGCTGGCCGCGCGCGAGCGCCGGGCGCTGGAGAAGGCGGGCGTGACGGTGACCGCGGTCGCCGCGGGGCCGCGACGGTGATCGCGCCGTTGACCAAGCCAATGATCCGATCGGCCGGCGCGCCACGGCGGCCGGGTGGCGCGGCGCTGCCGGTCGGGCTGATCGCCGACGACCTGACCGGCGCGCTGGACGCGGCAGCGCCGTTCGCGCGGCGCGATGCGCCGGTCGCGGTCCTGCACCGCATCGCGCGGTCGCGCAGCTCCTTCGCCCTCGACGCCGGCACGCGGGGTGCGAGCGAGACCGAGGCCGAAGCCGCCGCCGCGCAATCCGCCGGGCTTCTGCGCGGCGTGCACACCGCCTTCCGCAAGATCGACTCGCTGTTGCGCGGCCATCCGGCCGCGGAGATCGCCGTGACCGCCCAGGCCGGGCGCTTCGCCAGCGTCGTCGTCGCCCCCGCGTTTCCGGCGCAGGGACGGATCACGCTGCAAGGCCGGCAATATGTCCGCCACGCCGACGACACCTACCGGCTGATCGATGTCGACCTCCGGCTCGAGCTCGCCGCGCGCGGGATGCCGGTCCGCGTGCTACCCGGCATCGGCGCGATGGAGGGGGCGGGCGTTTTCCTGTGCGATGCGGAATACGACGCCGACCTGGACGCGATCGCCGCGGCGCGCGAGCGGTTGCGATCGCCTGTGCTTTGGTGCGGCAGCAGCGGCCTGGCGCGCGCCCTGGCCGGCCCGGTTGGGCCGGTTTCGACGCCGGCCGGGCCCTGCCTGGGCATCGTCGGCAGCCGGCACCCGGCGAGCCTCGATGAGGCCGCCATGCTGCGCGCGGCCGATCCCGGCGCCGTGGTCGAGCTCGCCGACGTCGGGTTCGTCGCCCAAATCACCGACCTCGCGCGCATGCGGATGGCGCGTGGGCTTTCCGTCCTGATCGCGCTGCGCCTGCCGCCGGTGCCGGCGGCCGAGGCGGCCCACGTCCTGGGCGTCCTGGCGCGCGCGGCGCTTGACCTTGGCCCGGCGGCGCTTTTTGCCAGTGGCGGGGACACGCTGGCCGCGCTGCGCGACGCGGCCGGTGCCGATCGGTTGGAGGTGATCGGCGAGGCCGCCGCGGGCATACCCGTGTCGCGCCTGGTGGGCGGGCGCTGGAATGACATGCCGGTTGTCTCGAAGTCCGGCGCGTTCGCCGGCGCCGAGATCATGGCGCAGATTTTCGTGGCACCGAAGGAGAAGAGACGTGCGCGCGCGTAGGCCTCGCATTGCATTGACGATGGGCGATCCCGCCGGGGTTGGCCCGGAACTGTGCCTGAAGGCGACCGCGCGGCTGGCGCCGCGGGTTCGGGCGGGCGAGCTGGAGCTGGTGACGATCGGCTCCGCCGCCGCGATCGACGAGGCGCGCGAGCGCCTTATCGCCAAGGGGCAGCGGCGATACGCGCCGCAGCTCGAGCTGATCGAGGCGACGCCGAGCCAGGCGCCTGTGCGGTACGGCGAAACCAGCGCCGAGGCCGGGCGCCAGGCGTTCCGCGCGATCGAGTCCGCGATCGGGCTGGCGATGAAGGGCGAGATCGACGCCATTGCCACCGCGCCGATCAGCAAGGAGGCGATCAACGCCGCCGGGTTCCACTATGCCGGCCATACCGAGATCCTGGCCGACCTGACCAAGAGCAAGGGCTCGGTCTTGATGCTGGTGCATGACCGGCTGCGTGTCAGCCACGTCTCCGCGCACGTGCCGCTCGCCAAGGCGACGTCGCTGGTGACGCCCGAGCGCCTGACCTACGTGATCGAGCTGACGCATGACGCGCTGCGCCGCCTCGGCTTCAAGAAGCCCAAGCTCGGCATCGCCGCGATCAATCCGCATGCCGGCGAAGGCGGCATGTTCGGGCGCGAGGATATCGACATCGTGACGCCGGTGATCGAGCGATTCCGGTCCCAGGGCATGAACATCGCCGGGCCGGTGCCGGGCGACACGGTGTTCGTCAAGGCGCTGGGCGGGCAGTTCGACGGCGTCGTCGCGATGTTCCACGACCAGGGCCACGTCGCGGTCAAGCTGCTGGGGTTCAAGATCGACCGCCGCACCGGCAAGTGGGTGGGACTGAGCGGCGTCAACATCACCCTCGGCCTGCCGATCGTTCGCACCTCGGTCGACCACGGCACCGCGTTCGACATCGCCGGCAAGGGCATCGCCAATCCGCAGAGCATGATGGAGGCGATCGACCTGGGCGTTCGCCTGTCGGCCGCCCGCCGCGCCGCCAGGGGAAGGAAGACATCCGCATGAGCATGCGACGCGTGGCCCCCGACGACCTGCGCCGGGGCGTGCGGGCAATCTTCGCCCGCGCCGGCAGCGAGGAGGCCGAAGCCAGGGCCGTCGGCGACCACCTGGTCGAGGCCAACCTGGTCGGCCACGATTCGCACGGCGTGATCCGCGTGGCCAAGTACATGGACTGGCTGAAGCAGGGCCAGGTGGTGGTCAACCGCCATGTGAAGGTGCTGCGCGACGACGGCGTGCTGCTGATGCTGGACGGGCAGTTCGGCTACGGCCAGGCGATCGGGCTCGAGGCGATGCGGCTGGGCGTCGCCAAGGCGAAGAAGCACGGCGTGGCGGTGATGGCGCTGCGCGATACCGGCCATCTCGGGCGCATCGGCGCCTGGGCCGAGATGGCGGCCGGCGCGGGGCTGGTGGCGCTGCACTTCGTCAACAGCTCGGGCTTCGGCATGCTGGTGGCGCCCCATGGCGGCAGCGACCGGCGCCTGTCGGCCAACCCGATCGCCGCCGGCGTGCCGAGCCCCGACGGCGCGCCGATGATCCTCGACATGTCGACCTGCATCATCGCCGAGGGCAAGATCCAGGTCGCGCGCAACAAGAAGGAGAAGCTGCCGGAAGGCGCCGTGCTGAACGGCAAGGGCCGGCCGACGCGCGATCCCGAGGAGTTCTACGCGCCGCCGCCCGGGGCGATCCTGCCGATCGCCGGCCACAAGGGATCCGGCCTGTCGCTGATCTGCGAGGTGCTGGCCGGCGCGCTGACCGGTGGCGGGTCGACCCATCCCGACAATCCCACGGCCAAGCGCATGGTCAACAACATGCTGACCATCCTGATCGACGCCGACAACGTCGCGGGCCACGCGGCCTTCGCCGCGGACGTGTCGCGCCTGAGGGACTGGGTGAAGGCATCGCCGCCGATAACGCCGGGTGGCGAGGTGTTGCTGCCCGGCGAGATCGAGCGCCGCACGCGGGCCGACCGCGAGAAGAACGGCATACCGCTGGACGATGCGACGCGCGCGCAGATCGCCAAGGCGGCCGCCGATGTCGGCCTGCCGGCGGGCGAGATCGAGAAAGCGATCGGCTAGGTCCGACGAGGGGGGACGGCAGATGCAGGACAACCCGGTGCGCGCCAAGCTGGCGAAGGGGGGCACGGCCTTCGGCCAGATGGCGTTCGAGTTCTTCACCCCGGGGCTTTGCCAGATCATGGCCAATGCCGGGGCGGAGTTCGTGATCCTGGACACCGAGCACAGCGGGGTCGGGATCGAGACCATCAAGAGCCAGGTCGCCTATGCGCGCGGCACCGGGCTGGTGCCGATCGTTCGCGTCACCGGCACGCACTACCACCTGATCGCGCCGATGCTGGACGCCGGGGTGCGCGGCATCATGGTGCCGATGGTCGAGACGGCCGAGCAGGCGCGCAAGATCGCGTCCTGGTGCCGTTACCGACCGCGGGGCGTGCGCGGCCTTGCCTTCGGCATGCCGCACGATGACTACGAAGGCGGCAGCCACATTCCGAAGATGAAGGCGGCGAACGAGCGCACGCTGGTGATCGCGCTGATCGAGACGGCGGCGGGCATCGAGAACGTCGACGCCATCGTGGCGACACCGGGCATCGATGTCGGCTGGATGGGGCACTACGACCTGACCAACTCGATGGGCATCGACGGCCAGTTCGACCATCCGCGCTACAAGGCGGCGGCGAAGAAGCTGGCCAAGGCCTGCGCCAAGAGCGGCAAGCCGGCGGGGTTTTTGTGCGGCGACGTCAAGACGGGCAAGCAATACCTGCGATGGGGCTATCGCATGCTGTGCTACGGCACGGACATCGCGGTCTACCAGCAGGCGCTGGCCGCCGGCATCGCCGGGCTGAAAGGAAAATAGGGACTCGGCCGCAGGGCCGATGCGGCGCTCGCCCGACCGGGATCGAGACGAGGGCGGGGGCCGGTGCAGGGGGTCAAGACAACAACCGTGGAGGAAACGACCATGACGTTCACGACTCGATTGCTGACCGCCGCCATGGCGACGGCATTGGCGCTGGGACTGGGCGCGGGGGCGGCCGACGCCCAGGCGCTCGACCGCATCCTGAAGGAGAAGAAGATCCGCATCACGGCGCAGGTCGACTCCGCGCCCTTCGGCATCCTGGACAAGGACAACAAGCCCACGGGCTCGGAAATCGAGACCGCGCGCCAGCTTGCCAAGGACCTGGGCGTCGAACTGGAGCTGGTGCAGGTGTCCGGCGCCCAGCGCATCCCGGCCCTGCTGTCCGACCGCGCCGACCTCGCGATCTCCTCGCTGTCGATCACGGCCGAGCGGGCGAAGTCGGTGTGGTTCTCCAGCCCGCACGGCGCGCTGTCGATCGTCATCGGCGGGCCGAAGAGCGTCAACATCAAGAGCGCGGCCGACCTGGCGGGCAAGAAGATCGGCATGAGCCGCGCCACGCTGGAAGAGCAGGAAGTGCCGAAGATCGCGCCGCCCGGCACCAACATCGTCTTCTTCGACGAGCACGCCGCCACCCAGCAGGCGCTGCTGACGGGGCAGGTCGACGCCATCGGCTCGGCGGCCTTCCTGATCAACGACCTGGCCAAGAAGGCGCCGGACAAGCAGCTCGAGGTCAAGTTCACGGTGGTCACGGCCTTCTACGGCATCGCCGTGAAGCCGGGCAATCTCGACCTGCTGCAATGGGTCAACACCTGGGTGTTCGTGAACAAGCACAACGGCGTACTGGCCAGGATCTACGAGCAGCAGACGGGCGTGAAGCTGGTCGACCTGCCGTCGATGTAGTCGCGGCTTGATGCGCGGCGAACCTCATCCTTCGACAGGCTCAGGATGAGGTTCGGACTTTACAATCGTCCTCATGCTGAGCTTGTCGAAGCATGAGGGCGCTCCCGGTGCGTAGATCGGCGTGACCTACGTCTTCCAGTTCGGCATCGTATTCGACCGCTTCGACGAGTTGCTGGCGGGCGCGTGGCTGACCGTGCGCCTGTCGGCGCTGGCGATGGCGCTGGGGCTTTCGGTCGCGATCGTCTGCGCCTTCCTGCGCACCGCCGGCCCGCGCCCGGTGCGCTGGATCGTCGGCGCCTATGTCGAGGCGATGCGCAACACGCCGTTCCTGGTCCAGATCTACGTGATCTTCTTCTCGCTGCCGTCGTTCGGCATCAGGTTCGACGCCAACGAGGCGGCGCTGGTGGCGATGGTGGTGAACCTGGGCGCCTACGCCACCGAGATCGTGCGCGCCGGCGTGCAGTCCGTGCCGGTCGGGCAGATCGAGGCGGGGCGGGCGCTGGGGCTGACGCGGGTGCAGGTCTATCGCCTGATCGTGCTGTTCCCGGCGCTGAAGGCGGTGTTTCCGGCGCTGGCCAGCCAGTTCATCCTGCTGCTGCTCGGCTCCTCCGTCGTTTCGGCGATCTCGGCCAAGGAGCTGACGGCGATCGCCAACACGCTGCAGTCCACTACCTTCCGCGCCTTCGAGGTCTATATCGTCGTCACCTTCCTCTATCTCGGCATCGCGGTGGCGTTCCGCGGCCTGTTCGCGGCGATCTACTGGTTCGTCTTCCGGCGCGGGCGGGCCTGAGCCGTGCGCAGCTTCTCCAGCAACGAATTCCTCTTCCTGCTGGGCGCGATGCGCTGGACCGTGGTGCTGTCGCTGATCGCGTTCGCGCTGGGCGGGCTGGTCGGCGGCACGATCGCGCTGCTGCGCGTGTCGTCCCTTGGGCCGGTGCGCCTGCTCGCGGGCGGGTACATCCAGCTGTTCCAGGGCACGCCGCTCTTGATGCAGCTTTTCCTCGTCTATTACGGCCTCGGCCTGTTCGGGCTCCGGCTCGACGCCTGGACCGCGGTGGTGATCGCCTATGCGGCCTATGCCGGCGCGTTCCTGGGCGAGATCTGGCGCGGCTGCATCCAGGCGATCCCGCGCACGCAGTGGGAGGCCTCCGCCTCGCTGGCGCTCAGCTATCCGCAGCAGCTCCGCTACGTCATCCTGCCGCAGGCCCTGCGCATCGCCATCCCGCCGACGGTGGGGTTCCTGGTGCAGCTCGTGAAGGCTACGGCGGTCGCCTCGATCATCGGCTTCGTCGAATTGACGCGCGCCGGGCAGCTGATGAGCAACGCCACCTTCCAGCCCACCATCGTCTACCCGACCGTGGCGGCGCTCTATTTCACGCTGTGCTGGCCGCTGTCGCTGTGGGCGCAGCAGCTCGAAAGGCGTTTTCGCGTTGGCGCGGCGATCGGCCGCACGAAATGACCCAGAGGGAAGCAGCACTATGAGCAAACCGAGAATCGGCTTCATCGGCGTCGGCCTGATGGGCCACGGCGCGGCCAAGAACATCCTGGAGAAGGGCTACGCGCTCACCGTGATGGGCAACCGCAACCGCCAGCCTGTTGACGACTTGGTGAAGCGCGGCGCCAAGGAAGGCAAGAGCGCGGCGGAGATTGCGCGGGGCAACGATATATTGTTCACCTGCGTGCCCTCTTCGGTCGAGGTCGAGGCGCTGGTGTTCGGCGCCGGCGGCATCCTGGAAGGCGCGCATCCCGGCCTCATCGTCGTCGACAGCACGACCGCCGATCCCAACTCGACCCGGAGGATCGGCGCGGCGCTGAAGGAGAAGGGCGCGCGCATGGCCGACGCGCCGCTCGGCCGTTCGCCCAAGGAGGCCGAGGCCGGCAGCTTGAGCACCTATGTCGGCGGCGATCCGGATGTCGTCGCGGCGATCAAGCCGGTGCAGCAATGCTTTGCCGACACCATCGTCGAGGTGGGATCGCTCGGCGCCGGGCATACGCTGAAGCTGATCAACAATTTCATGTCGATCGGCAATTGCGCGATCATCGCCGAGGCGGCGACGACGGCGGCCAAGATGGGTGTCGACATGCGCAAGTTCCACGCCGTCATCTCGGCCGGCGGAGCCAACAGCAAGATGTTCCAGATGGTGGCGCCCTGGCTGCTTGAAGGGGACGACAGCCACCTGAAGGGGCCGCTGCGCATCGCCGGCAAGGACCTGCGCTTCTACAACAAGCTGGCCGAGCAGGCGCAGGTCGCCTCGTTCATCGGCCAGGCGGTGAACCAGTGGCTGCAGCTCTGCAACGCGCGCGGCCATG
>JADLEG010000121.1 GCA_020846275.1 Alphaproteobacteria bacterium
GCCCGCGCGTCTTGTCCCAGATCGTCAGCAGCACGGTGGCGCCGACCGTCGCCACGTCGATCGAGCCGGACAGGATCGCGTCGTTGACGGCCGCGCCGCTCGCCAGTTGCAGCATCTCGACCTTGAGGCCGGCGAGGCCGAGCGCGGCGGCATGCTTCTCGATCAGCTTCTTGTCGACCGCGACGTGCAGCGGCAGGTAGATCATGCCGTATTGCTGCGCGATGCGCACCGTGCCGGTCTCCGCCCGCGCGTCCGGGACGCCGAGGCAGCCCAGCAGCATCGCCGCGCCGATCGCCATCCATCCGCGCCCGCGGCGTCCTGGTATCAAGGTCTTGGCCTGTGCCCCCCGTTCGATTGCCGATGTTCAGCGTGCCGCATTCCGGCCGCGGAATCCATAGCCGCCCCTCGACACGGCCGGCCGGTCGTCTACCATGCCGGGCGATGAGCGGCATCGACGACGCTTCCCATTTCCGCGCGGTGGCGGCGGCGCAGGCGCGGCCCGGCCAGCCCGGCCCGACCTTCGCGGCGCTGGCCGACGCCTTGCAGGCGCTGGTCGGCTACAAGGTCATGACGATCCTCAGGCTCGATACCGCCACGCTGCGTTCGGTGCGGCTCTTCAGCAGCGAGCCCAGCTACCCGCCGGGTGGGACCAAGCAGCATCGGCGCGGGGCGTGGAGCGCGGCGATCGTCGATCGGCGCAGCTACTTCCTCGCGCCCCGCCGCGACAACGTGCACCGCAACTTTCCCGACTACCAGGGCATCGAGGCCGCGGGCTGCGCCTCGATCGTCTGCCTGCCGGTGCTGTATGACGGGCGCTGCCTGGCCACGCTCAATCTCTGGCACGTCGACGGGCATTACGACGCGGCGGCGGCCGAGCGCGCGCTGCCCTTCGCCAGCCTGCTCGTCCCCGCCTGCCTCGCCTAGGCGCTACCAGCCGACCGCCGCGCCGGTGCGTCGCGAATCGGCGGCGCCCAGCTTCAGGCCGCGCTTGCGGTCGTCGATGGCGATGCACACGCCGGTGCGCGGCCATTCATCCGACGGCCAGGGCTCGATCCGGTGGCCGCGCCGGGCCAGGGCCTCGGCCGTGGCCGCGGGGAATCCGTCCTCCAGCTTCAGCAGGCCGGGATAGTAGGCGTGGGGCGCGAAGGAATCGGGATAGCTGTAGGAATAGAAGCGCGTCGCTTCCACCGCCGCCTGCGGATCCATGCCGTGGGCGAACAGGTTCAGGAACACCTGCGCCATCGCCTGGACCTGCAAGTCGCCGCCCGGCGTGCCGAAGGGCATGACGAACTCGCCCCGGCGCATGGCGATGGCCGGGTTGGGCGTCAGCCGCGGCCGCTTGCCCGGCGCCACGCAGGCGGGATGGCGCGGATCGACGCGCGACTGGATGCCGCGCGGGGACAGGGCCATGCCGGTGCCCGGCACGATCGGCGACTTGCGCATCACCCCGTCGCTGGGCGTCGCCGAGAAGGCGTTGCCGGCGGCATCGACCGCGCAGGCATAGGACGTATCGAGCGGACGGTCGGCGCCCGCCAACTCGACCGCCTTCGGCGGCGCCAGCGGCGCGCGCGCATGGCCATCGTCGATGCGGCCGGCCGGCGGCATGCCGTCGAACGCCCGTTCCTTGCCTATCGCGGCGATCCGCGCGCGCGCATAGTCCGCCGACAGGAGCGTATCGATCGGCACCGGCACGAATTTCGGATCGCCGTAATAGGCCTCGCGGTCGGCCGCCACCAGCTTGAGGATCTCGATCAGCCCGTGGATGTAGTCGGGCGCGTTGTGCGTCCGGGTATCGAGACCCAGCGCCTCGGCCATCCGCACGACCTGCAGCAGCATCGGTCCCTGGCACCACGGGCCGCAGGCGAAAAGGTCGATGTCGCGATAGCGGACGGAAAGCGGCGCGTCGATCGTGACGCGGTAGCCGGCAAGGTCCCGCTCGTCCAAGAGGCCGCCATTGGCGCGCTGGTGGTCGGCGAAGGTCTTGGCCAGGTCGCCCTGATAGATCGCGTGACGCACCGCGGCGATGCCGGCCGCGCGGCCGGCGCCGCCCTTCGCCTTCTCCTCGTCGACCAGGTATTGCAGCGTGCGGGCCAGGTCGGCCTGCACGAACATCTCGCCGGCTTCGGGCGCGCGGCCCCGCGGCAGGAAGATCGCGCCGGCATCGGTGCCGAGCGGGAAGTCGGCGATCTTCCGCTTGATGGTCAGCGCCATCATCCGGTAGGCGGGGAAGCCGTCGCGCGCCAGGCGGATGGCCTCGGCCGCCACGTCGGAAAAGCGCATCGTGCCGTAGCGCTCGAGCGCCGTCAGCCACGCGTCGGGCGCTCCCGGCACCACGGTCTGCAGGATGCCTTCCGGCACGCAGTCGCCGCCCCGCTGCGCGAGCAGTTCGCAGGTCGCGCGGCGCGGCCAGGTGCCCAGCCCGTCGATCGTGACCAAGCGATCCTCGGCGGCCAGGTAGATCATGATCGGCGCGACGCCGGTGAAGCTGCACATCTGCGGCTCGACGATGTTCAGCGTGATGCCCGCCGCGACGCCGGCGTCGATCGCGTTGCCGCCGGCCTGCAGCACCAGGAACCCGGCCTGGGCGGCCATGTAGTGGCCGGCGGCCACCATGTGCCGCGTGCCCTGGATGGTCGGCCGGTAGGCGGTGTCGAACTTGTAGGTCATCCGCGCGCGCTCACTTCCACCTGGCGAAGAAGAAGCGCGGGTATTCGTCGTAGGACGGCTTGAAATCCAGCGTGTTCACGAAGGTGTAGTTGGTGACGAAGGTCGTCATCGGCAGCCAGTAGACCTGCTCGGCGATGCGCTGCAGGGCCTTCTTGTACGCCGCCTTGCGTTTCTCGGAATCCGTGGTGGACTGCGCCTCCAGGAGCCAGTCGCGCACCTGCGGGTCGCGCGCCATGTCGTACGGGCTGAAGTCGAAATACTGGCCGGCCGACCGCGCCACGTCGTTGACGGAGTCCGAGCCCCAGTGCATGTGCACGAGCTGGGCCTCGCTGTTCGACATCTTCTGGCGCACGGTCGGGGATTGCAGCATCTGCGGGTTGATGCGCACGCCGACCGCGCGCATGTAGTTCACCACGGCCTCGGATTCGATCCGGAACGTGCCGCCATAGGACAGCAGCGTGATCTCGAACCCGTCCGGATAGCCGGCCTCGGCCAGCAGCGCCTTGGCCTTCGCGGGATCGTAGTCGTACTTCACGACGTCGTCGGTGCAGCCGAACTGCGTCGGATAGCAGCCCGAATGGATCACGCGCGATGCGCCCTTGACCAGGTTGTCGCGCAATTCCTGGCGATTGATCGCATGGGCGAAGGCGCGGCGCACGCGCAGATCCTGCATGGGCGACTTGCCGGCGCGCGCGGCCGCGTCGAAGCTCAGCAGGCTGAACCGCATGGTCTCGGCCTCGAGCGAGACAAGGTTGCCGCGTCCCGCCAGCTTGGCCGCCTGGTCGGGCGTGACGCGCCAGGTCCAGTCGAGCCCGCCGGTCATCAGCTCGGCGATCTGGGTCGCCATCTCGGGCATCACCCGCATGTTCAGGCGCTTGATCGCGGGGCGGCCCTTCGGGCTGCCGGCATAGTGGTCGTCGAAGCGCTCCAGCACGATCGACTTGCCGGCGACCAGCTCGACCACCTTGTAGGGGCCGGTGCCGACCGGCGCGCGGGTGAACTGCTCGGCGCCGACCTTCTCGAAATAGGCCTTGGGATAGATGCGCAGCGGCAGCGAGAAGTATTCGAGCGCCGCCGGGAACGGCTTGTTCAAGGTGACGCGCACCTTGTAGTCGTCGATCTTCTCCGCGCCCTTGATCCAGTCGGCCAGGCTGCGCAGGATGATCGGGAAATCCTTCTTCGTGATCGTATTGAAGGTGAAGACGACGTCCTCGGCGGAGAACGGATCGCCGTTGTGGAACTTCACGCCCCGCCGCAGGTCGAACTCCAGCGTGGTGTCGTCGACCCAGCGATAGGCGGTCGCCAGCGCCGGCTTGTATTCGGACGTGTCGGGATCGCGGAACAGCAGCGCATCGAAGACATGATGGACGATGATGTTGCCTTCGCGGGTGGCGCCCTGATAGGGGTCGATCGTCTGCGGGTCCGCGTTCCACGCGATGTTCAGCGTGTCCGACGCCTTGTCGGCAAGGCTTGGCGCGGCGGCGCAAGTGGCAGCCGCGAGGAAAGCGGCGATGCGGAGTGCTCTATGTGCCATGGTCCCCAGCCCAGTGAAAATCGAAGCCGGACAGGGATCATTCTAGGCACAGGGGCAAGCCCCCGTCATTGCGGGTTTGCCCGAAGCGGCGAAAAAGATGGCGCTCGATGCCTAGTGCCCCGAACCCGAAGTTCGCCCTCTCTTGATGAAGACCGGAGGCGAACTCGGGTTCCAAAGGGGCACTAAACTCAAATAGTTGCCAGCGTCCTTTTCGATTCCGAAGTTCGTGCGACTTGCGTCGCAAGCACTGACGAACTTCGGAATCGGGACGCTCGCCCGGCATCGCCTCCCGATACGCCGTCTCCGGGCTGCCTACGGCATCGCCATTTCGTTCTCGGCGGCCCGGTCCTTCTTCGGCTCGGGCAATTCCGTCATCGTCGCCTCGGTCAGCAGCAGAACGCTCGCGACCGACACGGCATTCTCCAGGCCGATGCGCACGACCTTGGCCGGGTCGATGATGCCGGCCTCCACCAGGTCCACATACTCCTTGCGCGCCGCGTCGAATCCCACATTGCCCTGGCTGGCGAGCATGCGGGCGATGACCACGCCGCCGTCGACCGCCGAATTGTCGGCGATCTGCCGCGCCGGCGACTCGAGCGCGCGCTTGAGAATCTGGATGCCCGTGCGTTCGTCGTCCCGGGCGTTCGCTTCCTCGCGCGCGACGGCGTCGATGCAACGAAGCAAGGCCAAGCCGCCGCCCGGCACGATGCCCTCGGCGACGGCAGCCTTGGTCGCGCTGATGGCGTCGTCCAGCGCCTCCTTGCGGGATTTCATTTCCGCCTCCGACGGCGCGCCGACGCGGATCACCGCCACGCCGCCGGCAAGCTTTGCCAGCCGTTCCTCTAGCTTCTCGCGGTCATAGTCGCTGGTCGACTTGTCGATCTCGTGGCGGATCTGCTGCATCCGGGCATCGATCTCGGTGCGACCGCCGGCCCCGCCGATGATGGTGGTGCGCTCCTTGTCCACCACCACGCGGGTGGCGCGACCGAGGTGATCCAGCAGCACGCCCTCCAGCTTCAGGCCCAAATCCTCCGAGATGAGCTGGCCGCCGGTCAGGATCGCCATGTCCTGAAGCATGCTCTTGCGGCGATCGCCGAAGCCCGGCGCCTTCACCGCGCAGCCCTTCAGGATGCCGCGCAACTGGTTGACGATCAGCGTCGCCAGCGCCTCGCCCTCGATGTCCTCGGCAACCACCAGCAGCGGCCGGGCCGACTTGGCGACCTGCTCCAAGAGCGGGATCAGGTCGCGCAGCGCGCCGATCTTGCGGTCGCACAGCAGGATGAAGGCGTCTTCCAGGATCGCCTCCATGCGCTCGGCATCGGTGATGAAGTAGGGCGATACGAAGCCGCGGTCGAACTGCATGCCTTCGACCACCTCGAGCGTCGTCTCGGTGGTCTTCGATTCCTCGACCGAGATCACGCCTTCGCCGCCGACCTTTTCCATCGCGTCGGCAACCAGTTCGCCGACGGCGGTGTCGTTGTGGGCGGAGATGGTGGCGACCTGGGCCTTCTCCTTGCGCGTCTGGACCGGGCGCGCCATGGACTTCAGCGTGTCGATCGCGATCTTCGCGGCGCGATCGAGGCCGCGCTTGATGTCGATGGCGCTGGCGCCGGCCACGACGTTGCGAATTCCGTCGGCCAGGATGGCGTGCGCCAGGATCGTCGAGGTGCTGGTGCCGTCGCCGACCGCGTCGCCGGTTCTCTCGGCCGCCTGGCGCAGCACCTGCGCGCCCAGGTTCTCGTCGGGATCCTTCAGGTCGAATTCCTTGGCGATGGTGACGCCGTCGTTGCAGACGATCGGCGCGCCCCATTTCTTCTGGATCAGGACCGATTTCGATTTCGGCCCCAGGGTCACCCGGACCGCGTCGGCGAGCTGCGATGCCCCGCGCAGGATCTTCTCGCGGGCCGCGGACCGGAACAGGACCTGCTTGTGCGCCATTTCCCTCGACCTCCGCTAGCCATGCCATTCGCGCGCGGCGAATGCCGGGACAATGAGCCGTACGAGACTGTCTGGTACCCCGAACCAAAGGGGCACTAGACTTGAAATAGTTGCTCGTGTCCTTTTCGATTCCGAAGTTCGTACGGCGGGCGTCGCAAACACGGACGAACTTCGCAATCGGGACACTAAGATCGCGGCCGGTCCCGCTCATTGATCTGCGTCAAGCGCCGGCAGCGATGCCGCTAGGCCCAGCGCCGCAGCGCAGCCGCCGCGCGCACGCGGCGTTCGGCCAGCGCCAGGGCCGCGGCGCGCGGTTCGCTGCCCGCGCGCTTGCTTTCGTCGAGCACGGCACGCGTGTTGGCGCGGATGCGCTCGTCGATGACGGCCATGGCCTGGGCCTCCGTGCCGCCGTGATACTCGACCGCGGCGCAGATCACGCCGCCCGCATTGGCAATGAAATCGGGCAGCACCAGGACGCCGCGGCGGTGCAGGCTTGCCTCGGCCGCGGGCGTGCAGGGGATGTTGGCGCCCTGCGCGACGATCCTGGTCTGCAGCCGGTCGACATTGTCTGCCCGGATGACATCCGGGCGTGCGGCCGGAATCCAGACCTCGCAGGCAACGTCGACGATCGCGTCGCCGCCCAGCTTGCGGCCGCCGGCGAATTCGCCCAGGGCTCGGCCCGCGTGCTTGTGGGCGATCAAGGCTTCCACGTCCAGCCCGGCTTCGTCCGCGATCGTGCCGTGGGTGTCGCTGGCCGCGACCAGCCGCGCGCCGGCGCGGGCGAGGTGCCGCGCCGCGTGCATGCCGACGGCGCCGAACCCCTGGATCGCGACGCGCGCGCCTTCCAGGTCCATCCCGACATGGTCCTTGGCGACGTCGATGGCGCCGAACAGGCCGAAGCCGGTGGCGCCGATCTCGTCCAGCGGAATGCCGCCCAGCACGCGGGGCAGGCCGACGGCGCGGCCGATCTCGTCCTTGACCCAGGCCATCGCGCGCTCGTCCGTTCCCATGTCGGGGCCGGGAATGTATTCGACCAGCTCGGCGATCGCCTGGGCGAAGGCGCGGATCAGCATCTCCTTCTGCGCCGGCGGCATGCGGGGGTCGCCGAAGATCACCGACTTGCCGCCGCCATGGGCAAGCCCCGCCGCGGCGTTCTTGAACGTCATGGCGCGCGCCAGGCGGAACGCCTCGTCGACGCTTACGTCGGGCGCCATGCGCACGCCGCCGATCGACGGCCCGCAGGCGATGTTGTCGACGCAGACGATCGCCCGCAATCCGATGCCCGGGCGATGGATGTGAAGAACCTTGAAGGGCCCCAGCTTGTCGGCCAGGTCGAAGACATCGGCCATGGGGGCCTCCTTCGGCGCTAGGTTGCCGACTGCAGGTCGGCGATGACGGCGGCCAGGAAGCGCGCGGCCTCGCCGCCGGTGATCGCGCGGTGGTCGAAGGTCAGCGACAGGGGCAGGCTGCGGCGCGCCTCCGGCCCGCTCCGGCCGGGAGCCAGGACCGGGAATATGCGGCCGGCGCCCAGGATGGCGACCTGCGGCGGCATCACCACGAGCTGCGCATAGCGCCCGCCGATCGCGCCGAAATTGGACAGGGTGATCGATGCGCCGCGCAATTCATCCGGCGCCAGGCTGCGCGTCGCTGCGCCGCTCCGCAGCCGCTCCAGCTCCGCCGCGAGCTGCGCGGGGGACCGCCTGCCGGCATCGCGCAGCACCGGCACGATCAGGCCGGAGGCGGTGTCGACCGCGATGCCAATATCGACCGCCGGCCGGCGCGCGAGCGTCAGCGCCGCGCCATCGAACCAGGCGTTGAGCGACGGCTGGGCGGCCACGCCGGCGACGATGGCGCGCACCAGCCGCGGCATCACGGTCTCGGCCCCGCTCCACGACCCGATATCGGCATCGTCGCAGACCGTGGCGGGCACGACCTGGGCATGGGCGCGGGCCATGTTGGCGGCCATCGTCCGGCGGAGCGCGTTCAACCGTTCGCCGGCCGCGGTCGCCGGCTGGCCGCTGTGTGCGGCTGCTTGCACGTCGGCCTGCGTGATCGTGCCCTCGACTCCGGTCGCGGGCACGGTGGCAAGGTCCACGCCCAGCCTGGCTGCCAGGGCGCGCACCGCCGGCGCGGCCCGCACCGCCGTCCGCCGCGCCTCGGCCCGTGGCAATGGAGCCCGTGGCGCCGGTGCCCGAGGCGCCGGTGCCCGCGGCGCCGGCGCCTCGGGCAGATGACCGACGACCGCGCCCTCGTCCGCGTGCGCGGCTTCCTCGAATTCCACCAGCGGGGCTCCGACCTTCACCCGATCGCCGGGCTTGGCGCAGAGCCGCGCCACATGGCCCGAGCGGGGCGACGGAATCTCGACCACGGCCTTCTCGGTTTCGACCGAGGCCAGCGGCTGGTCGGCAACGACATGGTCGCCCGCCGCCACGTGCCACGCGACCAGCTCCGCGTCCTGCAGGCCTTCGCCGAGGTCCGGCAGGGCGAAGACGGTCATGCGAAGCCCATCGCCCGCCGCGCGGCGGCGGCGATCCGCTGCGTGCTGGGCAGGTAGTGCGCCTCCAGCCGCGGCAGCGGCATCACCGTATCGTATCCCGCGACCCGCTGGATCGGCGCCAGCAGGGATGCAAAGGCATGTTCCGCCAGGCGCGCGGCAATCTCCGCGCCCCAGCCGCCGCTGAGCGGCGCCTCATGCGCGATGACGCAGCGCCCCGTGCGGCGAACCGCCGCGACGATCGTCTCCTGGTCCAGGGGATGCAGGGTCGCGACGTCGATGACGCCCGCCGCGATGCCTTCGCCGGCCAGGAGCTCGGCCGCGGCAAGGGTTTCAACCACCGTCGCGCCCCAGGTGACCAGGGTGATATCCTTGCCTTCCCGCAGCACGAAGCAGCGGTCGAGCGGCAATGCCTCGCCGTTGTCGTCCACTGGCTCGCGCAGCGCGCGGTAGAGCCGAGTCGGCTCCAGGAAGACCACCGGATCGGGATCGCGGATGGCGGCCAGCAGCAGGCCGTAGGCCCGCGCCGGCGAGGACGGCAGCACGACGCGCAGCCCGGGAATCTGGGCCAGCATGGCCTCGGGGCTCTCGGAATGGTGCTCCGGCGCGTGAATGCCGCCGCCGCAGGGCGCGCGCAACACCATCGGGCAGGCAAGCCGGCCCCGCGTTCGGGTGCGCAGGCGGGACGCGTGGTTCACGAGCTGGTCGATCGGCGGATAGATGAAGCCGGTGAACTGGATCTCGGCGACCGGACGCAGTCCCTGCGCCGCCATGCCCACGGCGACGCCGGCGATGGCGGCTTCGGCCAGCGGCGTGTCGATCACCCGCTCGTCGCCGAAGCGGGTCCACAACCCGTCGGTCGCGCGGAACACGCCGCCGTCCCGGCCGACATCCTCGCCCAGAACGACCACGCTCGGATCGTCCGCCATGGCGCGGGCCAGCGCGCGGTTCACGGCCTGGACAAGGTTCAGCTCTTCCATCGGCTAGGCCCCGCCCAGGGCCGCGCGGCGCTGCGCGTCCAGGTCGGCCGGCATCGCGGCATAGGTGAAGTCGAAGATGGTCTCGCGCGGCTGTGCCGGCGTGGCGAGGTAACGGTCGGCATCGGCATTGACGGCAGCGGCCGCCGCGGCGATCGCCTGTTCTTCGCGCGCCCTGTCCCAGGCGCCGGTCGCCGTCAGGTGCCGGCGCAGGCGCAGGACCGGCTCCTCGGCCCAATGCGGACTGACCTCGGCGTCGTCGCGGTAGCGGCTGGCGTCGTCGGCGGTGGTATGGTCGCCCAGGCGATAGGTCAGCGCCTCGACCAGGCTTGGCCCCCCGCCGCCGCGCGCGCGCTCCACCGCGCGTTCGACCGTGGCGCGCACCGCGACCACATCGTTGCCGTCGACCTGCTCGCCGGGAATTCCCGCGGCCACGGCCTTCTGCGCCAGGCTGCGCGCCGCCGTCTGCCGCGCCAGCGGCACCGAGATCGCCCACCGGTTGTTGTTCACGACGAAGACCGCCGGCGCGTTCCAAACGCCGGCCATGTTGATGGCCTCGGCGAAATCGCCCTTCGAGGTGGCGCCGTCGCCCAGGACACAGACGGCCACGCGCGGCTCGCGTCGCAGCTTGAACGCCATGGCGACGCCGACCGCGTGCGGCGGATGGCTGCCGACCGGGATGCAGATGGGGAAATCCTGGCGCGGTCCCTTGAAATCGCTGCCGCGCTCGTCGCCGCCCCAATAGAGGAATAGCTCCAGCGGCGTGACGCCGCGCCAGAGCTGGCCGCCCTGTTCGCGGAAACTGGGCAGGAACACGTCTTCCGCCCGCATCCCCGCGGCGACACCCACCGACACGGCTTCCTGGCCCAGCGACACGGCGAAGGTTCCCAGCCGGCCGGTGCGCTGCAGCGCCACCGCTTTCTCGTCGAACGCGCGGGTCAGCAGCATCGCCCGGTAGAGGCGGACCAGCTCGGCCGCGTCGCGGGCAAAATCGGGCAGCGCGGCGACCGCGAGGCCGTCGGGGCCGATGAAACGGCTGAGGCTCGCCCCGCTTGCCGTCATTGTTCCTGCCGCCCGTTGGGCGAAGGCCGATCGCAAGCGACGCGCCTTCGTCATGTTTCACGTGAAGCGTAACGCCCGGGCAACCGGCTGCCTTGATCTGCGTCAACGGGTTCGACGCCAACAGGCGATGGTTGACCTGGATCATCGCGCCGGCGTGCCGGTTCTGGTGGCATGATCGCATGGTCGATTCCGGTGCCATCAAGGTCTTCGCGCTGGGCGCCTCGCGCGCCTATGGCGAGCGGCTGAGCGGCCACCTGGAGATCCCGCTAAGTCCCGCGGAGGAGCGTTCCTTCGAGGACGGCGAGCACAAGTCGCGCCCGCTGGTCACCGTGCGGGGGCATGACGTCTATGTCGTCCACTCGCTCTACGCGGACCGCCAGCAGGGCGTCAGCGAGAAACTCTGCCGACTCCTGTTCTTCGCCGGTGCGTTGCGCGATGCGTCGGCGGCGCGGGTGACGGCGGTCGTTCCCTACCTCGGCTACGCGCGCAAGGACCGCAAGACGCAACCGCGCGATCCGGTGACCACAAGATACGTGGCCCAGATGGTCGAGGCGCTGGGCGTCGCGAAGGTGATGACCATGGACGCGCACAATCCCGCCGCGTTCCAGAACGCTTTCCGCATCCCGACCGACCATCTCGAAGCAACCGGCCTGTTCACCGACTATTTGGCGCCGCTGCTGCGCGGGCGCGAGGTCGCCGTCGTTTCGCCGGATATCGGAGGCGCCAAGCGCGCGGCGCAGCTTCGGGCGTCCCTGGCCAAGGCCCTCGGCGCCGAGCCGGGCTCCGCCTTTGTCGACAAGCAGCGCGCGGGCGGCATCGTCAGCGGCGGCCCTCTGGTGGGCTCGGTCGCGGGCAGGACCGCCGTCATCATCGACGATCTGATCGGGTCGGGCACGACCATCCGCATGGCGGCGGCTTCATGCCGCCAGGCCGGTGCGACCCAGGTGCTGGTGGCCGCCACGCATGGCCTGTTCCTGGGCGCCGCCGCCGAGGTGGTCGGCGATGCGGCCATCGACAAGGTGATCGTGGCCGACACCGTGCCCCCGTTCCGGTTGCCGGACGAGCTGGCGGGGCGCAAGCTCGTCGTGCTCGATTCGGCGCGGGTCTTTGCCGACGCGATCTACCGCAACCACAGCGCGGATTAGGAACGTCGCCGCCGGACCTCAGCCTTCCGCCGGCAGGGCGGCGGCATCGGCAAAGGCAAGCTCGAGATATCCTGCCGCCTGGCGCCGCCACTTGTCCGGGTCGAGCACCGCCGGATCGTCGAGATGGGCGATCGCCAGCCGGGCGCGCAGCAAGGCCCGCCCGCAGCGGTAGAAGCCGACCAGGGCGTCCGGCACACGGTCGCCCGTTTCGCGGGCATAGACCGCAAACAGGACGTCGCCGATCCAATGCGCCCCCAGATGGGCGCATTCCAGCGCCAGATAGGCGAGTTCCTCCGCCGGGTCGAGCCGTCGCAGTTCGGCGCTGAACTCCAGGCAGTCGATGATCGTCGGCGCGGGCAACAAGAAGATATGCTCCGGCCGCAGATCGCCATGAGCCTCGATCACGCGGCTCTGTTCGGCCCGTCCCTCGATCAGCGATCGGTTGTTGCTGGCAAAGCTGCGTGCGCGATCGGCGGCGAAACGGATTCGCGCGGCCGGCAGGCCCAGGGTGGGGCGGGTGAGGGCCTGGGTTTCGCGCTCGATGCGCGCGCAGAGACGCGCCCAATACGCGCCGGGATCGACCGGAACCGGCGCGGCAGCGCAGTAGAAGCGCGCCAGCAGGATCGCGATTCGCTCGATGTCGGTCGCGGTAACCCGCTCCTCGGCGATCCGTCGCTGCAACGTCGTCGTCTCCGGCAGGCGTTTCATCACGACCAGCCAGTCGACGGCGATGCCTTCGCCGCCGATGTGCAGCTTGCCATCCGGCCGGCTGACAAGGGGCAGGGCGTCGATATAGACCGGCGCCGCCAGCCGGCGGTTCAGCCGCAGCTCCTCCAGGCAGTTGTGCCGGCGGCCTTCCAGCGTGGTCAGGTCGCCGCACTCGTGCCGCACCGGCTTCTTCAGCTTGTAGACGCGGTCATCGGTCAGGAAGACCCAGGAGAGATGGGTTTCGATCGCCTCGACGCGGCCGGTGGGCTTCGGATAGGCGCGCGGGTCCCGCAGGAAGGCAAGCTTTGCCGCGAGATCGGGGGTCGAGGGATTCGAGATCGCGCTTTGCATCGCCGAAGCCCGCCGCCCCCTCAACGACTGCCGCGGCCGGCTTGACCTGGATCATGGTCCGTCAAGCCGGCTGGTGGGATCAGGATACAAGGATACTGGTCGGCGGCAACCACCGCTCGGGCAACGCATGGTATCGGCAAGCAGCAATTCGGATGCGGCCCAGCGCGGCGATCTCGCCGCGTCGCCGCTGCTGACCGATCTCTACCAGTTCAACATGATGCAGGCCTATCTCGACCACGGCATGACCGCGACGGCCGTGTTCGAGTTCTTCGTGCGCAAGCTGCCGCCCGGGCGTGGATTCATGCTGGCCGCCGGGCTGGAGCAGGTGCTGCAATTCCTCGAGACGCTGCGCTTCGATCGGACGGCGATCGACTGGCTGCGCGCGACCGGACGGTTCCACGAGAAATTCCTGGGCTACCTGGCGGACCTGCGTTTCGACGGCGATGTCCACGCGATGCCGGAAGGACGCGTGTTTTTCCCCAACGAACCCATCCTGCGCATCGCCGCGCCGCTGCCGATCGCGCAGCTCGTCGAAACCCGCGTGCTCAATCTGCTGCACTTCCAATCGCTGATCGCGACAAAGGCGGCGCGGATGGTCCTCCAGGCGCCGGGAAAGCTGTTGGTCGACTTCGGACTCCGCCGCGCGCATGGCGCCGAAGCCGGCCTCCTTGCCGCCCGTGCAGCCTATATCGCCGGATTCGGGGGCACCGCGACCGTCTCGGCGGGCGCGATGTTCGGCATCCCGCTTTTCGGCACGATGGCCCATTCCTTTGTCCAGACGCACGACGACGAGGTAGCCGCCTTCAAGGCATTTTCCCTGTCGCGCCCGGACAACCTGGTCCTGCTGATCGACACCTACGACACGGTCGCCGCCGCTGCAAAGGTGGTCCGGCTCGTCCCCTGGCTGCGCGAGCGGGGCATCGAAGTGAAGGGTGTTCGCCTGGACAGCGGCGACCTCGCGGCGCTGTCCCGCGCGGTGCGGCGCTGCCTCGATGAGGCCGGCCTGAAAGCGGTCACGATCTTTGCCAGCGGCGGGATCGACGAGACCAGGATCGCCGATCTGCTTGCGGCAGGCGCGCCGATCGACGGTTTCGGCGTGGGAACGGCGCTGACCACGTCGGAGGACGCGCCGGCGATGGATTGCGCCTACAAGCTGCAGGAATATGCGGGCGTGGCGCGACGCAAGCTTTCCGCCGGCAAGGTCACCTGGCCCGGCCGCAAGCAGGTCTTCCGGCGGCGAGCGGGCGGCCGGATGGAGGGCGACCTGCTGACGCTGGCGGACGAAGGCGGGGACGGCACGCCGTTGATCGCGGACGTCATGCGCGGGGGCCGGCGTCTTGCGTCGCCGGAAACCCTCGCGGCAATGCGGGACCGGTGCGCCGGCGATCTCGAACGCCTGCCGCCGGCGCTGCGGAAACTCGCGGCTGCCGATGCCTATCCGGTTGCGATCTCGCCGGGCCTGCGCGCGCTCGCGGCATCGGTCGACCGCGCCATCGCCGCCATGCGGGAGAGGGAACAGGGGACAGGTCGATGAACGGTCGTCGTACGCGCGTGGTGATCGTCGGCGCCGCCGGCCGCGACTTCCACAATTTCAACGTGGCCTATCGCGGCGATCCAGCCTTCCAGGTCGTGGCCTTCACCGCGACGCAGATTCCCGGCATCGCCGGCAGGCGCTATCCGCCGTCCCTGGCCGGGACGGGCTATCCCGAGGGCATCGCGATCGTGCCGGAGGCCGAGCTCGACGCGCTGTGCCGGCAGCAGGCGATCGATCGCGTCGTGTTCAGCTACAGCGACGTGCCGCACGCGACGGTCATGCACCTTGCCGCCCGCGCGCTCGCCGCGGGCGCCGATTTCGAGCTGCTGGGCCCGCGGCGCACCATGCTGGCGTCGCGCCGTCCCGTCATCGCCGTGTCGGCGGTCCGCACGGGTTGCGGCAAGTCGCAGGTCTCGCGGCATATCGCAGGGCTGCTGCGGCAGGCCGGCCGGCGCGCCGTGGTCGTACGCCATCCGATGCCCTATGGCGACCTCGAGGCGCAGCGCTGCCAGCGCTTCGCGACGATGGACGATCTGGCCACGGCGCGCTGCACGAACGAGGAGCGCGAGGAATACGAACCGCATATCGCCAACGGAACGACCGTCTTCGCGGGGGTCGACTACGCCGACGTCCTGGCCGCGGCCGAGCGCGAGGCCGACATCATCGTCTGGGACGGCGGCAACAACGATTTCCCGTTCTTCCGGCCCGACCTGCATTTCTGCGTGATCGATGCGCTTCGGCCGGACCAGCTCGATACGCATCACCCCGGCGAAACCGCGCTTCGCATGGCCGATGCCGTGATCATCAACAAGATCGACGCCGCGGCGCAGGGGGTGGCCGACGACATGGCGGCCGCGGTGCGGCGCCTGAACCCCGGGGCCATCGCGCTGCGCGCGGCGTCGCCGGTGCGGCTGGACGAGCCTGGGCGCGTGCGCGGCCGGCGCGTCGTGGTCGTCGAGGATGGGCCGACCATCACCCATGGCGGCATGGCCACGGGCGCCGGGTTTGCCGCCGCGCGCGCGGCGGGCGCCGAGCCGGTGGATGTCCGTTCCGTCGCGGCGCCGGCGCTGAAGCCGGTCTTCGAGCAATACCCGCATATCGGCCCCGTGCTTCCCGCTATCGGCTACGATGCGCGGCAGTTGGAGGCGCTGGCCGCGACGATCGACGCGGCCGATGCCGAGGCGGTGATCTCCGCCACCCCGCTCGACCTGCGGCGGCTGGTGACCGTCGGCAAGCCGCTGGTCCGCGCGCGTTATGACTATGCCGATGCCGGCGAACCGACCCTGGCGGCGGTTCTTGCGCGGTTCCTGGCTGGCAGGGCCGGGACGGGACGATGATGCCGACGCAACCGGCGTCGGTGCTCGATTGGGCGCTGGCCTATGCCGGCCGCGGCTGGTCGGTCATCCCGCTGCGTCCCCGCGACAAGCGGCCGATGGTCCCGTGGACGGAATTCCAGCACCGGCGCGCCGGCACGGAAGAGATCGAACGCTGGTTCGCTGGCAAGGCGAGCGCCAATCTCGGCATCGTGACCGGCGCCGTTTCGGGCCTGCTCGTGCTTGATGTCGACCCGGCCCATCACGGCAGCGAGAGCCTGGCCGCGCTCGAGCGCGGGCATGCGCCGCTTCCGCTGGGTCCGGCGGTCGCCACGGGCGGGGACGGGCTGCATCTCTATTTTGCCCATCCCGGCGGAAATGTGCCGAACCGGATCGCCATCGCGCCGGGGCTCGATACGCGGGCCGATGGCGGATACGTCGTGGCGCCGCCGTCGATCCACCCGTCCGGCCGGCCCTATCGATGGCTGGAGGGGCGGCGCCATGACCAGCAACTCATGCCGGCGATGCCGGCCTGGCTTCGCCTGTTATGCGGCATCGGGGGGCGGCGTCCCGGCCATCCGCCGGAGCATTGGCGCAGGCTGTCCAGGGAGGGCGTGGAAGAAGGCTCCCGGAACAACAGCATCGCGACCTTCACCGGGCACCTGCTGTGGCACGGGGTCGACCCGGAAGTGGCGCTGCAGTTGATGCTGGCCTGGAACCGCCATCGATGCCGTCCGCCCTTGCCCGACGCCGAGGTGGCGCAGGTTGTGGAGAGCATCGCCCGGCTGCATGCGCGGGAAGCGGAGGGTGGCCCGGCCGATGGGCCGGGCACCTAGGCGCGCGTAGCGGGACGGCTTAATCCAGATCAAGGCGCAGGCGGCGGGAATGATGTCGACTTAAAAAATGAGCCCATCGAACAGAGGAGCTACCGTGGAGCACGCGCTGCAAATCGTCTTTCGCGGCATGGACCCGTCCGACGCGGTCGAGGCCGCCATCCGCGACCGGGCCGAGAAGCTGCAGGCATTTTTTGACCGGATCGTGTCCTGCCGCGTGGTGGTCGAGGCGCCGCACCGGCACCAGCAGAAGGGAAAGCTGTACGCGGTCAAGGTCGAGCTCGATATCCCGGGTGGCAATATCGCCGTTACCCATAGCGGCCCGCAGGACCATGCGCATGAGGACGTCTATGTCGCGGTCCGCGATGCGTTCGACGCGGCGCGCCGGTTGCTGGAGGATCGCATCCGCCGGATGCGCGACGACGTGAAGACCCACGCCCGGCCGCTGCATGGCAAGATCCTGCGGCTGTTTCCGGGCGAAGGCTACGGGTTCGTCGAAACGCCGGATGGCGAGGTCTATTTTCACCGCAACAGCATTGTCGGCGCCAGATTCGACGATCTGAAGGTCGGTGGCGAGGTGCGGCTCGTGGTTGCCGAGGGCGAAAGCGCCAAGGGCCCGCAGGCCAGCACCGTGACGCCGATCGGCAAGCATCACATCGTCGATTGACCCGCCCGTCGGCCGTCTAAGGCCGGTCAACGGTCCGCGGACGGCTTTGCGCTCTCGGCTGCGTCGGGCGCGATCGCGCCGCGGGCGAGCAGGTCGATCACCTCCTCGTCCTCGATCTGCGGGAAGTGCCGGTAGAAGGTGCCGATGGCGCCAAGGTCATCGGGCGCGAGCAGGCAGACGATGTCGTCGACCGTCGGCCGCAGGCGCTCAAGCGTGTCCGGCGGCGCGACCGGCACGGCCATGACCAGCGACTTCGGCCCGCGGCGGCGAACAGACTTCAGCGCCGCTTCCATCGTGGCGCCGGTGGCGATGCCGTCGTCGACCACGATCGCGGTCCGCCCTTGCAGCGGAATGGCTGCCCGCCCGCCGAGATAGAGCGCGCGCCGGCGCTCGATCTCCGTCAGCAACTGGCGAACCTTGTGCTCGACGTAGCCATCCTCGACCCCCAGCTCCGCGATGATCGGCTGGTTGAGCGCGATGTCCGGCTGGTCGCCGTCGGCCACCGCGCCCAGCGCCAGCTCGGGCTGCCAGGGCGCGCCGATCTTGCGCACCAGCACCAGGTCGAGCGGTGCGTGCAGCGCCCGGGCGATCTCGAAGGCCACCGGGACGCCGCCGCGCGGCAGGGCGAGGACGACGGGATGCTGCCCGCGGCAGGACATCAGCCGCTGGGCCAGAAGCCGTCCGGCCTCGGCGCGGTCCTGAAGAATCTCCATCCCCGCCGGCCCGTCCGCGCCCTGCGGTCAGCCCTGGGGTTTCAGAATGTCGCGGAAATGGCTGGCAAGTTCGTGTTGCGGGGTCTTGACCAGGTCCTTGTGGATCTCGCCGATCAGGCATTTCCGCGCCGGCTCTCCCAGCGCGTCGCGCAGATGGCCCAGCGCCTTCGGCGGGGCGGCGATCACCAGCCGGTCGAACGCCTTGCGGCCGGCGGCCTCGTTCACGATCGACGCGACATGGCGTTCGAAGCGCTCCTTCTCCAGCTCGTGGGGATCGTGGCGGGGCTGCATGGCATGGCGGGCGCCCGAGCCGGTGTCGAACGCGCGGCCCGGCGCGTCGCTCTTCAGGTCGCGCGCGAAGCCGTGGACGCTGGCGTCGTAAAGCTCCTCCTTCGTCGCCGGGGTGAAGCGGTCGTCGCCTTCCCACTGCAGGATACGCGCCCGCATGCCGTCGGCGATCACGACCCAGGTCTTCTGCGGTAGGGCGGTCATCTCGGTATTCTCCCTTTCGGTCAGCCGCGCTCGGGGCGGCAACGTCCGAAGTTTCGGCTACAGATAGGATCCCCGCAACGAAGGGCATTGACGCAGGTCAACGTCTCCCGCCGATCGGCCGGTTCGCGACCGCCGCCGCGCCCGTTCTTGATGTAGGTCATGGGCGCCGACCCGGGAACGGCCCCAGATTGCCGGGATGAACGGGGATGCGGCGAGATCGGGGCGGTACATGACGGGGCGGCGATGAGCAACGATGGGCAGATGGCCGCGGCACCGGTCGCCCCATCGGGGCGACTTGACGCGGCGCAGGTCCGGCGCCGGTTCGACGCGCGATCCCTGCCCTTCGAGACCGTCAGCGAGCTCGAGGACCTGGCGGTGCCGCCGGGACAGGAGCTGGCGATCGAGGCCCTGCGGTTCGGCGTCTCCATCCGCCATCCCGACTACCACATCTATGCCTTCGCGCCGGCGAGCGAAACGCGCCTGGGCTTCGTGCGCGATTTCCTCGAGCAGCGGGCCGCTACCCTGCCGCCGCCGTCCGACATCTGCTACATCC
This sequence comes from Alphaproteobacteria bacterium, assembly GCA_020846275.1. Classification (GTDB taxonomy): domain Bacteria; phylum Pseudomonadota; class Alphaproteobacteria; order JAEULC01; family JAEULC01; genus JAEULC01. The sequence continues at coordinate 18,982 of JADLEG010000121.1, forward strand.
ACAATTTCGACAATCCGCAAGCGCCGATCGCGCTGTCCCTGCCGCCCGGCCGCGGCGCGCAGTTGCGCGATGCCATGAAGCGCCTGGTGCAGGACCTGCGCGCGGCCTTGCCGGCCGCCTTCGAGAACGAGGACTACCGCACCCGGCGCCAGGGCATCGACGAGCAGTTCAAGCAGAAGCACCAGGAGCGCTTCGACGCCCTGCAGAAGCGCGCCCAGCAAGACAGCATCGCCATCATCCGTACGCCCGTGGGCATCGCCTTCGCGCCGACGCGCGAGGGCGAGGTGATTACGCCGCAGGACTTCCAGAAGCTGCCGCAGACGCAACGCGATCGGATCACCGCCACGATCGAGGGCCTGCAGGCGGAGATGGAGCGCATCGTCCGCCAGGTGCCGGTCTGGGCGCGCGAGCACCGCGAGCAGTTGCGCCAGCTCAACCGGGACATCACGCGCTATGCCGTCGCGCACATGACGGAAGAATTGCGCGCCGCCTTCGCGGACCTTCCGCCGGTCATGATCTATCTGGCGGCGGTCGAGCGCGATGTCATCGAGAACGCCGACGATTTCCTGGGCCAGGAGCAAGGCGGCGAGGGGCGGCTGGGACCGGTCGGCGACACGGCGGCGGCCGACAACATGGCGTTCCGCCGCTATGGCGTGAACCTGTTCGTCGACAGCAGCGGGATGGCCGGCGCCCCCGTGATCTACGAGGACAACCCGACCGTCCATTCGCTGATCGGCCGCATCGAGCATGTCGCGCGGTTCGGCGCGCTGCTGACCGATTTCAACCTGTTGAAGCCCGGTGCGCTGCACCGTGCGAACGGCGGGTTCCTGCTGCTCGATGCCGTGAAGCTGCTGCGCAATCCGCTGGCCTACGAGGCATTGAAGCGCGCCCTGCGCGCCGGCGAGATCCGCATCCAGTCGCTGGAGCAGATGCTGAGCCTGACCGGCACGGTCTCGCCCGATGCCGAGCCGGTCCGGTTGCAGATCAAGCTGGTGCTGATCGGCCCGCGCTGGCTGTTCCATATCCTGACCGAGGCGGACTCCGAATTTGCCGAGCTGTTCAAGGTCCAGGTCGACGTCGAGGACCAGATCGACCGCAGCGACGACCACGCCTTGCTGGTGGCGCGGTCGATCGCCACGATGGTCCGGCGGCATCGCCTGTCCCCGTTGGACCGCGGCGCCGTGGCGCGGGTACTCGAGCACCTCGCGCGCCAGTCCGGCGACAATCTCAAGTTCGCCATCGAAACGCCGGGCCTGGTGGACCTGCTGAAGGAAAGCGACCACTGGGCGGGGCAATCCGGCGAGAAGGTCGTGACCGCGGCCGACGTCCAGCAGGCGATCGATGCGCGCCAGCGCCGTTCGGACCGCATCTATCGCCGCTTGCGCGAACAGGTACGAAACGGCGTCTTGCGGGTCGAGACCCGGGGCCGGCGCATCGGCCAGGCGAACGGGCTGTCGGTGATCTCGGTCGGCGGCTTCAGCTTCGGCCATCCCAGCCGGATCACGGCGCAGACCCGCCTCGGCGGCGGCCGGGTCATCGATATCGAGCGCGAGGTCGAGCTGGGCGGCCACCTGCATTCCAAGGGCGTCATGATCCTCGCCGGATTCCTGGGCGGGCGCTATGCCAAGGAGGGCCCGCTCTCGCTCCAGGCCAGCCTGGTGTTCGAGCAGTCCTACGGCATGATCGAGGGCGACAGCGCCTCGTCGGTCGAGCTTTACGCCCTGCTCTCGGCGATCGGCGAATTGCCGCTGCGGCAGGATCTCGCCGTCACCGGCTCGGTCGACCAGCACGGCCGCATCCAGGCGATCGGCGGCGTGAACGAGAAGATCGAAGGCTTCTACGATCTTTGCGCCGAGCAGGAACTGACGGGCGAGCAGGGCGTCATCATACCGGCGTCGAACGTCCGCCACCTGATGCTGCGCCAGGACGTCGTCGACGCTGTCGCGGCGGGGCGGTTCGCGGTCTATGCGGTCGAGACGGTCGACGAAGGCATGGCGCTGCTGACCGGCATGCCGGCGGGTATGCCGGATGCCGACGGACGCTACCCGGGCGGCACGGTCAACGGCGCCGTCGCGGCGCGGCTGGAACGATTGACGCACACGGCGGTCGCGCTGGCGCGCCGGATGGATAGCGAGCACGATGACCGGCGGAAATGACCTGACCTTCCGTCGCGTCGTCGTCGCGCTCGATGCCGCCACCGACTGCGCGGCGGCGATCGAGATGGCGGCATCGGTCGCGGCCGGGTGGGGCGCGTCCCTGCGCGCGATGTTCGTCGAGGACGAAGAGCTCGTGCGCCTTGCCGCGCTGCCCTTCGCCCAGCAGATCGACCCGGTGACCGCCCTGCGCAGCCGGCTCGACGCAGCGGCCCTGCAATCCGGCTTCGCCGCGCAGGCACAACAGATGCGGCGCGACCTGCAGGCCATCGCCGACCGCCACGCGCTGCCGTGGTCGTTCCAGGTCACGCGCGCGGCGATCGGCGCCGGCGCGCTATGCCTGGCCGAAGACGACCTTGTCGTCGTCGCCGTGACCACGCGGCCGATCGCCAGCCGGGTGCACCTGGAATCGCCGTGGCGCCGTGTGCTCGGGCAGGTCCGCCATTCGCTGCTGCTGGTTCCCGAGCGACCGAGCGCCGCCGGCCCTGTCGCCGTGTTCTATGAGGAAACCCAGGCCGGCCGGCGCGCGCTGGATGCGTCGCGGCGGATCGCCCGCGCCGGCAAGCGTGCGCTCCTCGTCGTCGTTCGCGAGGATACGCCTCCGGCGCTGCAGGCCGAGATCGAGGCCAGTATCCGCGCCGAAGGATCCCATGTGACGCTGCGGACGCTGTCCGCCGTCTCGAAGCAGGACTTGCACGAATTCATCGCTGCCTCGCACGCCACGCTGCTGGTCGTGGGCCGCGACGGATCGGCCGACATGGCGATCACCGACTTGCTGCCGCTGTCGCCGACCGGCGCCATGCTGGTGCTGTGACGGCGCACGGACGGAAACCGAACGGAAGGAGCATGCCATGCGAAAGCCCGGTAAACCCGCAGCACCGACGACCGCCACACCCAAGGCGCCGCCCCCCGCAACGGTGGAGCTGGAGGTTGCGACCGATTTCATCCGCACGCTGATCGACAAGCTGCACGAATTCCAGGCCAAGGTCGAGGTGATCGAGCCGGCGCCCGGCTCCAACCCGTCGGACGAGGACATGCGCGAGGTGCTGGAGGACTACAGCGACGATCCCGTGCACGAGGAGCTGCATGAGATGCTGGCGGACCTCAACGAGGACCAGCTGGCCGATCTCGTGGCGCTGTTCTGGCTCGGCCGCGGCGATTTCACGCCGGCGGAATGGACGGAAAAGCGCCGCGAGGCCATGCGCCTGGACCCGCGGCGGACGCCGGACTACCTGATCGAAACGCCGCTCCTGGCCGACTACCTCGAGGAAGGCCTGTCGGCGCTGGGGCATTGAGCGCGCTGCTCGCGCTGCGGCTTAGATGCCGAAGATCGACGTCAATCCGGTGCGGGTGGAGAGCGCGGCCATCGCCGGGGCATCGGGCTTGACGATCGGCTCGGACGCCGCCTGCAGCACCAGCGGCAGGATGCCGAGATCGCCGGCCGACAGCAGGAAGATGCCCGGGCGCGACAGCACCCAGTGGACCGCGGGCCGTATGTCGGCCATGGCCTCCAGCGGCTGGTACCAGGTCGTGCGGTCGCGCTCGACGCCGGCGGCCCAGGGTCCGCGCGCCACGCCCTTGATGGTCTGGATCGCGGCGTTGCGTTCGGCAGCCAGCGCGACGGTGCGCTCGAAATCCGGCGCATAGCTCTGGTGCTGCGCGGCGACCCAGTTCCACGGCAGCAGGATCGAATCGAAGGCGAAGCGCTCGAGGCTGCGCCGGTGCATCGCGGCGACCGTCCAGCCATGGCCGGTCACGCCGATGAACCGCACCAGCTTGTTCTCACGCGCCTCGATGCAGGCGTCGAGCGCGCCGCCCGGCGACAGGGCGCGTTCCCATTCGTCCGGATGGAACAGGGCATGGAGCTGGATCAGGTCGATCCGGTCGGTGCGCAGCCGGTCGAGCGAGCGCCTGATGCTGTCGCGCGCCCCGGCATAGTCGCGCTCGCCGGTCTTGGTGGCGAGAAAAAAACGCTGGCGGTGCCGGTCCATCCAGCGGCCGACATGCAGCTCGGAATCGCCGTAGCGGGCGGCGGTGTCGATATGGTTGACGTCGTATTCGAGCAGCAGGTCGAGCGCGCGATCCGCCGCGGCGCTGTCCACGCGCGACAGGGCGGCCGCGCCGAAGATGACAGCCGTGCTCGTGTGGCCGGTGCGCCCGAACGGCCGTTGCTCGATCGCCATGGAAACTCCCGCCCCGACAAACCGAGGCCAGCCTAGCAGACGCAAGTTCAGCGGGGGAGCGCAGTGTCGGCGGTCGATCGGGCGCGGCGGGGCGTGCTAGCTTCACCGGCATCCGATCGCGGACGGGCCCCGAGACATGAACCGACTCCTGCTGGCGCCGACGACGCTTCCCGCTGCCGAGCCGCTGGCGTTCATCGACGCGGCTGCCGCGGCCGGGTTCGACGGGATCGGGCTGCGCCTGAATGCCTCGCCCGGCATGCCGTTCCACCCCGTCGCCGGCAACGCGCCCCTGGCCCGCGAGGTCAAGCGGCGCCTGGCCAGTCTCGGCTGGAAGGTCCACGACATTCTGAGCTTCTATCTGGAGGCCTACACCGACGTGGCGCAGTTCGCCGCCCCGCTCGAGCTCGGGGCCGAGCTTGGCGCGCGCTACGCCCTGACGATCGGCGATGACCCGGACTGGTCGCGGATGCGGGACAATTTCGGCCGGCTCTGCGACCGGGCCGCGCCGCTCGGCATCAGCCCGAGCATCGAGTTCGTGCCGCGGCGGCTGCTCCGCAACCTGACGCAGGCCCTCCGTCTGCTGGACGAGGCGCGGCGGCCGAACGTGTCGCTCTGCGTCGATCCGCTGCACGTCACCCGATCGGGCGCGACGGCGGACGACCTGCGGCGGCTCGACCCGCGCCTCATCCCTTATGTCCAGCTCTGCGACGGCATCCTGGAGCCGGGCGAGCCCGATCCCGACGGGCTGGGACGCACGGCGCCGGAGCAGCGCTGCATGCCGGGCGAAGGCGTGCTGCCGCTGCGCGCCATCCTTGCGGCCGTGCCGGCGGGAATTCCGATCAGCGTCGAGGTGCCGTTCGACGAGGCGGCCGGGCATACGCCCGCACAATGGACCAAGCTGGTCGCCGAGAGGACGCGGCGGTTTCTCGCTACTTCGTGACCAGCTTCGCCATCGCTTCCAGCGCCAGCTCGTAGCCGTGCGCGCCGAAGCCGCAAATGATGCCCTTCGCCGCCTGGGACACGAAGGAGTGGTGGCGGAACGCGTCGCGGCGGTGCGGGTTCGACAAATGCAGCTCGATCACCGGGAAATCGCACATCAGCAGCGCGTCGAGAACCGCCACCGAGGTGTGGGTATAAGCCGCGGGATTGATGACGATGCCGACGCAGGTCGTGCGGGCCTCCTGGATCATGGTCACCAGGTCGCCCTCGTGGTTCGACTGGTGCATCTCGACTGCCAGGCCCAGCGCCGTGGCGCGCGCCTGCAGGCGCTTGTCGATGTCCGCCAGGGTGTCGTGGCCGTAGATATGCGGCTCGCGTACCCCCAGCATGTTGAGGTTGGAGCCGTTCAGGAACAGGATCTTTGCCGGCATCGCGTCACTTCTTCTTCAGCAGTTCGTCGACGATGATCTGGCGCAGTTCCGGCGTGACCGCGGGGCGGATGCCGTACCACAGCTCGAAGCCGTACACCGCCTGGTGCAGCAGCATGCCCAGCCCGTCGGCGATGCGAAGCCCGCGCCGCTCCGCCTTGGCCAGAAGCCCGGTCACCAGCGGCACGTAGACGATGTCGTTGACCACGCAATCGTCCCGTACCGGCGCCAGGTCGATGTCCAGTTCGGGATTGCCGGCCATGCCGCAGGAGGTGGCGTTCAGCACCAGCCCGGCGCCGGCGAGCGCGCGCTGGCGATCCTCCCAGGCGGCGGGCAGCACGCTCGGCCCGAATCGCTGACGGAACTCCTCGGCCTTGGTCAGCGTCCGGTTGACCAGGCGTATGCGGGGAATCTTGCGCTCGACCAAGCCATAGACCGCGGCGCGGCCGGCCCCGCCGGCGCCGAACACCACGGCGTCGGCGAGCCCCTTGTCCCAGCCCGGCGTGGCGGCGTCCAAGTTGCCGAGAATGCCCAGCACGTCGGTGTTGGTCGACCGCAGCACGCCCGCCTTGTCGAACCACATCGCGTTGGCGGCGCCGATCGCCTTGGCGCGGGCGTCGGGCTGGCTCAGCGCCATCACCGCCAGCTTGTGCGGCATGGTGACGTTGCAGCCGACATAGCCGCGCCGGGGCATGTCGGCGAGGAAGGCTTTCAGGTCGGCGCCCTTCACCAGTTCGCGCCGGTAGTCGCCGGCGATGCCGTGCTTGCGGAGCCAGTAGCCATGGATGAGGGGCGAGCGCGACTGCGCCACCGGGTCGCCAATCACGCAGGCCATGCGGAGTTTTTCGTCGGTCATGCTCTCCCTTTCCCCGATGCCGATGGCTAGCCCCGGCGCATGAACTCGTCAATCGCGACCGGGCGGCCGGTCGCGGCGGATTCGGTGATCGCCATGGTGGCGGCCAGCGTGCGCGCGCCGTCCTCGCCGCTGACGACGGGCTTTGCCGCGCCGGCGATCACCTGGGCAAAGTTGGCCATCTGCTCGATATAGGCGTCGGCCGGCTTGACCGGGACGCGCCGGCGCGTCAGCGCATCGCCCCAGTGCTGGCCGGGCTCGTGCCACCAATGCTCGAGCGACGGCACGCCGAGCGATCCCTTCGTGCCGGTGACCATGTAGCTGTCGCGGCCCTCGTGCGGATAGAAGGGGTTCTCCTGCGAGCCCCATTCCCAGCTCCAGGGCGTCGAAACCGCGTCGGAAATCGCCAGCGTTCCCAGCGCGCCGCTGGCGAAGCGGATCGCCGCCGCCGCCGCGTCCTCGACCGCGAAGCCGCGCACCCCGTTGGCGGCGAAGGCCTGGACGCCATCGATCTCGCCGCACATCATGCGCAGGCAGTCGATGTCGTGGATGCCGTTGATCAGCACGGTGCCGCCGCCCGGTTGTCGCCGCCAGTCGACCTTGTAGTAGTCGTCGGGCTTGTGGCTCAGCCACATCGCCACCACGGCCGTGACCCGCCCGACGCCGCCGCCGCGTATCGTCTCGGCCGCCGCGCGCATGATCGGGTTGTGGCGGCGGTGATGCCCGACCAGGATCGGCACATCGGCGCGCTTGCCGGCCTCCACAAGTTCGACCGCGGCGCGCACGGAATCCGCGATCGGCTTCTCAACCAGCACGGGGATCCTGCGCGCGATACAGGCCAGGCCGGCGGTCACATGGTGCTGGTTCGGCGTCGCCACGATGGCGCCCTGGGGCTTGGCCTCGTCCAGCATGCGCTGGTAGTCGGCGAACCAGGGGATGTTCTTCTCCTTGGCGAAGGCCTCGGCAGCCGGCGTGGGATCGGCGATGGCGGCGACCGCATAGGCAGGGTCGCCCAGCAGGACCTGCATGTGGCGGCGGCCGATCATGCCGGCCCCGATCATGGCGATGCGCGTGGCGGTCATGAACGGCGTCCTCTATGCGGTGAACAGCGCGGCGGACATGACCTTGGGATCGGCGGGAGCGACCGGCGCGAAGTCCATGCGTGCCAGCACGTCGCGCCGCAGGTCGATGCCCGGCGCGACCTCGACCAGCGCCATGCCCTGGGGCGTCAGGCGGAAGACGGCGCGCTCGGTGACATAGAGCGCGGTCTGCCCGCGGGCCATGGCGACGGCGCCGGCAAAGGTGATCTGCTCGACCTTCGTCACGAATTTGCGCACCTCGCCCTGGCGGACGATGCGCATCGCACCGTCGCCGGTCGCGATCTCGGTGCCCTTGGTGTCGAACGTGCCGCAGAACACGACCTTGCGGGCATTCTGGGCGATGTCGATGAAGCCGCCAGGCCCGACCGGCAGGCCGCCCAGCTTCGACACATTGACATTGCCGGCTGCGTCGACCTCGCCGAAGCCGAGGAAGGCGATGTCGAGCCCGCCGCCGGAATAGAAGTCGAATTGCGACGGCGCGTCGATCATCGCGGTGGGGTTGCGCGCGAAGCCGAACAGCATGCCGTCGAGCAAGCGGCCGCCATAGGTGCCGTGCTCGATCGTCTGGTAGTAGCGGTCGAGATCGCCGCGCTCGGCTACCAGCTTGGCGACCGCGTCGGGGATGCCGAAGCCGTAGTTCACCACGGCGCCATCGACAAGCTCTTCGGCGGCGCGCCGCGCGATCGCCTGGCGCACGGAGAAGGGCGCCGGCTTCTCCGGCGGCACCGGCCCGCGCCTTTCGCCCGACAGCGTGGGGTCATAGACAATCTCGTAGGTCATCGACTGGTCGGGATCGACCACGACGGCGTCGACGATGGCGCCGGGCACGCGCACGTGGCGTGCGGGGATCGAGCCCGTCTCCACCGCCTCGCGCACCTGGGCGATCACCTTGCCGCCGGAATTATGGGCGGCGAGCGCGATGGCGTAGATGTCGAGGTTCGCCGGCTCCTGCTGCAGGCTGATATTGCCGGTGGCGTCGGCCTGCGAGCCGCGGATCAGCGCCACGTTCACCGGGAAGGGCTTGTAGCGCAGCAGTTCGCGCCCGGCGACGGTCACAACCTCGACCAACTCGTCCTTCGAGCGCTTGTTCAGCCGGCCGCCGTCCAGCCGCGGATCGACGAAGGTGCCCAGCCCCACATGGGTGAACAGCCCAGGCCGGCCGGCGCCGATCTCGCGGAAGAGCTGCATCGTCACGCCGCCCGGCAGGATATACGCCTCGATCTTCTCGTCGCGGGCCAGCGCCTGCATGCGCGGCGACCACACCCAGTGCCCGCCGATCACGCGCCTGACCATGCCTTCGTGCGCGAAGCAGTTCATGCCGCGCGTCTTGCGGTCGCCGA
>JADLEG010000122.1 GCA_020846275.1 Alphaproteobacteria bacterium
GATGAAGGCATGGGATGCCGGGACACGAAGTTCGAGTCCCCCCTGCCCTTGCGGGAGGGGGGACAAGAGAGAGGCACGCACGCGACAGGCGTCAACCGGACAGCCGTGGGTCAAGCCCGGCCATGACAGGTAAGAAGGCACCGATCAGCTCCCCTGCAAATCATGGATGCCGGGATGGAACAGGTCCTTCCAGCTCGCCGGCTTGTTCTTGATCGAACCGGTCCGGTGCATGAAGTCGGTCAGCTTCGCGATGTTCTCGGGCGCCAGCGAGAAGCTGAAATCCTTGTCCGTGATCATCTTCTTCAGGAACTCGTGCGACAGTTTCGACTGGTCGATCTTGATGAAGATGCGCACCGCCTCGTCGGGATTGCCGGTGATGATCTTGGTCGCTTCCTTCAGCGCGGCCAGCAGCGCCTGGTAGGTCTTGGGGTTGTCGTCGACGAACTTCTTGGTGGCGCTGAGTGCGCTGAAGCTCGACTTGCCGGTCACGTCGTAGGAGCTGACTACGCGGCTGATCTTCGGGTTCTCCAGCTCCTGGTACTGGAAGGGGGGGCTGGTGAAATGCCCGGTGATCTCGGAGCCCGGGGACAGCAGCGCCGCGACGCCCTCGGGATGCGCCAGGCTGACGGTGAGCGCGTCCAATTTGGTGTGCTGGCCCGGGCCGAACTCCTTCTCCGCCGCCATCTGCAGGGCGATCGCCTGGAACGACACCTTGACCGAGGGCAGCGCGATCTTGTCCTTGTCGGTGAAGTCGCGCAGCGACTTGATGTTGGGCTTGTTGGTGTTGAGGTACGAGGGCTGGGAATTCAGCGTGCTGACGCCCTTGACCGCGATGTTGCCCACGGTCTTGTCCCACAGCACGATGAAGGGCGGCGTGCCCGCGGCGATCAGGTCCACGCTGTTGCCGAGCAGCAAGTCGTTGAGCACGGCGGGCGCGCCCACGGGCTTGTAGCTGGCCTTGATGTCGCCCAGCCCGGCCGCCTTGGCGTGCTTCTCGACCAGTTGCAGCTCTTCCATGATGTAGAGCTGCAGGTAGCCGATGCCGAGCTGGCGGCCGAAGCGTACCTCCTGCGTCTCCGCCGCCGCCGGCAAGGCGGCAGCGGAAAGCGTCAGGCCGAGAAGAGAACAGCCGAGTAGCCAAGCGGGCTTTAGCATCGAGGACACTCCCTGGTTCGTGGAATCCACCTCGTACTTCGCTAGTCGGACCGGCTTCCGCCGCCAAACAAAAAAAACTTACGCCACCGTAAAGCCCTTGTATTTGTCGAGCAGGCGCACCGGCTTCTTCAGGGCGTCGCGGCGGAACGGGTCGCCCAGCTCTTGCGTCAGCATCAGCTCGAGCACGGTCGGCTTGTTCGATGCTATGGCCTGCTTCAGCGCGTCGCCGATCTGGTCGGGATGGTCGACCGTGATCCCCTGCCCGCCCATCGCCTTCGAGATGCCGGCGAAGCTGGGGTTCTTCAGGTTGGTGCCGACGTAGCGGTCGGCGTAGTAGTCGATCTGGTTCTTCTTCTCGGCGCCCCACTGGCCGTTGTTGAACACGACGGCGACGGCCGGGATGTTCTCGCGCACGCAGGTCAGTATCTCGTTCAGGCTCATGCCCCAGGCGCCGTCGCCGACATAGGCTACGGCCGGCCGGTCGGGCCGCGCCACCTTGGCGCCCATGGCCGTGGGGAAGGCGTAGCCGCAATTGCCGAAGCTCATCGCGGCGAAGAAGCTCGGCGCCTCCTCGAAGCGCAGGTAGGAGTTGGACACCGAGCAGACATTGCCGATATCGGTCGACACCACCGCGTTCTTCGGCATCGCTTTTTCCAGCTCGCGCAGCGCACGGCGCGGCGGGACCGGGGTGCCGCCGCCCGCGGACATCGTGTTCAGCTCGTCCTCCCACGCCTTCTTCTGCTTGGCGACCTCGCCCATGCGCTGGTCGCGGTTGCCGTGGGCGGCGATCTTCTGGTTGCTGGTCTTGAGGCGGTTCAGGATGTCGGCGGCGGCCAGCCGGGCATCGCCGATGACCGCGACCGATACCGGCTTCACCAGGCCCAGCACCTTGTGGTCGGTGTCGACCTGGATGATCTTGGCGTTCTTCGGCCAGTAGTCGATGCCGTATTGCGGCAGCGTGCCGAACGGCCCCAGCCGCGTGCCAAGCGCCAGCACGACGTCGGCCTGGGCGATGATCTTCATCGCCGCCTTCGAGCCCTGATACCCCAGCGGCCCGCACATCAGCGGATGGCCGGCGGGAAAGCTGTCGTTGTGCAGGTAGGAGGTGACCACCGGCGCCGAGAGGTGGTCGGCGAGCGCGATCGCCTCGCTGCGGCCGTTCGACATGATCACGCCGCCGCCCGCCACGATCACCGGGAACTTCGCCTCGGCCAGCGCCTTGGCCGCCTGCTCCAGGCTGTTGTTCGATCCGGCCGCGCGCTCCAGCGGCAGCGGTTTCGGGATCGTGGCATCGAACTCGCCGTAGAAATTGTCGCGCGGGATGTTGACCTGGGTCGGGCCGCGCTCGACTTCGGCCATCACGAAGGCGCGGTGCGTCAATTCGTGGATGCGCTCGGGCTTCGGCACGTGCACCTGGTATTTCGTGATCTTGGAGAAGATCGGCATCTGCTCGGTTTCCTGGAACCCGCCCAGGCCGATCGTGCCCGATCCGGTCTCGGGCGTGATGCAGACCACCGGCGAATGCGCCCAGTAGGCGGCGGCGATGGCCGTCACGAAATTGGTGATGCCCGGCCCGTTCTGCGCGATGCAGACGCCGTGCTTGCCGCTGACCCTGGAATAGCCGTCGGCCATGTGCCCGGCATTCTGCTCGTGGGCGACCGAGATGAAGCGGATGCCGGCCGGCTCGAACAGGTCCAGCGCATCCATGTAGGCCGACCCGACGATGCCGAACACGTGCTTCACGCCGTGCGCGGCCAGGGTTTCGACAAAGGCTTCGCTGGATGACATGCGGGTCATGGGATCCTCGTTCTCTCTTTCATTGCCGGCTGGCGCGACGATCGGCCAGCTCTCCGTTGAACTGTTCGGCGTATCGCGCCGCCGCGCGCCGCAGCCGCGGCAGGTGGCGCACGGCGTCGGCCAGGCTCATGCGGGCGCGTGGGGCCTGCAGCGCCACCGCGGCGATCACCTCGTCCTCGCCGCCCAGGATCGGCACCGCCAGGCAGACGACGCCCAGCAGGAATTCCTCGTCGTCCACCGAATAGCCGGTGCGCCGGATGCGCGCCAATTCGCGTTCGAGCGCGGGGCGGCGCGTGATGGTCTTGGGCGTGTAGCGCGTGAGCGGCAGGGCGTCGAGCAGCCGCCGCCGATCCCCCTCGGGCATATAGGCCAGGAACAGCTTGCCCATGGCGGTGCAATGCGGATCGACGCGCGAGCCGGCGTCGAAATGCAGGCGCAGCGGCCAGTCGGCCTCGACGCGGTCGATATAGACCACCGAGCGGTCGTCCAGCACGCCCAGGTTGCAGGTCTCGCGGATCTCGCGCGACAGGCCTTCCAGGATCGCGTGGCGCGCGCCCAGCCGCGCGGCGGCGCGCAGGCCGCCCTGCGCCAGATGCGTCAGGCGGGGACCGACCGTGAACCGCTTGGCATCCGGTTCGCGGCGCAGGAAGCCCTCGCGCTCCAGCATCAGGCAGATGCGATGGACGGTGGGCTTCGGCACGCCGAGCGTCGCCGCCACGTCGGACGCGGCGCGCGGGCGGGGCGCTACGGCGACGGCTTCCAGGATGGCCAGGGTGCGTTCGATGGCCGAGCCCTTCTTGCGGCGGGCGCCGTCGCGCGTCCGGCCTTCCGGCCGCCGCGGCGCTCCCCTCTCCACCCCGCGCTCGGGCATGCTCTGGCGCTCCGATGCTCCTGATTTCGGAACAATTTGTCTCTATTTAACAAGCGGGCCGGCTGCCGGCAAGCGCCGGTGGCCGGCCCGAGGCTGGCTAGCTGGCGAGCTTGATGCCCGCGCGCTGGGCATGCCGCGACAGGACCCGGCGCACCTTGTCGATGATCTCGTCGATGTGCTTGTGCTCGCAGATGAAGGCCGGCGCCAGGATCAGCGTGTCGACCGTCACGCGCGCCAGCATGCCGCTGTTGAACAGGTCCTGCAGCACCTCGTAGCCCCGCACCCCCGGCTTGTCGGCGGCCTGCAGGTCGATGCCGGCCAACAGCCCGTAGCCGCGGATGTCCGAGACGATCGGGATCTCGCGCAACGCGTAGACCTTGTCGAGAAAATAGGGCGCCAGCGCATCGGCCTTGTCGAACAGTTTCTCCTTCTTGAAGATGTCGAGGGTCGCCAGGCCCGCCGCGCAGGCCACGGGGTGCGCCGAGTAGGTATAGCCGTGGAAGAACTCGATGCCCTTGGCCGGCCCGTTGTCGACGATGGTCTTGTAGACCTTCTCGCTGACGCCCACGGCGCCCATCGGGATGTTGCCGTTGGTGATGCCCTTGGCCATCGTCAGCAGGTCCGGCGTGACGCCGAAGGCCTGGGCCCCGAACGCCTTGCCGGTGCGCCCGAAGCCGCAGATCACCTCGTCGAACACCAGCAGGATGCCGTGCTTGTCGCAGATCTGGCGCAGTCGCTTCAGGTAGCCCTTGGGCGGCACCAGGATGCCGGTCGAGCCGGCAATCGGCTCGACGAAGCAGGCGGCGATCGTGTCGGCGCCGTAGAGGTCGACATGGCGCTGCAGGTCGTCGGCCAGCTCGGCGCCCTTGTCGGGCTCGCCGCGCGCGAAGCGGGTTTCTTCCTGCCAGGTATGGCGGATATGGCTGACGCCGGGCAGGGTGTTGCCGAAAGTCTCGCGGTTTCGGACCATGCCGGCGAGCGACAGCCCGCCGAAATTGACGCCGTGATAGCCGCGCTCGCGGCTGACGAAGCGCGTGCGCTGCGCCTGGCCGTTCGAGCGGTGGAACTGCAACGCGATCTTCATCGCGCTGTCGATCGCCTCGGAGCCCGAATTGGCGAAGAACACGTAGTCGAGATCGCCGGGCAGAAGCTCGGCCACCCGGCGCGCCAGATCGAACGACAGGTCGTGGCCGAACTGGAACGGCGGCACGTAGTCGAGCGTCAGGAGCTGCTTGTGGCACGCGTCGGCGATCTCCTTGCGGCCATGGCCGGCGGGCGTGCAGAACAGGCCGGAGACGCCGTCGATGACCGGTTCGCCGCGATTGTTCTTGAAGTAGACCCCTTTTGCCTCGCTCACCAGGCGGGGCTCGCTCTTGAAGTGCTTGTTGGCGGAAAACGGCATCCAGTGGTGTTCCAGCGAGTTGGCGCCGGACTGCGGCAGCGACTTCATCGGGATTCCTCCAGGGAAAAGCGCAGGATCGAATTATAGGGCAAGCGGGCCGCTCGCGCCACAGGACAAGGGCAGCGAAACCGAGACAGGTCGTCTCGAATTGGAAAGCTAGGGCTTGTCGAGAAACGCCCGCACGCGCTCCCAGATTTCGCCGTTGCCGGCGACCAGGATGCCGCCCGCGGTGTCGGTCGGACGGTAGGCCGACCCGTCCCACTTGGCGACCCGTCCGCCCGCTTCGGCGACGAGCAGCGCGCCGGGCAAGTGGTCCCAGGGCTTCATGTTGCGGTAGAGCACGAAATGCTGCCGGCCCTCGGCAATGTCGACGTAGATGCGCGCGGCGCAGGATCGGTCGGTCGGCGGGCCCAGCCCATCCTTCGCCCTGGCGCGCAATCGCTCGCGCGGCGGTTCAGGAAAGAACAGGTAGCTGATGCTGCCCCGCAGGCTCTTGTCGTCGGCAGGCGCGTCGTCGCCGCGCATGATGCGCTGGCCGTCGCGCCACGCGCCGGCGCCCCGCTCGGCCACGAAGGCGCGCTCGTGCACCGGTTCGTAAATCCAGCCGGCCAGAATCTCGTCGTGCCTGACCAGGGCCACCATGACGCCGAAATCGGCCTTTCCCGCGGCGAAGTTGCGCGTGCCGTCGATCGGGTCGATCACCCAGACCGGATCGCGCCCGGCCAAGAGGTCGAGCAGGCGGGAATCGGCGGCCGTCCCTTCCTCGCCCACGACGACGCTGCCGGGGATGAGGTCGCGCAGCCGCGGCGCCAGTGCGCGCTCGGCGGCTTCGTCGGCGACGGTGACGGTTTCGTCGCCGTGCTTCTTGCGGATGTCGCCCTCCGCCAGGTTGCGGAAGCGCGGCATGATCTCGGTGGCCGCGACCTCCGCCATCGCCGCGGCCACGGCCTGGGGATCGAAATGCATGCCTATCCCGCCTGCCGCCCGGACCTGCGTCGTTCCTGCCGGCGGCGCTCGAAGCGCTGGAGATCGGCCGGGTCCAGCCCGACGCGCAGGTGCACGCGGTCCTCGCCGTCCCGACGCTCCAGCACCTCGCCATGCTCGTAGAGCCAGGCGATCGACGCGCCGTCGCCCACCGGGATGTCGAACTCGGTTACCTGGCGCTGGGCGGCCAGGCAGGCATCGACCGCGTGCAGCAGGTCCTCGCACCCCTCGCCCGTAACCGCCGACAGCGGCACCGCATTGGCGTCGCGCGCGCGCTGGGCGTCGAGCGTCGCGCGCGCCGTGCGATCGAGCAGGTCGATCTTGTTGAGCGCCTCGATCAGGTGGCGCTGCTTGTCGTTGCCGTCGAGCAGGGCCTCGAGTCCCAGTTCGCGCAGGACCTTCAGCACGTCGCCGCGTTGGGCCGCGCTGTCGGGATGCGCCACGTCGCGCACATGGACGATGATGTCGGCGCCCAGCACCTCCTCCAGCGTGGCGCGGAACGCGGCCACGAGCTGGGTCGGCAGGTTCGAGATGAAGCCCACCGTATCGGACAGGATCGCGGTACGCCCGGACGGCAGCGACAGCCGCCGCATGGTGGGATCGAGCGTCGCGAACAGCAGGTCCTCCGCCATCACCGCGGCCCGGGTCAGGCGGTTGAACAGGGTCGACTTGCCGGCGTTGGTGTAGCCCACCAGCGCGACCACCGGGTACGGCACGCGCTTGCGCGCGGCGCGGTGCAGGCCGCGCGTGCGCTTCACCTGCTCCAGCTCGCGCTTCAGCTTGATGATCCGTTCGTCGATCAGGCGGCGGTCCATTTCCAGCTGCGATTCACCAGGACCGCCCAGGAAGCCGAAGCCGCCGCGCTGGCGCTCAAGATGGGTCCAGCTTCGCACCAGGCGCGAGCGCTGGTAGCTGAGCGCCGCGAGCTCGACCTGCAGCGCGCCCTCGTGCGTGCGCGCCCGGGCGCCGAAGATCTCGAGGATCAGGCCGGTGCGGTCGATCACCTTGGCCTTCCATGCCTTCTCCAGGTTGCGCTGCTGCACCGGCGAGACCGTGCCGTCGACCACGACCACGCCGATCTCCTGCGCCTCGACGATCTGGGCCATGGCCTCGACCGTGCCGCTGCCCATGAGCGTGGCGGGACGCGGCTTCTTCACGACGACGCTCTGGGCATGGGCGATGGTCAGCCCGATCGCCCGGGCCAGGCCCACCGCCTCGGCCACCCGCGCCTCGGGGTCGCGCACCGCCGCGCCATCGCCCTCGCCATGCGAGGGCAGGATCGGATGCAGCACCAGGGCGCGTCCGGTGGTCGCCGTCGCGTCGGTCCAGGCGCCGACCGCGCGCGAACGGGTCTGGCGCGCGTTGGGGCCGACGCGCGCGGAAGCGGGCGTGCTCATGCTGCCTCCCGCCCGGCCGTGCCGGGGCGGGCGCCGGGGATCAAGAAGCCTCGGCGCCTTCCTTCGTGGCGGGCGGCTCGAAGAGCTGGATCGGCGTCGCCGGCATCACGGTCGAGATCGCGTGCTTGTAGACGAGCTGCGAGTGCGCGTCGCGGCGCAGCAGGACCGAGAAATTGTCGAACCACGTGATGATGCCCTGAAGCTTGACCCCATTGACCAGGAAGATCGTGACCGGGGTCTTGTTCTTGCGGACGTTGTTCAGGAAGACGTCCTGCACGTTATGGGATTTTTCGGACATGGTATGTTCCGTTTCTTCTTGTGTTGCCGGTTCGCCCTACC
>JADLEG010000123.1 GCA_020846275.1 Alphaproteobacteria bacterium
TGCACAGGCCGATCACGCCGGCCTTCGAGGCGGAGTAGGCGGCGATGTTGCCGTTGCCTTCCTTGCCGGCGATCGACGCCACCGTGACGATCCGCCCGTAGCCGCGCGCCCGCATGTGCGGCGCCAGGGTGCGGCTGCAATAGAACACGCCGGTCAGGTTGACCGCCAGCACGCGGTCCCAGGCATCGGTGGGATAGTCCCAGAACTTGACCACGGGGCCATTGATCCCCGCGTTGTTCACCAGGATCTGGATGTCGCCCAGCGCGTCGATCGTCGCCTTGGCCGCGGCCTCCACCGCGCCGAGCTGCGTAAGGTCGACCTGTTGCGTCATGGCGGGCTTGAACGCGGCGCCGGCCAGCGGCGAAAGGTCGCGATCCCAGACCGCGACCTTGCAGCCATCCGCGGCCAGCCGCTCGGCGATGCCGCGGCCGATGCCGCGCGCCCCGCCGGTCACGATGGCCTTCTGGCCCGCGATCCCCTGTTTCATCAGGCGCTTCCTCCCCGGAAATTCCGGCGACCTTTTACACTGCGCGCCCTCCTATGCATAGTCAGCGGCTTCATCGCCGCGCGCGGCGCAGCATCATGGGGAGCAGGGGACGATGAACGGGTTCTATGTGTCGGTCGGCGACCGGTCGAGCTTCAGCAAGACGGTGGGCGAGACGGACGTCTACCTCTTCGCCGGCATCACCGGCGATCTGTCGCCGAACCACGTCAACAAGGCCTATATGGAAAAGTCGCGCTACAAGCGGCTGCAGGCGCACGGCGCGCTGCTTGTGGGGTTCATGTCGACCGCCTCGACGCTCGTGCTGGCCGGCACCCGCGACGACGCGGACGAGACGCCGGTCTCGCTCGGGTACGACCGCGTGCGGTTCCTGGCGCCGGTTTTCTTCGGCGACACGCTGACGGTCGACTACACGATCAGCGCGGTCGACCTCGAGCGCCGCCGGTCGAATGGCGACATCACCATCAAGAACCAGGACGGCACGCTGGTGGCCGTCGCCACGCATATCCTGAAATGGGTCAAGAATGACTAAACGGCCGGCGGGAAGCGATCGATGACGTTGCTCGTCACCGGTGCGGCGGGCCATGTCGGCCTGTGGGTGGCGCGACGCGCCGCCGCAGCGGGCTTGCGCGTGGTCGCCGCCTGCCGCACGCCGCCCCGGCCGGAGGAGGCGGCGTCGGTCGGCGCGAGCGTCACCTGGGTTTCCTGCGACCTGGCCGAGGCTTCGGCGGTCGATGCCCTCGCCGCCGCGCATGCGATCGATTCCTGCATCCACCTGGCCGCGGTGTCGAACGAAGCCTATGCCCGGCCAAAGCCCCTGGCGGCCGTGCAGGCCAATGTCGGGGCCACCGCCAACCTGCTGGAAGCCGCGCGCCGGCACGATTGGCGCCGCTTCATCCTGGTCAGCACCGGCTCGGTGTTCCAGGCCGCCGACGCGGTGACGCCCATCCTCGAGGATGCGCCGACGTCGCCGGCCAATGTCTACGCCACGACCAAGCACTGCGCCGAGCTTTTGACCCGGATGTACCGCACGCAGTTCGGCCTGTCCGCGTCTGTCGTGCGGATCTCATGGGTCTATGGGCCGCCGGTCGCCACCGACTCGCCCACGCGGGGCCCGATCCCGGCCTTTCTGCGCGCGGCCCTGGCGGGAAAGGCGCGGCGCGATCCCGGCGGGGCCGACTTCGCCGCCAGCTTCACCTACGTGACCGACGTGGCCGACGGGCTGCTGGCCGCCTCGCGCGCCGACCGGCTCGACCACGACATCTACCACCTCGGCCCGGGCCGCAATTTCACGGCCGGCCAGGTCGCCGCGGCGGTGCGCGCCGCCGTGCCCGGCGCCGTCATCGAACTGGGGCCGGGCACCGAACCCTGGACGACCTATACCAAAATGCGCGGCCCGCTGGCCGGCGGGCGTTTCCGCACAAGCACGGGCTACAGCCTAGCGCATGGGCTGGACGAGGGGATCGCCGCCTATGCCGCGTGGATGCGCGCGCATCCGCAATCGTACCGCTAGGTTCTACCGCCCCTGCCAGCGCGGCTTGCGCTTCTCGGCAAAGGCGCGCGCGCCCTCGCGCGCGTCCTCGCTCGCCAGCATCCGATCGGCCGCCGCGTAGCGTGCATCGAGCGCCGCGCCGAGATCGGGCTGGTCCAGGCTCTGCAGCATGACCTGCTTGGCGGCTTCGATCGCCAGCGGCGCGCCGGCCAGGATGTCGTCGCACAGCGCGCGGACCGCGGCGGCAAGCCGGCCCGCGGGCACGACCTCGTTGACGAGCCCGATGCGGCGCGCCTCGCCGGCGCCGATCCGCCGACTGGTCAGCGCCAGCGCCATGGCCTGCTTCAGCGGAAGCTGGCGGGCCAGGCGCTGCAAGCCACCGCCGCCCAGCGCCGCCAGACCCGCTCGCGCCTCGGGCAGGCCGAATTCGGCATGGTCGGCGGCCACCGCCAGGTCGCAGGCCAGCACGATCTCCATTCCGCCACCCAGCGCCAGGCCGTTGACCGCCGCGATCACCGGCTTGTGGAGGTCGAGCCGCCTGGTGATGCCGGCAAAGCCGGTGGAGGGATGGTCGTCGCGGTTGGTCTGCGCGCGGGCCTTGAGGTCGGTGCCGGCGCAGAAGGCGCGTTCGCCCGATCCGGTGATGACGGCGACGCGCAGCGCGGGGTCCGCCGCGTAGCCGTCGAAGGCCTGTGACAGCTCGCGGTGCGCCGGGGGGTGCAGCGCGTTCAGCACCGTCGGCCGGTCGATCGTGATTGTCAGTACGGGTCCTTCCTGCACGACGCGGCAGTGGCGGAAGTCCTGCACTAGATGGCGTCCTCGTAGCGGCA
Organism: Alphaproteobacteria bacterium; assembly: GCA_020846275.1. GTDB lineage: Bacteria > Pseudomonadota > Alphaproteobacteria > JAEULC01 > JAEULC01 > JAEULC01. The sequence goes on from JADLEG010000123.1 coordinate 2,825, forward strand.
GAAATCGCGCAGCTGCTCGATGTTCCCGATCGTCACCGTGCGGCCCTGGCCGCTGACGCCGACCTTGCGCAGCGCGGCGAAGGCGCGCGACAGGCTCTCCGGCGTCATGCCCAGTCGCGCCGCCACCAGCTTGCGGTCCTCGGGCAGCTGGACCGTAGGCGAGCCCCCGTTGCGCGATGCCAGCGCATTCAGGTAGGCGGCGAGGCGTTCGACCGAGGCATGCAGCTTGAGGTCCTTGATCTGGACGACGAGCCGGCGCCAGTAGCGCGCGAGCTGCATCGCCATGGCCTGGCTGAACTCGGCCTCCAGGCTCATGGCGCGCCGCACCTGGGTGGCGGGGATGAACAGGATGCGCCCGTCCTCGGCCACGCGCGCCGACATCAGGTAGGGGGCATTCAGCAGCACGGCCGGCGCGACGAACATGTCGCCCATCTCGAAGAACTCCACCACCGTCTCGCCGCGGCCTTCCTCGCTGCCCAACAGGGTCACGCGCCCCGACAGGATGAGGTGCAGGAATTCCGGCGTTTCTCCCTGCACGCACAGCATGGTGCCGCGCGGGAGGCTCTGCACGAAGGCGCCGTGGATGAGCCGGTCGATCACGGGCTGCGACAATTCGGCCATCACCGGGAGCCGCCGGACCATCTCGAAATCAGTCGGCCGCATGACTGCCATCCGCGGTTGTCGCCGGCACGCCGGACAGCAGGCTGGCGAACTGGAAATAAGAAATATCAACCAGATATATGATTATTATCATATTAGCGATTGATTTCAAACACTTCAGCAAAAGTTTCGTCCGCGCCGCGGCAGGACGATTGATTCAGGTCAACAACTGCCGCGCGCGCATTCCCAAGATGGTGCCGTCCCGCCCGGGAGCATTTCCGCGGGCGGCATGAGGGAAGTTCCATGACGATGCAAATGTCCCCCGTCCAGTCTACGGCGATCGACGCCGGCGCGCGCAAGATGGCGCTGACCATGAGCACGGTCGCTTTCACCGCTTGTTTTGCGGTTTGGACGATCTTCTCCATCATCGGCATACAGATCAAGCAGGAACTGAATCTGAATGACACGCAGTTCGGCCTGCTGGTCGGCACGCCGATCCTGACCGGATCGCTGATCCGCCTGGCGCTCGGCATATGGACCGACCAGTACGGCGGGCGCGTCGTCTACACGGCGGTGATGGTTTCGGCGGCCATCGCCACCTGGATTCTCTCCTGGGCCTACGACTACCCGACCTTCCTGCTCGCGGCGCTGGGCGTCGGCATCGCCGGCGGCTCGTTCGCGGTCGGCATCGCCTATGTGTCCAAGTGGTACCCCAAGGAGAAGCAGGGAACGGCACTCGGCATCTTCGGCATGGGCAACGTGGGCGCGGCGGTGACCAAGTTCGTCGCGCCGTTCATCATGGTCGCCTATGGCTGGAAGGCCGTGGCGCATGTCTGGGCCATCGGCCTTCTGGTCATGGCGCTCGTCTTCCTGTTCACGACCAAGGACGATCCCTCGCTGGCCGAGCGCCGGCGCACCAAGAGCAAGCCCGAGCCGTTCCTCGCGCAGCTGGCGCCGCTGAAGAATCTCCAGGTCTGGCGCTTCGCGCTCTACTACTTCTTCGTCTTCGGCGGGTTCGTCGCGCTGGCGCTGTGGCTGCCGCGCTACCTGGTGGGCGTCTACGCGCTCGACATCAAGACCGCCGGCATGATCGGCGCCGCCTACTCGATCCCCGCCAGCATCTTCCGCGCCTATGGCGGCAAGCTGTCCGACCAGGTCGGCGCGCGGCGGGTGATGTACTGGACGTTCATCGTATCGGTGATCTGCACGTTCATCCTGTCCTATCCGCCGACCGAATACGTGGTGCGCGGCATCAGGGGCAACATGAACTTCACGTTCGAGATCGGCGTGGTCGGCTTCACCGTGATCGTGTTCGTGCTCGGCTTCTTCATGTCGCTGGGCAAGGCGGCGGTCTACAAGCACATCCCGGTCTACTACCCCGACCATGTCGGTGCGGTCGGCGGGCTCGTCGGCCTGATCGGCGGCCTGGGCGGCTTCGTGCTGCCGATCGCCTTCGGCGCGCTGAACGACCTGACCGGCGTATGGACCAGCTGCTTCATGCTGATGTTCCTGCTCGTCGCCGGCGCGCTGCTGTGGATGCACACGGCGATCCAGCGCATGGAGCGGGCCGCGGCGGCGCCGATCCTCGCACGCCTGCCCGAGCTGCCCGAGATGGAGGAGATCCACAAGCCCACGCACGAAGGCGTGCTGGGGCCGCATATCCTGACGGACTGGCGGCCCGAGGAGCCGGCGTTCTGGAAGGACACCGGCCACGCCATCGCGCGGCGAAATCTTTACATCTCGATCCCCTGCCTGCTGCTCGCCTTCGCCGTGTGGATGGTGTGGAGCGTGGTGGTGGCGAAACTGCCGCAGGTCGGCTTCAAGTACACGACCGATCAGTTGTTCTGGCTGGCCGCGCTGCCGGGCCTGTCGGGGGCGACGCTGCGCATCTTCTACTCGTTCATGGTGCCGATCTTCGGCGGGCGCCTGTGGACGACGCTGTCGACCGCCTCGCTGCTGCTGCCGGCGATCGGCATCGGCGTCGCGGTGCAGAGCCCGGATACGCCCTACTGGGTGTTCCTGCTGCTCGCCCTGCTGTGCGGCTTCGGCGGCGGCAACTTCGCCTCGTCGATGTCGAACATCAGCTTCTTCTTCCCGCGGGCGGAAAAGGGCCACGCGCTGGCGCTCAATGCCGGCCTCGGCAACCTGGGCGTCAGCGTGGTGCAGTTCCTGGTGCCGCTGGCCATCACCGCCGGCGTCTTCGGCGTGCTGGGCGGCGACCCGCAGGTGTCGACGGAAGGCGGTCGCCAGGCCAGCCTGTTCCTGCAGAACGCCGGCTTCGTCTGGGTGCCGTTCATCCTTGCCTCGTCGATCGCGGCCTGGTTCGGCATGAACGACATCGCCTCGATGAAGGCATCCTTCGCCGAGCAGTCGATCATCTTCCAGCGGCGGCACAACTGGGTCATGTGCTGGCTCTATACCGGGACGTTCGGATCGTTCATCGGCTATTCCGCGGCGTTCCCGCTCCTGACCAAGACCCAGTTCGTCGGCGTCGATCCCCTGAAGTTCGCGTTCCTCGGGCCGCTGGTCGGCGCCGTGTCGCGGGCCATGACGGGCTGGCTGTCAGACAAGTACGGCGGCGGCCGGGTCACCTTCTGGGTGTTCGTCGCGATGATGGCGGGCGTTGCCGGAGTGCTCTACTTCCTCGGCCACAAGGAGGAGCCGTACGCGTTCTGGGGCTTCCTGGTGATGTTCCTGCTGCTGTTCACCGCGACCGGGGTGGGCAACGCATCGACCTTCCAGATGATCCCCGCGATCATGCGTAAGGAGATCCCCCGGCTCGAATCGGCCATGACGCCGGCCGACCAGACGCGCCAGGCCGAGAAGGAATCGGCGGCCATCATCGGCTTCACCTCCGCGATCGCCGCCTACGGCGCCTTCTTCATCCCGAAGAGCTACGGCAGCTCGATCGCGATGACCGGCGGCCCCGAAGCCGCGCTGTGGGCGTTCATGGTGTTCTACCTGAGCTGCGTCGTCATCACCTGGGCGTTCTACACGCGCCGGGGCGGCCTGCTGCACGACGTCGAGCGGCGGCGCCTGCCGCCGGCGGCCACCGGCGCGCCGGCCGAGTAACGGAGACAATCCGATGAGCCATTTTCTCGACCGCCTGATGTTCCTGCGCAAGAACATCGATACGTTCTCCGACGGCCACGGCGTGGTGACGAACGAGGATCGCACCTGGGAGCGGGCCTATCGCGACCGCTGGGCGCACGACCGCATCGTGCGCTCGACCCACGGGGCCAACTGCACCGGCTCGTGCTCGTGGAAAATCTACGTCAAGGGCGGGATCGTCACCTGGGAGACGCAGCAGACCGACTATCCCCGTACGCGCCCCGACCTTCCCAACCACGAGCCGCGGGGATGCTCGCGCGGCGCCAGCTATTCCTGGTATCTCTACAGCGCCAATCGCGTGAAGTACCCGATGGTGCGCGGCCGGCTCGTGCGGCTGTGGCGCGAGGCCAAGGCCCAGCACAAGGATCCGGTGCTGGCCTGGAAGTCGATCGCCGAGGATCCGGGGAAGGCGAAGCACTACAAGTCGATCCGCGGGCGTGGCGGTTTCGTGCGGGTAACCTGGGACGAGGCGAACGAAATCATCGCCGCCGCCAACGTCCACACCGCCAAGACCCACGGGCCCGACCGCATCATCGGCTTCTCGCCGATCCCCGCCATGTCGATGGTCTCCTACGCCGCCGGCTCGCGCTACCTGTCGCTGATCGGCGGGGTGTGCATGAGCTTCTACGACTGGTACTGCGACCTGCCCCCGTCCTCGCCGCAGACCTGGGGCGAGCAGACCGACGTGCCGGAATCGGCCGACTGGTACAACTCCAGCTTCATCATGATGTGGGGATCGAACGTGCCGCAGACGCGCACGCCGGACGCCCATTTCATGACCGAGGTCCGCTACAAAGGCGCCAAGATCGTCACCGTGACGCCGGACTACAGCGAGGCGTCGAAGTTCGCCGACCTATGGCTGGCGCCCAAGCAGGGCACCGACGCGGCGCTGGCGATGGCCATGGGCCACGTGATCCTCAAGGAGTTCCACCTGGCGGGCAAGAGCCCCTACTTCGAGAATTACTGCCGCCAGTACACCGACATGCCGATGCTGGTGAAGCTGGTCGAGCGCGACGGGCGCTACGTCCCCGACCGGCTGCTGCGCGCGGCGGATTTCGATGCGGGCCTGGGCGAGGCCAACAATCCGGACTGGAAGACGGTCGCCATCGACCAGGCCTCGGGCAAGGTCACGGTGCCGCGCGGCTCGGTCGGCTTCCGCTGGGGCGAGCAGGGCAAGTGGAACCTGGAGCCCAAGGCGGCCGACGGCAGCGAGATCAAGACGCGGCTCAGCCTGATCGACGCGCGCGACGCCGTGCTGCCGGTGGGCTTCCCCTATTTCGGCGGGCGCGAGCACCAGCACTTCCCCGGCTCGAAGCACGAGGACGTGCTGGTCCGCAACGTGCCGGCCAAGCGCGTGCGCCTGAAGGACGGCGAGGCGATGGTGGCGACCGTCTTCGACCTGTTCGTCGCCAACTACGGCCTCGACCGCGGCCTGGGCGGCGAGAACGTCGCCCAGTCGTTCGACGACAACGTGCCCTACACGCCGGCCTGGCAGGAAGCGATCACCGGCGTCAGCCGCGACAAGGTGATCGCGGTCGCCCGCGATTTCGCCGACAACGCCGCCAAGACCCAGGGCAAGTCGATGGTGATCCTGGGCGCCGCCGTGAACCACTGGTACCACGGCGACATGATCTACCGCGGCATCATCAATCTTCTGGTGATGTGCGGCTGCATCGGCCAGACGGGCGGCGGCTGGTCGCACTACGTGGGCCAGGAGAAGCTGCGCCCGCAGACCGGATGGACGCCGCTCGCCTTCGCGCTGGACTGGAACCGGCCGCCGCGCCAGATGAACAGCACCTCGTTCTTCTACGCGCATACCGGCCAGTGGCGCCACGAGAAGCTGGGCGTCGACGAGATCCTCTCCCCGCTGGCCGACAAGGCCGCGATGCAGGGCAGCCTGATCGACTTCAACGTCCGGGCCGAGCGGATGGGCTGGCTGCCGTCCGCGCCGCAGCTCGCGGAGAACCCGCTTGCGTTGACCAGGCAGGCCGCGGCCGCCGGCAAGGAGCCGGTGCCGCATGCCGTGGCGGCGCTGAAGTCCGGCGCGCTGCGCATGTCCTGCGAGGACCCCGACAATCCCGCCAACTTCCCGCGCAATATGTTCGTGTGGCGCTCGAACCTGCTGGGATCGAGCGGCAAGGGGCACGAATACTTCCTCAAGTACCTGCTCGGTGCGCAGCACGGCGTGCAGGGCAAGGACCTGGGCGAGGAGGGCGGGCAGAAGCCCACCGAGGTCCAGTGGCGGGACAAGGCGCCGCAAGGCAAGCTCGACCTGCTGGTCACGCTCGACTTCCGCATGTCGACCACCTGCATGTACTCGGACATCGTGCTGCCGACGGCGACCTGGTACGAAAAGCACGACCTCAACACCTCCGACATGCACCCCTTCATCCACCCGCTGTCGGCGGCCGTCGACCCGGCCTGGCAGGCGCGCAGCGACTGGGAGATCTTCAAGGGGGTGGCGCGCAAGTTCTCCGAGCTCTGCCCCGGCCATCTCGGCGTCGAGAAGGACCTGGTGCTGACGCCGATCATGCACGACACGGCGGGCGAAATGGCCCAGCCCTACGCGCCCAAGGAGTGGCGCAAGGGCGAGTGCGAGCCCGTGCCGGGCAAGACGATGCCGGCGATGGCGGTGGTCGAACGCGACTACCCCAACACCTACAAGAAGTTCACCGCCCTCGGCCCGCTGATGAACAAGCTCGGCAACGGCGGCAAGGGCATCGGCTGGAACACCGACGCCGAGGTCAAGGCGCTGGGCGAGCTCAATCACCTGGTCGCCGAGGAGGGCGTCACCAAGGGGATGCCGCGGATCGAGACCGACATCGACGCGGCCGAGGTGATCCTGATGCTGGCGCCCGAAACCAACGGGCATGTGGCCGTCAAGGCCTGGGAGGCGCTGGGCAAGCAGACCGGGCGCGACCATAGGCACCTGGCGGACACGCGCGAGGACGAGAAGCTGCGCTTCCGCGACCTTCAGGCGCAGCCGCGCAAGATCATCTCGTCGCCGACCTGGAGCGGCATCGAGTCCGAGCATGTGTCCTACAACGCCGGCTACACCAACGTGCACGAGTTGATCCCCTGGCGCACGCTGACCGGCCGCCAGCAGCTCTACCAGGACCATCCCTGGATGATCGCGTTCGGCGAGGCCCTGTGCGTCTACCGCCCGCCGATCGACACCAAGACGACGGCGTCGATGCTGGGCAAGCGCGACAACGGCAATCCCGAGATCGTGCTGAACTTCATCACGCCGCACCAGAAATGGGGCATCCACAGCACCTACACCGACAACCTGCTGATGCTCACCTTGTCGCGTGGCGGCCCGATCGTCTGGCTGAGCGAGGTCGACGCCAAGAAGATCGGCATCGAGGACAACGACTGGCTCGAGGCGTTCAACGTGAACGGCGCGCTGGTCGCCCGCGCCGTGGTCAGCCAGCGCGTGCCCTCGGGCATGGTGCTGATGTACCACGCGCAGGAGAAGATCGTGAACGTCCCGGGCAGCGAGATCACGCATGCCCGCGGCGGCATTCACAACTCCGTCACCCGCACCTGCCCGAAGCCGACGCACATGATCGGCGGCTACGCGCAGCAGAGCTACGGCTTCAACTACCACGGCACGATCGGCACGAACCGCGACGAGTTCGTCATCGTGCGCAAGATGGCCAACGTCGACTGGCTCGAGCGGCCGGCCGCATCCGTCCAGGCCGCCGAGTAGGGAAGGGTCAAGACCATGAAAGTCCGCGCGCAGATCGCGATGGTGCTGAACCTCGACAAGTGCATCGGGTGTCACACCTGCTCCGTCACCTGCAAGAACGTGTGGACCAGCCGCGAGGGCGTCGAATACGCCTGGTTCAACAACGTCGAGACCAAGCCCGGCATCGGCTATCCCAAGGAGTGGGAGAACCAGGACAAGTGGAACGGCGGCTGGGTGCGCAAGGCGGACGGCTCCATCGTCCCGCGCCAGGGCGGCAAGTGGCGGCTGCTGATGAACATCTTTGCCAACCCCAACCTGCCGGAGATCGACGACTACTACGAACCCTTCACCTTCGACTACGAGCACCTGCAGAGCGCGCCGGAGATGAAGGCCAGCCCCACGGCGCGGCCGCGCAGCCTGATCACCGGCCAGCAGATGGACAAGATCGTCTGGGGCCCGAACTGGGAGGAGATCCTCGGCGGCGAATTCGCCAAGCGCAGCGCCGACAAGAACTTCGACGACGTGCA